>NZ_JADEUF010000017.1 GCF_015163655.1 Xenorhabdus griffiniae | reverse complement strand
AGAAGTTATGGCATACTTGACGTGCAGGCATAGCAGTGACCCTATTGACTTGGTGGAACAATCAGTAGATCACACAACGCTATGCTTGTCTATTTTCTGGGGATTCCTCAGCGCCGAAGCGGGTTAGAGTTAGTTATTGCTTTAGTCAAGCTGCCTTGTGGCGCTTATTTGCTGATTTTCACTTTTCATCGCCTTTTTGTGAGCTTCTGTCAGAATCCGTTTTTTCTCACTATTTGCAAAACGATTTAAAACTTGCCTGATTAATGGCTGATAGCCCAAGCCATTAAGGTCAGCTATCATTTTCAGATCTTCAATCAGAGATTTATTCAACCTGATTGAAATTGGTTGCAAATCCAATGCCTCATTAATCAGTTCATCTGTTATATCATTAGACACTTTGACGTGAGCTTCACTGCGACCAAGCTCACCGTTATCCCATGCTTCATCAGTGGAAGCTATCAGGTTTGTTCGCTTATCAGTATGTTTGCTCATTTCTCTGTTCCTAGACCGTATTTTCTGTAAATTCTCAATTCATCTTCGTTAGGTGCATATTTCACTATACCACTGATTTTACTTAATTATAGTGAATCGCTAGAATCAGTTCCTGACCAACAAAAAAGCCCCGTAAGGGGCTTCTCTTGGCTTTCAAGCAAATTATTATTGTTCTTTTTTGCAGTTAGTTAGCTGCTGCATTATGCCATCACGTGGGCTACCAACCGAAAGTGTAGCTATAGCGTATTTAGGGAAAAAGGTTTCATTGAATTCACCATCATCATATTTAAACATCGGTTCTGACATTAGCTTCCTGCCATCCGGTGTTACTGACGGTACGGTCATAGTCATTTCATGTCCAACATAATCACCTGATTTCATTCCATGAATGATCATAACCCCATTGCTAAACGTCATTCTGGTGTTTACTATCCCCAACGGAAAAACATATTCACTTCCTCTGTCTGTTGCTACATAATTCATTAGTCGACCTATTTTACAGGTATATACTCCGTCATATTTGCTATAATCAGTATCACATCCTGTTAAAATAAGCATTAATGCCATAAGTAGCTTTTTCATTTTATCCCTTTCATTCTGGCAATGAATAATATTTCTTGATTCCAAAAAAACAATAGCCCATTACAGGGTTATATTATTACATTGAGGATAGATTCTCTGGCACAAATAGAACTATACATATGTTAGACCCGGTTATCGAGAGATCTTAGATCTCAAGCTTTTTTCACAAAAATGACTCAATCTGTCGATGTTGAGGTTTCCACCAGAGAATATGGCAGAAAACGTGTAGATTCCTGTACATTCGTTTTTCAACCATCAGTAACCGCCTGCAACGGGTTAAAAACGCAATTCTATTCCCCTGGGGGATTCGGGCAAATCTGGAAGTTCCTAATCAAAAGGTCAGGCGTCAGACACAGAAAATCCTACCAAACACGACATACATACGCCTGCTGGATGCTTTCCGCTGGCGCCAATCCTTCATTTATTGCAACTCAAATGGGACATGTTTCGTCACAAATGGTTCACAGTGTTTACGGTGCGTGGATGAGTGAAAATAGCAATGAACAATAAATATTAATTTAAATTCAAATAGATAAATATCTAAACCTGCATATTCATAATCTCATGATAGGCACTAACCAGTTTATTTCTTACCTGGATACCCATTTGCAGGGAAATACTCGATTTTTGCATATTCACCATGACATCATTTAGCTCCACACCAGGTACTCCCAGCGTGAAATCCTGTGCCTGCTTCGTCGCCTGTAAGCGAGTTTGGTTTATTTTTTCCACTGCCGTAGTCAGCTGGCTGGCAAAACTGCCTTGTATTGGCATGGGCTTAGCAATATTTGCAGCTTGTAACGCCTGAACCTGCATCTGTTGCAGTACACCTTCAATTGCCGGAATTGGCATAAAAACCTCGCGTTAAATCACCCTATTGATTATGAGATGCCACCGTAACATAGCCTTTCTAAACTAAAGCGGGTAATTGAAGTAAAAATTCGAAGCTTATTGTGCCATTAAAAGGGGTGTGAACAGCGAATAATGATGGGATTAATAATAGGAAGAATCTTTTCGCTTGCGTATGGGGAGTCTGTTTTGTTACGCCACGCTTTTAGTATTCATGTTGACCAGCAAGGCAAGGATCGTCTATGAGTGCAGCAACAACCGACGTTGAAAACCAAAATAAAGGCTTCAACGCTATCATCAGCAGGATAAAAGCTGATCCAAAAGTTCCGTTATTAGTTGCTGGCTCTGCTGCCATCGCTATTGTTATCGCCCTGTTTCTCTACTTGCGTAGCCCCGACTATCGGGTGCTTTACAGCAATCTGAGCGATAAGGATGGTGGCGAGATTGTTACGCAATTAACCCAAATGAATATCCCTTACCGTTTTGCTGAGAACGGCGCGGCTATCATGATACCGACCGATAAGGTACATGAAACGCGTCTGAAACTGGCACAACAAGGGTTACCCAAAGGGGGAGCCGCGGGTTTCGAACTCTTGGATAAAGAAAAATTCGGTATCAGCCAGTTCAGTGAGCAGGTTAATTACCAACGCGCGCTGGAAGGCGAATTGGCTCGTACCGTGGAATCCCTTGGTCCAGTCCAGAGCGCCCGTGTCCATCTGGCCTTGCCTAAACCTTCTTTGTTCGTCCGTGAACAGAAATCGCCATCAGCCTCAGTGACTGTGGGATTGTTACAAGGCCGAGTGCTGGATGAAGGACAAATCAATGCCATCGTGCATATGGTTTCCAGTAGTGTTGCCGGCTTACCGGCAAGTAATGTCACGATTGTGGATCAATCTGGGCGTTTGCTGACACAAAGCGATGCGACCAGCCGTGATTTGAATACCACGCAGTTGAAATATACCCAAGAAGTAGAAAATCGTTTCCAACATCGAATTGAAACCATTCTGGCTCCTGTGGTTGGTCGTGGCAACGTTCATGCACAAGTCACTGCACAAATTGATTTCTCCCGTCGCGAAGAAACCGCAGAAGAATATAAACCTAACCAGCCACCGAATCAGGCTGCTGTCCGCTCTAAACAGAGCAGCACCAGCGAGCAAAGCGGCGGGCCATTGGTTGGTGGTGTACCGGGGGCGTTGTCAAATCAGCCAAGTGCTGCACCAAGTGCACCAATCGAGAAACCGAACGCAAATGCCAAAGGCAACGGTGACGAAAAATCTGACCAACAGCGCAGTAACGCTAATAAAAACAATAGCTACGAGCGTATGTTAAGCAACAACCGCAATAACCGTTATGACGAAACCACTAACTATGAAGTGGATCGTACTATTCGTCATACCCAATTGCAGGCTGGCGCAGTGGAACGCCTTTCGGTTGCAGTTGTGGTCAACTATGCCACCGTGAAGGGAGAAAATGGTCCTGAAACACAAGCGCTAACACCAGAACAGCTATCACAAATTGAAGCATTGACTCGTGAAGCCATGGGCTTCTCTGCTGACCGTGGCGATAGCCTGAATGTGGTTAACACACTGTTCAATGACACCACCGAAGTGATAGAGCCTTTGCCATTCTGGCAGCACCCTACCCTGCTGGAAAAACTGTTAGAAGCAGGTCGTTGGTTACTGTTGGTACTGGTTGCATGGCTACTGTGGCGTAAGATGGTCGTGCCACAAATCGCCAAAAAACGTGCTGCGGAAAAAGCTGTGCTGGAAGCGCAAAAGAACCCGCCGAAACAGCAAACAGAAACCAATGCTGAATTGGACGAAAAAATGCGCCGTAAGCTAGCTCGTCAACGTGTCAATGTTGAGCTTCAAAGCCAGCGTCTGCGTGAACTTGCAGAAAAAGATCCTCGCGTCGTCGCGCTGGTGATCCGTCAATGGATGAGTAACGAACAATGAGCCTGACAGGAACAGAAAGAAGTGCCGTCATGTTAATGACCCTGGGAGAAGATCAGGCGGCCGAGGTGTTCAAGCACCTGAATTCCCGTGAAGTACAACAACTGAGTGTCGCGATGGCGGGGATGAAACAAGTCTCCAACCAGCAACTGGTTGAAGTGCTGGCAGAATTTGAAGAAGATGCCGGGCAGTTTGCTGCCCTCAGCATCAACGCCAACGACTATCTGCGCAACGTACTGATCAAGGCATTGGGAGAAGAACGGGCTTCCAGCCTGCTTGAGGATATCCTTGAATCCCGTGACACCACAACAGGCATCGAAACGCTTAACTTTATGGAGCCGCAAATGGCGGCCGATATGATCCGCGATGAACATCCGCAGATCATTGCCACCATTTTGGTTCACTTAAACCGTGGTCAGGCAGCGGATATCCTCGCCCTGTTTGATGACCGTCTGCGTAACGATGTCATGTTGCGTATCGCCACGTTTGGTGGTGTACAACCCTCGGCGTTGGCGGAATTGACAGAAGTCCTGAATAACCTGCTGGATGGTCAGAACCTGAAACGCAGCAAAATGGGTGGGGTTCGTACTGCCGCAGAGATCATCAACTTGATGAAAAGTCAGCAGGAAGAAGGTGTCATTGAAGCGGTTCGTTCCTACGATAACGAACTGGCGCAGAAAATCATTGATGAAATGTTCCTGTTCGAAAATCTTATCAACGTGGACGATCGCAGTATCCAACGTTTGTTGCAGGAAATTTCCACCGATTCCTTGCTGGTGGCATTGAAAGGTTGCGATCAGGCATTGCGCGATCACTTCCTCAACAATATGTCGCAGCGTGCTGCTGAAATCATGCGCGATGATTTGGCAAATCGTGGCCCTGTGCGGATGTCTCAAGTGGAAGCCGAACAGAAAGCCATCTTGCTTGTTGTTCGTCGTCTGGCAGAAAGTGGCGAAATGATCCTCAACGGTGGTGACGATACCTATGTCTGATAAGTCGAATAATGGCAACTGGCGGCCGTGGCAGCCGGGCGAATTGACTCAGTGGGAAACCCTGCGGGAAAAACTCGAACCCATAGATGAAGCACAGGAGCCAAGCGAACAAGAACGGCTGCTGGAACAGGCAAGAATACTGGACGAGCTAAAAGCGCAGGCACGTCAGGCTGGTCATGCGCAGGGGTTTGCAGAAGGTCAGACTCAAGGCTATGAGCAAGGGATTCAGGAAGGCCGCCAAGCCGGACTGGAACAAGGTTTGCAGGAAGCCAAACAACAACAGCAAGTGATTACTGATCAGTGGAAAGCTTTGCTAGCGGATTTTAGCCATTCACTGGATGGATTAGATACCGTTATTGCTTCCCGCCTGATGCAACTTGCATTGACTGCGGCTCATCATATTCTGGGGCAACCTGCGGTTTGTGATGGCACCGCCCTGCTGAATCAAATCCGCGAATTTATTCAGCAAGAACCCATGTTCAGCGGTAAACCCCAATTACGTATCCATCCCCAAAATATTCCGCTGGTTGAGCAGCAACTGGGGGAGGTTTTAGCACTGCACGGCTGGCGTTTAGTTGCGGATAACAAACTGCATCCGGGCGGCTGTAAAGTCAGCGCCGATGAAGGGGATATGGACGCCAGTTTAGCTACCCGCTGGCATGAAATGTGTCGTCTGGCAGCACCAGGAGAATTGTGATGACGGCAAGATTGGGCCGCTGGCTGGCAACTTTGGATTCATTGGAAAAGCGACTGGAAAAAACCCCCAAAGTACGTCGCTATGGGCGCCTGACTCGCGCCACTGGCCTGGTACTGGAAGCCACTGGTTTACATATGCCGCTCGGCGCGACCTGCCTGATCGAGCGGCAAAATGGCAACACTATTGAAGAGGTTGAAAGTGAAGTCGTCGGCTTCAATGGCGAAAAACTGCTGCTAATGCCACTGGAAGAATTGGAAGGTATTGTGCCAGGCGCTCGCGTTTATGCCCGTTCTTATGGCGAAGATGCGGGCGCCGGACGCCGCTTGCCTCTCGGAGCGGAATTACTCGGCAGGGTTCTGGATGGTGCAGGCCGCCCCCTTGATGGTTTACCTGCTCCCGACACAGGTTATCGTGCCTCCTTGACAACAACGCCATTTAATCCCCTGCAAAGAACTCCTATCAGCAATGTACTGGACGTTGGCGTTCGTGCCATCAATGCCTTGCTGACAGTGGGACGCGGGCAACGTATGGGATTATTTGCCGGCTCCGGCGTCGGTAAAAGCGTGCTGCTTGGCATGATGGCTCGTTATACCCAAGCCGATGTGATCGTTGTGGGATTAATTGGTGAGCGTGGCCGTGAAGTTAAAGACTTTATTGAAAATATTTTGGGTGCGGAGGGATTATCACGCTCGGTCGTCGTTGCCGCTCCAGCCGATGTTTCACCTTTGCTGAGGATGCAAGGTGCCTCTTATGCCACGCGTATCGCCGAAGATTTCCGCGACAGAGGCAAACATGTCTTGTTGATCATGGACTCCCTGACTCGTTACAGCATGGCACAGCGTGAAATCGCACTGGCTATCGGCGAACCACCAGCAACCAAAGGTTATCCCCCTTCTGTATTTGCCAAGTTACCAGCACTGGTGGAAAGAGCCGGCAATGGTGTCAGTGATGGCGGTTCCATTACTGCATTTTACACCGTGCTGACAGAAGGTGATGACCAGCAAGATCCGATTGCCGATGCTGCACGCGCCATCCTTGATGGTCATATCGTGCTCTCCCGTTCACTGGCGGAATCTGGCCATTATCCTGCTATTGATATCGAGGCATCTATCAGTCGAGCCATGACCGCGCTGATCGACAATACCCATTATCGTCGAGTGCAACATTTCAAACAGTTGCTTTCCAGCTATCAACGCAACCGAGATTTGATCAACGTTGGTGCTTATGCGGCGGGCAGTGATCCTCTGCTTGACAGAGCGATTGAGCTTTATCCTCATATGTCCCAATTCCTGCAACAAGGTATTGACGAGCGCAGCGAATACGATGAAGCCTGTACTCAGCTTCAACAATTATTGCCAACATAATATTTTGTCTATGGGAATTTAACTCAAAAATACTTTTGCCAAGAGGTATAACATTTATCAATACGGTGCCGATATAAGTTTACTATTAATGTCATTCAGTAACGCTGATGTCTGTTTGGTGATTAACACGAGGAAATACATGCAACAACACTCCCCTCTTATGACTTTGCGTGAACTTGCCCAGGATGCAGCAGAAAAAGCAGCATCGCAGCTTGCGCAGATTCGGCAAAGTCATCAACAAATGGAGCAACAACTCACAGCGTTAATGAATTATCAGGATGAGTATCGTACCCGCCTGAATGATACGCTCAGCAATGGTATGTCCTGCTCGACTTGGCAAAATTACCAGCAGTTTATGAAAACGCTGGAAATGGCAATTGAACAGCACAGATTACAACTCAATCAATGGAAAAAGCGTCTTGAACAAGCCATGTCACAATGGCAGGAAAAACAACAACGCCTGAACGCCTTCGACACACTGCAACAGCGGGCAGAGCATAATTTGAAGTTACACCAAAATCGCATGGAGCAAAAACAAATGGACGAGTACGCACAACGCGGTGCACAACGGAGAATGAAACAATGAATATCACTCTTTTGCCTACTGATTTAAAACTCACGGACAAAGGTACAGATAAAAGTCAGCCGACTTTAAATAATAATTCTTCTCAATTTGGCCAACTTCTCAATGCAGAAACAGCCTCTATGCGCAGGCCCATTACTCAGGCAGATAAAAATAGTCTGACAGAGGAAAAATCCACTTCTGATCAAACAGCAGAAAGCGGCTGGCCACAATTGGCAGCAGTGTCAGATAACAGTACGGTCAAGGATAAATCATCGGTAGAAGCAGCACCGCAAGAAAACCGTGCTGAATTTGCTGTATTAAAAGATGAAGATCTCTTATCAGCCGAAGCATTAAGTGCGGCGATACCCATCCAGCTTGCTGGACTGCTGACTTCTCATACCCATTCCGCGGTGCTTGCTGAAAACTCACCGGGTTTGATGGGCAAGGGAGCGTTAGAAAATACATTGCTGGAAAACCCTTCACCAGAAGACGCCTTGTCGGAAACGCTCTGGCTGGATAGCGAAAACAGCCCTGCTAATACACTGCTGGTTAGCAACGCTAAAGATAGCAGATTAACTGACACTAATTTTGTTGAACGGTCTAAAGCGGGTGAGCAAGGTGAAAACATCCAACTCTCGGCTCAACAGACGGCGATCCCTCTGAACAATAAGACAGCGGATCCCGTCAGCCTTCAAACTGAATTGGCGCCGCTCACTGGACAACTCAAACTAACGACCAATCATCTTGCCACCAATGATAAGGTTGAATCTGACAAGACTCTTCTCAAAGAGACAGTTTCAGGCAATAGCAAAGATCCAAATCTGCTCCAGATGGCAATTCCAGCAGCGTCTGCATTGCCATCTTCGACGGCAGAAACAGCTTCTATCGACTCACCTGTATTGGCAAGTCCTTCCCTGCTTTCAGCCGGACAGCAGTTTCAGCTCAACAGTAGCGCTACCACTACGCCTTTATTAAATGCTCATCTTGGCAACGAAGAGTGGCAGCAACAACTCAATCAACATGTGCTGTTCTTTCATCGTAACGGTCTGCAACAGGCAGAACTTCGCTTACATCCTCAAGAGCTGGGCGCGTTGCATATCCGCATGAGCGTTGAAGACAATCAGGCACAATTGCATTTTGTTTCCGCCCATCAGAATGTGCGTGCGGCTCTGGAAGCGGCATTACCCGGGTTACGCCATGCACTGGCTGAAAATGGTATTCAATTGGCACAAAGCAGTGTTAACAGTGATGCTCACGGAAACGGCCAACAAGCGTATTTTGCCAATAACCCGAACAGCAATTCTGATCCCCATGCTGAAACGCAAGAGTCTGGTTTAACCGCTACAACCGAGATCACCGCTTCCTCTGTACCAGCCATCAAGGTGACACCTCAACAACTCACCTTGGCCAGAGGAGGTATTGATATTTTTGCCTAATTACCACCTAAACATTCGCCTAATTTCGTGAGACATCCGCATAAAACGAAAACAGGTCGATAACAAACGTGTGAGTTAATGGTTTTTTCCCCGTTTGTTCCAGCCATTGCCGAAACAAAGACGCGGGATAATTGATCTCGAATTTGATGGATAAGGGTTTCGCCACGGAATGCGCGGAGACTTATTCGCAACAGAAAACAGGAATTTATCTGTCCATGTCTGATTATAGCTACGAGCATAAACGCACAAATCCAATTTGGATGATACTGTTAGTATTGATTGCTGTTCTTGGTGTTGCCATCGGAGGGTATAGCTGGTGGGTAATGAATCAGTCAGCCAATAACAGTACAGAAAAAACCAAAGCCATTGATGCTCCCGTATTTATGACTTTGGAGCCTTTTACCGTCAATTTGATTGACAACGAAGAGCATTTCGATCGTGTTCTCTACGTTGGCATCACATTGCGTTTGACTGACGAGAAAATCCGTCAGCGCTTCCATGAATATCTGCCAGAAGTTCGTAGTCGTATGTTGCTGTTATTATCTCGTCAGAAAGCCGCTGATCTGGCAAAAGATGACGGCAAAATGAATTTGGTGGCAGATATCAAACAGACACTACACCCGACACTAATACCCGGTGAACCCGATCAGGAAATCACCGATGTATTGTTTACTACGTTTATTCTGCGATAATCACAATGAGTGACAATATTCTTTCACAAGCGGAGATCGACGCTCTGCTCAATGGTGACAGTGCCTCTGCTGATGACGTAGAACAAACTGCGTCCCAAGAAAGTGAGGTTCGCCCTTACGATCCCAATACGCAACGCCGTGTTGTACGCGAACGTTTGCAGTCACTGGAAATCATCAATGAACGTTTTGCCCGCCAATTCAGGATGGGGCTGTTTAACATGCTGCGCCGTAGCCCGGATATTACGGTTGGCGCTATCAGGGTTCAGCCTTACCACGAATTTGCCCGCAATCTGGCAGTGCCAACCAACCTCAATCTGGTTCACCTGAAACCATTGAGGGGAACGGCGCTATTCGCTTTCGAACCTAGCTTAGTTTATATCGCCGTTGATAACCTGTTTGGGGGGGATGGCCGTTTTCCAACCAAAGTGGAAGGTCGTGAATTTACCTATACCGAACAGCGGATCATTAACCGGATGCTGAAACTGGCACTGGATGCCTATCGTGATGCCTGGGATTCTATCTTTAAACTTGAAGTGGAATACGTGCGTTCCGAGACGCAGGTGAAATTCACCAATATCACCACTTCACCGAATGACATCGTGGTAACAACACCGTTCCAGGTAGAGATCGGTGCATTGACCGGGGAATTCAATATCTGTATTCCTTTTGCCATGATCGAGCCTCTGCGCGAGCGCCTGACCAATCCCCCGGTGGAAAATGTGCGTCAGGAAGAGAGCCAGTGGCGTGAAAGTTTAGTGAAGCAAGTTCAACATTCAGAATTAGAACTGGTGGCGAACTTTGTTGATATTCCTCTGCGGCTGTCAAAAATCCTTCAATTGAAAAGAGGCGATATCTTGCCGATTGAAAAACCTGAACGTCTGATCGTTCACGTTGATGGTGTGCCTGTGCTCACCAGTCAATATGGAACACTGAACGGGCAATATGCCCTGCGTGTTGAACACCTGATTAACCCTGTTTTAACTGCTCTGGATGAGGAAAAGCCCAATGAGTGATGCTAAACAACCTACAGATACCAGCTCGACTGAAGATATGTGGGCAGAAGCGCTGGAACAACAGGCCGCACAGCAAACCTCTGACGGCGGCGCGTCAATATTTGAGAATCTGGAAGCGCAGGATGCGTTGGCCCAACTTTCCGATATTGATTTGATCATGGATATTCCTGTCAAGCTCTCTGTCGAGCTAGGCCGTACTAAAATGACCATCAAACAACTGTTGAGACTGTCACAAGGCTCGGTCGTTCCCCTTGATGGTTTAGCGGGAGAACCATTGGATATTCTGATTAATGGTTATTTGATCGCGCAGGGAGAAGTGGTTGTCGTATCGGATAAATACGGTATCCGTATCACAGATATCATCACTCCTTCTGAACGCATGCGTCGCTTGAGTCGTTAACTATGATGGCGAACCAGCCTTCCGTTCATACTTCTTTTCAACTGGGTGCGGCATCTGATGCTGCACCTGTTAACACGGCAGCCAGCCATGCCCATGTGAATATGATCAAACAGACCGGCAATAGTGATCCTCTTCCAGCCAGCCAAACGTTGATGCAAGTCAGCAGTGCCCTGGGGGGGATTTTATTGCTGATTTTCTTCATAACATGGTTAGTTCGTCGTTTGGGTTTTTCCCCTGCCAAAAGCAGAAATCATCGTTTGCTAAACGTTAAGGCAAGCTGCGCCCTTGGACCGAAAGAACGGGTTGTGGTGGTAGAAGTCGAGGATAACTGGCTGGTTTTGGGAGTCACCGCCCAACAGATCAGTATGCTGCATCAAATGCCGGCACCGCCTGACAACGTGGACAAGGAAACTGCACTCAAATCGCTACCATTTGGGCAGATGCTAAAAAATACACTCCAGAAAAAGCGAAAATAACAAGGACGATGATGAAAAATAGCGTTTTTATGACAGGCAAGAAATTTGTTTCACGGCGTTACGCAATGCGTTTGACAACTCTGTTTATGGCGCTCCTGCTGCCACTGTTCCCCATGAACGCGGCGGCTGAGTTTCCTGGTATCATCAGTCAGCCTCTGGCCAATGGCGGACAAAGTTGGTCATTGCCAGTCCAAACCCTGATTTTCATCACGGCACTGGGGTTTATCCCTGCAGCCTTGCTAATGATGACCAGTTTTACCCGCATCATCATTGTACTGGGTTTGCTGCGCAATGCGCTGGGAACACCTTCAGCTCCCCCTAATCAGGTGATGTTGGGTTTGGCGTTGTTTATGACTTTTTTCATTATGGCGCCGGTGTTCGACAAAGTGTACCAGAACGCTTACCTGCCCTACAGTGAGGATAAAATCACCCTGGAAGTCGCACTGGATCAGGGAGCCAAGCCTTTGCGCCAATTCATGTTACGCCAGACACGGGAAAATGACCTGGCACTGTTTGCCCGCCTTGCCGATCAGGGTGCATTTGAAACCGCAGATTCTGTTCCAATGCGCGTGCTCGTTCCCGCGTTTATTACCAGTGAATTGAAAACCGCGTTCCAGATTGGCTTTACGCTTTTCATTCCGTTCCTGATCATCGATCTGGTTGTTGCCAGTGTTTTGATGGCATTGGGGATGATGATGGTTCCGCCTGCGACCATTTCACTGCCGTTCAAACTTATGCTGTTTGTTTTGGTTGATGGTTGGCAACTCTTGCTGGGTTCATTAGCACAAAGTTTTTATGTTTAGCGTGAAACCTAAATCTTATTGGAATAAAGATCAAAAAGCGGTTTGAGGAAATTATGACTCCAGAATCGGTAATGGCCCTCGGTGTTGAAGCAATGAAAGTGGCGTTAGCACTGGCCGCCCCTCCTCTCTTATCGGCCTTAATTAGTGGCTTGATCATCAGCTTATTACAGGCGGCAACCCAGGTAAACGAGATGACCTTATCGTTTATTCCAAAAATCCTGGCCGTTTTCGTGACTATCGTCACTGCCGGACCATGGATGTTAAATTTGTTGCTGGATTACATGCGTACCCTGTTTAGCAGTATTCCGGCTATTATCGGTTAGTTATGATCCCATTTGATAGCGAAACACTTTCCCGCCTCGTCAGTGATTTTTTCTGGCCATTGGTGCGCCTGCTGGCTTTGTTCAGCACAGCCCCTATTTTCAGTGAAAAACAGATACCGATAAAAGTTAAAATGGGCTTGGCGTTAGCGATCACCGCGTTACTGGTTCCAACCCTTCCCTCCTCTCAAATTCCGATTTTTTCTGTTGCCGGCATTTGGGTTTTGATCCAACAAGTATTGATTGGTATGGCCCTGGGATTGACCATGCAGATCGCCTTTGCCGTAGTGCGTCATGCTGGTGAAGTGCTCGGTTTACAAATGGGACTGTCATTCGCCATATTTTTTGATCCCACGGGTGGGCCGAATATGCCTATCTTAGCCCGCATCCTCAATATGATGATGATGTTGCTGTTCCTGGCTTTTGACGGGCATTTATGGCTATTATCGATTCTGGCCGATACATTTTATTCTATTCCTGTTCAATCAACCCAATTGAATCCAAAGGGGTTTTTATTGCTATCCCAAAGTGCCAGCCTGATTTTTATTAATGGCATGATGTTGGCAATGCCAATGATTACCCTGCTTTTAGTCCTGAACTTTTCTCTGGGTATGTTAAACCGCATGACACCACAACTTTCTGTATTTGTAGTCGGTTTTCCATTAACTCTGACAGTGGGGATTTTCACGCTTTCCCTGTTATTTCCAACATTGGTGCCATTCACTGAGCGGTTATTTGGAGAGATGTTTGACCAGTTAGCGATAATTATTCATGAACTGGTACGGTAGCTGTTATTTTTCTGATAAGCCCACCAATCTGGTGGGATAATTTCCATCTTGTCCTGATATTCCGCTTTAACCATCCGCTATAACGCCCGCATTCATTATCAACATTTAAGTAACAAAAAAATATCGACACACGGTATTTATTTCAGTTAATTTAATTTCAAGATGTTACTATCAAGTGTGTATTTAGCGCAGAAATACACCCAATCATCGACAACTCGTTCATGTTTACAGAGAAACAGTTATAGGCATAACTTCATTTATTTTCAAACGGATGCAACAAATAAAAACCAAATAATTACACAAAGGAGTCATGAAAATGTTACACGAAAACGCTTCACAAACTTCTTCAGTCGCTTGTAATAACCATTCTCTCTCCTTGTCTACCTATCCCCTCAGTTCTCCCCAGCAGGCCATCTGGTTTGATCAGGCAATTCATCCCAATTCTTCCAACTACAACCTCAGCATTTTTATCTGCATTGAAGGGGAATTGAATGAAACATTATTTGCCCGTGCCTTTGAATCTGTTGTTTACTGTCATGACACTCTGCGTTTGCAATTTCTCAACACCCACGCTTTACCCAGGCAAAAGGTTGTTCGTCCTCTCCCTGTAGCCGTGGATATACAGGATTTTTCATTACATCCAGATGCTGAAACCAGAGCAAAGCAATACATGGATGACGAGTTCATACGTCCATTTCGCCTGAATGAAACACTGTGGCGCTCCAATTTATTGCGCGTCAGCAATAGCTATCGGTACTGGCAATTTTGCTGTCATCATTTAGTCATTGATGGCACAGGTATGTTCATACTCATCAATCAGGTTATCGATGCCTATAATCGCCTGATGAATGGAGAAATCCTGAACAATTCTGCTCACTCTTATCTGGATTTTATTACGGATAACCTCAATTACCTGGCTTCTGAACACTACTCACACGATCAGCAATTTTGGTTAAAACGCTATGAAAACCAGCCTCCTCCCTTGCTCCAGCCGGCCAATTTCAATAACACGACAAACCATAAACAAACCAAACCTGTTATTTGGGCCATCGACCAGGCTTTGTTTAAACGTATCGAAAAAGTAGCTGGCGGACAGGGATTGCCTTTCCTGCATTTCATGTATGCCATTCTGGCCTGCTACTTTGCACGAACAGCAGATGTCAATGACATTGTTATTGGTATTCCTGTACACAACCGCAAAAATACGCGACAAAAATCCACGATGGGTATGTTCGCCTCCGTACTCCCCATTGGCATCACCCTTTCGCCAGAGGATACATTTCGTGATGTCATGCGCAAAGCTGCAACCGAAATGAGTCTTTGCCATGAGCATCAACGCTTTCCCATCGCAGAACTTAACCGACAAATACACGCGCGCCAACAAGCAGGAAATGCACGATTATTTGATGTAACTTTATCTCTCGAACCCTTTAAAGCCAATTTGCATATGGCAGGAAAAGACGTCAGCGTCAAACAATTAGAACTACATTCTGGTGTCCCCTACCCTCTTTGTATCAGAATGAAGCAATACACAAACACCGCCCGTTCTGAAGAGAGCTGTTCCCCGATTTCCATTGAGTTCTATTATTCTCCTGATTATCTGAGTAGCACGGAAGTTATGACGCTCCGCTCCCGTCTTGCTGTCCTGCTTGATGCCGCTCTCACTTCTCTGGAGATGCCTTCTCTTACGCAGACCAAAATAGTCAATCTGCCAATTCTGCCCGACATCGAGCATCAGCAGGTATTAGTGGATTTCAACGCCACCCACGCCGAGTTTCCGCAAGATACTCTGATTCATCAACTGTTCGAAGCACAAGTACGACGCACACCCGATGCCATCGCCGCGGTCTTTGAAGAGCAATCGTTAAGCTACGATGAACTAAATAAACGTGCCAATCGTCTGGCGCATCATCTGATTGCTCTCGGCGTACGTCCTGATGATCGAGTGGCAATTTGTATTGAGCGTAGTCTGGAAATGGTGATCGGTTTATTAGGTATCCTCAAGGCCGGTGGAGCTTTTGTTCCCCTTGATCCGACTTATCCAGCCACACGGCTGACCTATATGCTCAATGACTCCGCTCCCGTGGCGCTGATTACTCAAACAACGATGACAGAAATAGGGAATAGTCACCTGCCAACCATTCTGCTTGATATTCCAGACGATTCTGTTTTGGATGAAAAATCGGAAGTAAATCCAGAGGTTCAAACCTTAGGACTGACCTCCCGTCATCTGGCTTATGTTATCTATACTTCAGGCTCTACAGGGCAGCCCAAAGGCGTCATGATCGAACATCGCAGTTTGTGTAACTTGATTACTACTCAGCAAGACATACTCACCATCTCTCCAGACAGTCGGATCTTGCAATTTGCCTCAAACAGTTTCGATGCCTGTATTTGGGAATGTTGTATGGCTCTGTTGGCGGGCGCTCGCCTTTATCTTGCCAGACGGGAAAACTTGCTGCCGGGAACAACGCTGTCTCACTACTTAGAGACTCACGCCATTACTCATGCCCTCTTATCCCCCACGGCTCTGGCAACTATGGACTCGCTTCCGGCAACCCTGCAAACCTTAATCGTGGGAGGAGAAGCGTGTCCGCCTACGCTGACCAAACGCTGGGCACAAGGACGACAGATGATCAATGCCTATGGCCCGACGGAAGCCACTGTTTGTGCGACTCTTTGTCGATGTGAAAATCAGGGAAATCATGCCCCGCCGATTGGCCGTCCTATCGCCAATACTCAGATCTATATCCTTGATATGCACGGTCAACCCGTGCCGCGCGGAGTTGTAGGAGAAATATATATCGCTGGCGTCGGTGTTGCCCGCGGTTACCTGAACCGTCCTGAACTTACTGCTGAACGTTTTCTCATCAACCCGCTCGCTTCTGAGCACAATGCTCGTATGTACAAAACCGGTGATCTGGGACGTTGGCTCCCCGATGGCAAAATTGAATATCTCGGCCGGAATGATTTCCAGATCAAACTGCGTGGTTTCCGTATTGAGCTGGGAGAGATCGAAGCAAGACTGCGGCAATGCCACGGCGTACGTGAAGCCGTAGTATTACCTTGTGAAAAGCTGCCTTATGAAAACAGTTCAGTATCAAAACAGCTAGTTGCCTACTTATTACCGCAAACCGGTGTTGAACTGGAACCCATGGCATTAAGGCAGCAACTGGCACAACAGCTTGCAGAATACATGATACCCGGTGCCTTCGTGACACTTGACGCCTTTCCACTGACACCCAATGGCAAACTTGACCGTCAGGCGCTTCCCAAACCCGATCATACGGCAATCGTCACACGCAGTTATCAGGCGCCCATAGGTGAAGCAGAAACCCTTCTGAGTCAAATTTGGCAAATATTGCTTGGCGTGAAATATGTCAGCCGCTGCGATCACTTTTTCGAGCTTGGCGGGCACTCGCTGATAGCTGTTAGCCTGATCGAAAAACTACGTGAATTGGGATGGTGTCTTGATATTCAGGTTATCTTCACTAAACCTGTCTTGAAAGAGATGGCAAAAGCGCTACTGTCAGTTCAAAAAGACACGGTTCAAGGGAATACAGAACAAGAAAATACCACGATATTCACTGTACCCCCCAACCTTATCCCTGACGGCTGTACTGCCATTACCCCCGACATGTTGACTTTAGTGTCCTTATCCCAACACGAGATTGATGCCATCGCCGCGACGATCCCTGGTGGTGCGGCCAATATCCAGGATATTTATCCTCTCGCACCGCTACAGGAAGGAATTTTGTTCCATCATCTGTTGCAAAAACAGGGCGATACTTATCTGTTACGCGAGTTGCTTGCCTTCAACACCTGCGAACGGCTCGATACCTTTTTGGCAACCTTACAACAAGTCATTGACCGTCACGATATTCTGCACACTTCAATCTACTGGCAGGGGTTAGCACAGCCAGTCCAAGTCGTCTGGCGACAAGCAGCTTTGAACATTAATACATACTTACCCAATGACGAACAGGATATCCCTTGCCAATTACTGGCGCGTACCGATCCACAGCAGTACCGTCTTGATGTGAGTCAGGCCCCCCTCTTCTCCGCTGATATCGCCTATAACCCGCATCAGGATGAATGGTTACTGGTTTTGTGCATCCATCATTTAGTCTGTGATCATGTCGCACTGGAACGCATCATTGATGAAATTGATGCATTGTTACCTGACCATAGCGACAATGAACATCCTGACAACTGTCATGCTGAAAAATTACCTCCAGTATTGCCTTATCGTAATTTTGTCGCCCAATGCCTGCATACGCCGGCTTCAGATCATGAAGCTTATTTTCATAAGGTACTCTCTGACATAGATGCACCAACAGCACCTTTCGGGATACTGGATATTCACAGTGAGGATAAGCAGATAACCGAGGCCAGACAGCCACTGGATATGGCGCTGTCCAGAGCCATTCGCACACAAGCCCGACGTCAGGGTGTCAGCCCCAGTATATTGTTTCATGTTGCTTTAGCGCTGGTGCTGGCAAAAACCAGTGGCCGCGACGATGTCGTCTTCGGTACGGTATTGTTGGGGCGTATGCAGGGCCGTACCGGCGTCGATCAAATGATGGGGCTGCTTATCAATACATTACCCATTCGGATCGGGCTGACAGATAATAGTGCACAAGCGATCGTTCAAGAAACTTACCTCAATTTGATGAGGTTACTGGAATACGAACAGGCGACACTGACACTGGCCCAACATTGCAGTAGCGTGATCCCCCCTTTGCCGCTCTTTAACACACTACTCAACTATCGGCATAGCCAGGCGGATACGACCCTGGCTAAATGGGAAGGTGTACGTCTGCTGATGGTAGAAGAGAGAATCAATTACCCTATTGGTTTATTTGTGGATGATTGGGGCGATGGATTTAGTTTAGTTGCGCAAACCGTATCGGGCATCGATCCGATTCGGCTGATCGGCTATATGACGACTGCCCTGACGGGACTGGTCGAAGCGCTGGAAACCTCACCCCACCAGCCCATTTTGGCTATTTCGATTTTACCCAGCGCAGAACGTCAACAAGTGTTGGTGGATTTCAACACGCTTCCACCGTCTCCAGACTTTGTATTCTCTCAAAATACAGCAACCGACTTCTCACAAGACACATTTATTCATCAACTGTTTGAAAAGCAAGTACAGCAAAATCCCGATGCGATTGCGGTCATCTTTGAAGAGCAATCATTGAGTTATGTTGAACTGAACCGTCAAGCCAATTGTTTAGCGCATTATCTGATTACCTTGGGTGTCCGTCCGGATGATCGGGTAGCGATTTGTGCTGATCGCAGTCCCGTCATGATGGTGGGATTACTCGCTATCCTTAAGGCTGGTGGGGCTTATGTCCCGCTCGATCCAGGCTATCCGGCCGAACGACTGGCTTATATACTTGAAGATGCCGCTCCCGTTGCCTTACTCAGTCAAACAATGTTAGTTAATCAACTGACCAACGTACCCATTGTCGATCTCAGTAACCTTACATTCCTTACCACAAACATGCCAAGTAGCAACCCAGATCCCAAAGTGCTTGGCCTAACCCCACACCATCTGGCTTATGTGATTTATACCTCTGGTTCAACTGGTTTGCCCAAAGGGGTTATGAACGAACACCGTAGTGTCGTGAATGGTCTGCTCTGGTCACAGAAGACTTATCAATTAACTCCGCAGGATCGGATCTTGCAGAAAACACCATTTAGTTTTGATGTTTCTGTTTGGGAGCTATTCCCGCCCCTGATGTTTGGGGCCAAATTGATTCTGGCTCGTCCCGATGGTCATAAAGATCCGCACTATTTACGGTCTGAAATAGAAAAACATCGGATTACGCTTATCTACTTCGTGCCCGCCATGCTCCAGCAATTTGTCCATGCTATTCCTGCCGGTTGTTGTCCTTCCTTGCGTCATATTTTATGCAGTGGTGAAGAGTTTCCTTATGTCTTGCAGCAGAAATGTCTGTCCCATTTTGCTCACTGCCAGTTACACAATTTATATGGCCCAACTGAAGCTGCGATCCATGTCACCGCCTGGCAATGCGTGCCAGAACGGTATATCGGACGAGTACCGATTGGAAAGCCCATAGCCAATATCCAAATTTATTTGCTTGATAGTCACCAAAAACCCGTGCCAATCGGTGTTACAGGCGAACTTTACATTGGCGGCATCGGTGTTGCCCGCGGTTATCTGAACCTTCCAGAGTTAACCACTGAACGCTTCCTTGCTGATCCTTTTTCTTCAGATCCTGATGCCCGCTTATACAAAAGTGGTGATCTGGCGCGTTGGTTGCCTGATGGCAATATTGAATATCTTGGCCGTAATGATTTTCAGGTCAAGATACGTGGTTTCCGCATCGAACTTGGTGAAATTGAGACGACATTAGCGCAATGTCGCGGTGTGCGGGACGCGGTTGTGGTTGTCCGCGAAGAGACACCCAATGAAAAGCGGCTGATTGCTTATCTGCTCGCCGAACCCAATGCGACACGGGTCCCCGCAGAACTACGCCAGCAACTGGCACAACACCTTGCCGAATATATGCTGCCTAGTGCCTTTGTCACGCTTGATGCTTTTCCATTAACACCCAATGGCAAAATCAACCGTCAGGCCCTGCCAATGCCAGATCAAACAGCACTCGCGACACGCAATTATGCAGCGCCCATCGGAGACATAGAAACAGCGCTGGCCGGAATTTGGCAAGAATTGCTGAAACTGGCACAAGTCGGTCGTCATGATCATTTCTTTGACCTTGGTGGTCATTCTTTGCTCGCCATTCAGCTTGCCGCACGAATACGCCAGAGACTGGCGCGAGAACTGCACTTGCAGCAACTTTTTTCCCATCCGGTTCTGGCCGATTTAGCTGCCTTGCTCATCGACACGCCTGTCACAGCGCAAATCGTTATTCCCGTTACCGATCGCAATCAACCGTTACCGCTTTCTTTCTCCCAGCAACGCTTGTGGTTCCTTGCCAGACTCAACAGCAAAGCCAATCTGGCCTATCATATTCCGATAATCCTGCATCTCAGCGGAAAGCTCGATTATACTGCGTTTACGGCTGCACTTGACCAACTCGTTAGCCGGCATGAAAGTTTGCGCACCCGTTTTGTCCTGCTTGATGACCAACCTTACCAACACATCGATAATGCAGACACGGGTTTTTCTCTCACCTGCCATGATCTGCGCAGGCTAGACGAAACGTCTCGTCTGAGCCGTATTAACGAATTAGCGGAACTTGAAACACAAACCCCATTCGATTTCGCTAATGAGCCAATGATTCGAGGTCATTTACTGCAACTGACTGATGAAGAACATGTGTTGATCCTTACCCAGCATCACATCATTACCGATGGCTGGTCAGTAGGGATCTTGTTCCGCGAACTGAGTGCCCTCTACCGTACCGCACAAGGGAAATGTGGCGATCCTTTACCTCACTTACCTATCCAGTATGCAGACTATGCCGTCTGGCAACAAAAATGGCTACGAGATGAGGCTCTGACTGCACAACGGGATTTCTGGCAGAAACAACTGCAAAACGCACCGACATTGCTGACTCTCCCGATTGATCACCCACGCCCGCCAGAACAAAGTTACACCGGCGCTTATGTGCCCGTTCACTTGAATGCTGATTTATTGTCGGCTCTCAAAGCGCTCGGACAACGGCAGGATGCCACATTATTTATGACCTTGCTTACAGCCTGGAGCATCGTACTTGCCCGTTTGAGCAGACAAGATGATATTGTCATTGGCACCCCCGTTGCCAACCGTTCATTGAATGAACTTGAAGGCTTGATCGGCTTTTTTGCCAATACCCTGCCTGTACGTATCGAACTGGAACAATGCAACTCGGTGGCAAATCTACTCGCTCACGTTCGTAAACAGACGCTGGCAGCTTATGCACATCAAGATCTACCATTTGAACAATTGGTGGAAACCCTAAAACCCGAACGCAGCTTGAGCTACAACCCGATTTTTCAGGTTATGCTGGCCCTGAACAATACCCCCACTCAATCCCTTGAGTTACCGGGTTTATCTGTCTCGAAGATGGTGCCTCCACATCGCAGCGCGTATTTTGACCTGACACTGTCACTGACCGAAAACCAGGATAGTCTCAGTGGTTATCTGGAATATGCATCAAGCCTGTTCGACCGGACGACAGTTGAACGCATGGTCAGTTATCTCAATAATGTACTGACTGCTATGACAACGAATGAAACACAGGCTATTGCTCACCTGCCGATGTTATCCGTTGCAGAACGCCAACAATTATTGGTTGATTTCAATACGCCTCAAGCTGATTTTCCGCATAATACCTTGATTCACCAACTGTTCGAAGCTCAGGTACAACGCACACCAGATGCTACGGCGGTGATCTTTGAAGAACAAACCTTAAGTTATGAAGAACTGAACTGCCGTGCCAACCAACTGGCACATCGTTTGATTGCTTTTGGTGTACGTTCCGATGACCGCGTAGCAATTCAGGTTGAACGGGGTTTGGACATGATTATTGGGCTGTTTGGGATCTTAAAAGCCGGTGCCGGTTACATTCCGCTTGATCCAGAATATCCTGCCGAACGGCTGATTTATCAATTGTCAGACAGCAAGCCTGCCATATTGCTGACTCAGAAACATTTACAGACACGCTTACCAATACAAGATATTCCCATCTGGCTGCTGGATGATGAAACTTACCAAGATAATCTGCAAAAACAGCCTGTTTATAACCCTGACAGCAGGCAAACAGGCGTTCAGCCGCATCATTTGGCCTATATCATCTACACTTCGGGTTCAACCGGTAACCCCAAAGGCGTCATGCTGGAACATCGCAATGTTGTCAGCCTTATCCATGCTCATTGCCAGATCAGTGAACCTGGTTTGGGGGATCGTATTCTGCAATTTGTGACTTTCGCGTTTGACATTTCAGTGTCAGATATTTTTCCTACCCTGGCATCGGGTGCCACGCTGGTTTTGCGTCCACCTTCTATCAAAATACCGAATAGCTCATTTGTTGATTTTTTACGTGAACAGAAAGTGACGATTATCAATATACCGACGGCTTTCTGGCATCATTGGGCTCAAGAAATGAAGGCAGGACGTGTCGGTTTCAGCCCCTATATACACACTGTGATTGTTGGCGGGGATAAAGTGGAATACCGCTATTTAATAGATTGGCTGTCGTGCCCGGAAACCCAATCCTGCCGCTGGTTCAACGCTTATGGTCCGACAGAAATTACCATCACTGCTACGGCCATACAGATAGATAAAGAAATGGTGATAGATAAAAAATATGCTCCACCTATCACTAACAATATTCCGATTGGCCGGCCACTGTCCAACACACGTATCTATATTTTGGATGCATTTTGTCAGCCAGTGCCTGTTGGCGTAAGTGGTGAAATCTATATCGGCGGAATGGGGGTCGCCCGTGGTTATTCCAACCAACCGGCGCTGACAGCAGAGAAATTTATTGTCGATCCCTTTAGCGAACATCCCAACGCTCGCATGTATAAGACCGGGGATTTGGCTCGCTGGCGATCTGACGGCAATATCGAGTACCTTGGTCGCAATGATTTTCAGATCAAGCTACGCGGCTACCGGATCGAACTGGAGGAAATTGAAACCAGATTGATGCAATGCCACGGCGTGCGTGAAGCTATCGTGCTTGCCCGTGAAGATAAGCTGGGTGATAAGCGCCTGATTGCTTATCTGATCGCCGAACCGAATATAAAACTGGCACCAACAGAGCTGCGCCAGCAACTCGCACAATATCTCGCCGACTATATGTTGCCCAGTGCATTTGTGACACTGGATGCTTTTCCATTGGCTCCTAATGGCAAGATTAACCGCCAGGCACTACCGATGCCGGATCAGACATCCATTGCAACCCATACTTATGAAGAGCCGCTCAGTGAAATGGAAATTGCCCTGGCTGAAATTTGGCAAGCTTTATTAGGACTGAAAAAAGTTGGGCGTTATGATCATTTCTTTGAACTTGGTGGGCATTCTCTGATGGCTATCAACCTGATTGAGCGGCTGCGCAATCGAGGTTGCCACCTTGATATTCGTACTGTATT
This sequence comes from Xenorhabdus griffiniae, assembly GCF_015163655.1. Classification (GTDB taxonomy): domain Bacteria; phylum Pseudomonadota; class Gammaproteobacteria; order Enterobacterales; family Enterobacteriaceae; genus Xenorhabdus; species Xenorhabdus griffiniae. The sequence continues at coordinate 23,322 of NZ_JADEUF010000017.1, read as the reverse complement.
TTCCACACCAACACTGGCTGAAATGGCGAAAATAATACAGGTAATTCAGGATGATGCCCCTTCGCTCACCGTGCCGCCCAACCTTATCCCGGCTGGTTGCACCGCCATCACGCCTGATATGCTGCCGCTGGTTTCTCTGACACAACGCGAGATTGATATTATCGCTGCAACTACGCCTCATGGTGTCAACAATATTCAGGATATCTATCCGCTTGCACCATTACAGGAAGGTATGCTGTTCCATCATCTACTGCAACCACAAGGAGATGTTTATCTGTTACATCTTCTGCTTGCTTTCAATACTCGCGAGCGTCTCGATGCTTTTCTGGCTGCTTTGCAACAGGTGATTAATCGTCACGATATTTTGCGTACTGCCATCTGCTGGCAGGGCTTAACACAGCCCGTTCAGGTGGTTTGGCGTCAGGCTTCTCTGCGCATCAGGACCTTTGTGCCCGATAACGATAAAGACGTGCCATCTCAATTGTTGGCACAGACAGATCCGTACCAACACCGCCTCGATATCAGCCAGGCTCCGCTACTCTCTGCTGATATCGCACATGATCCGGATCAGGACGAGTGGTTGTTAGCGTTGTGTTGTCACCATATCCTTAATGACCATATCTCTTTGGATATTATCGTTGCCGAAATCAATGAACTCCTGCATCATCGTACGGAGCGATTACCGCCTGTATTACCGTACCGCCATTTTATCGCCCAATCCTTGCATATGCCGATGCCCGATCACGCAGCCTATTTCCGGAAAGTGCTCGCGGATGTAGATACGCCAACAACACCGTTCGGCATATTGGATGTGCACAGTGGAGACAGACCAGTCACTGAGACTAGCAAGCCACTTGGTGCAGCACTGACTCGCGCTATTCGCAAACAGGCTCGCCGTCAAGGTGTTAGCCCTGGGATCCTGTTCCATGTTGCGTTAGCACAAGTGCTGGCAAAAATAAGTGGGCGAGATGATGTCGTCTTCGGAACAGTTTTGTCAGGGCGTATGCAAGGAAGTGCCGATATTGAGCGAATTCTGGGACTGTTTATCAATACCTTGCCCGTGCGGATCACACTTGCGGGGAACAGTACACAAGAAACCGTGCAAACAACTTACCGCAGTTTGACGCAGTTACTTGAACATGAACAGGCGCCTCTGGCGCTGGCTCAACGTTGCAGCGGAGTAGCACATCCTCTGCCGCTTTTTAATACACTCCTCAATTATCGCCATAGCCAACCGGATGTTACCAATACTCTATGGGAAGGTATACGTCTGGTAACAGGACGAGAAAGGACTAACTATCCCATCTATCTGGCTATAGATGATTTGGGTAAAGGCTTCCTGTTGACAGCTCAGACGATATCGGAAATCGATCCGGCACGCCTGATTGCTGATGTGACATCTGCTTTAGCAGATCTGGTAAAAACATTAGAAACCGAACCTCAAAAACCAATCATGAGTATTGCTACCCTGTCTGCCACAGAGCGCCAGCAGCTATTAACCGGTTTCAACGCTATTCAGGCTGAATTGCCGCAAAATGCACTGACATCACAATCTACTATTGGAACAACTTCCGGTTACGAAGCACCCCTTGGTGATGTGGAAACTGCACTGGCTGAAATTTGGCAGAAATTGCTGAAACGAGAACAGATCAGTCGTTATGACAATTTCTTTGCATTAGGAGGTCATTCATTGATAGCAATACAATTGCTGGCTCGTATACGTGAGCAAGATATGGAAATTCCATTAGCAACCTTGTTCACTCATCCTACACTGTGTGAACTGGCCAGCGTTATAAGCCCAAATTGATACCATTGACCAAAACGAAATCAAGTGGTTCCACACCTCGTGGAGCCACTTTTCAGCCGATTATCTAACAGACAATGTTTTCGGCAGACTTAGTTAAAATTAGGTTGACCATTGGATGCATTAACCCCGCCATCTATCGGCAAGTTCACCCCATTAATAAAACTGGCGTCTTCGCTGGCCAAAAATGCAATGGCTGCTGCCACTTCAGAAGGTTGGCCCGCTCTTTTTAACGGAATACGGCTATCGAAATGCGCAAGGGTTTCATCATCAAAGCGAGCAACCATTGGCGTCAATACTAAGCTTGGGCAAACAGCATTGACACGGACCCCTTGTGAACCATGATCCAATGCCATTGCGCGGGTTAAATTTACGACAGCGCCTTTAGCTGCGCAATAGTGAGCGCCACCCCAATCCCCCCCCAAGCCAGATACCGAGGCATTATTGACAATACATCCTTTGCTTTTCAGTAAATGAGGCAAAGCAAAATAACTACAATTGAGTACACCATTGAGATTCGTCGCCAGCGCGGCATTACCGTCTTCTTGTGATGTGCTCAATAAATCACCAACCACATACAAACCTGCGTTGTTCACCAAAATATCTATCCGGCCAAAATGCCTGATTGTTTCATCAACCATATTTTTAGCCGATTCCCGATCCGCGACATCTGTCTGAATCACTAGCGCTTTGTTTGATGACAATTCACTTAATACACGATTAAGCTTCTCTGTGTCCCGCCCAGCTAACACCACAATGGCACCTTCTTGTGAGAAACGTTTCGCTGTAGCCTCACCAATACCACTGCCTGCGCCAGTAATAATGACAACTTTATTCTCAAATCGAATCATTTTATTATCCTTATTGATATATTTTTAAAGCTTACCGGTTACTATAAAATACCAGCGTCTTCCCTCAACAAAATTATATTAGTTAGCCACAATATAAAATATTACTTATTTAATATTAAATATAATGTACTTATTTATATACGCATTAAACTTCAAGTTGCAATTTACAACACGATATGAACCCTGAAGTTTATCGAATATATATTGATGCTTGTTTTAGGTGCAAAAAATAAATTAGATTGATTCACCATGTACACTTTATCTTATATAAATAATTTTTTTCGCAAGGAGCGCAATACCTAATTAATTCGCCTACTTTAAGGGGAAAATGATGACATACAAACAGCTTCACTCTCCCGAACCAAAATATCCATCATGGAAATCCAATGATGCTCCATTATTTATTATCCTTGGACAATCCAATAGCTATGGTCATGGCACACAATTGCCACCAAATAAAAGGATTACTCAAGGTTTAAATAATGTATTCACACTATCCCTGCCAGAGGTTTATAACACTCATTTTTCCAAAATTCACTGGATAGGATTAACCAGCTTCGGAAGCGCCAATATTGGTGCTCCTGCTGGCTTACCTCGCGGTAATCAGGATCATCCTTATAACGCGGCCAACCGCTTTGCTAAATTTTGGCAAGATCATATCAATCAGGGCAATGCTCTGGATTTACCCGATCTTTACGTGATTTTGATGGGCTGGGGAGGACAAGGAATGTATCTAGATAATTACCCTGATAACCGCTGGGCACCGGAGCGTGATGCCAGAGATGTTGAATCCCTCTATCCTCGTGCAATTAGAACCTTACGCATGGCAATTCAATCATTGCGTAATATGGGCAAAAAACCGCGTATTTTGGCTATTCATTGGAATCAATGGGAAGCAGAAACAGAGAGTTTAGATGCAGCCAAAGCATCAGAGATGAATTTTACCCGCATTATTACCGGTATTAACAATGCCATCGGCTCGCACAATATTCCGTGGCGGTTATATTACCCACTCTCAGTCGCTTTTGATCCCATCAATACCAGCTATGTGCATGAAGCAATTAAAGACGTTATTGCCGCGGCACCTAACTATCGTACTTTAATTGATGCAAGGAATTCGCCAAATTACACGGGCATCGCTTCTGAATATGGTGTCTTCCTATCCGATGAAATGCATTATAATGGCGAAACCCAAACCTGGTTCGCCCAACAAGAATGGGAACGGATTCTAACCGGTTATCGCGGCAATGAAATATAAATAATATGGCGGCTTATGCCACCATATAAATTAAGATATATACACATTAAACTTTAAGTTGCCATTTAAACACGATATGAAACGTGATGTCTCCCCGCTTCATGGGGAGACATCACACGCATCTTGAAGTTAGATTGGTATAGTTTGGCCTATTTTAAATATTCACCACTGCGAAGGGCTTCAATACGTTTATCCAACGGCGGATGAGATAAGAACAACTCACTGAAACTCTTACCTTTGCCATTAATGCAGAATGCCATCATGCTGCCCTCTTCCTGAGGTTCATAACTGGTCTTAAGACGTTGCAATGCAGCAATCATCTTTTCGCGACCAACCAATTTCGCTGATCCTGCATCCGCATGGAATTCACGGTAACGGGAGAACCACATAGTAATAATACTAGCCAAAATACCAAATACGATCTCCAACACCATGGAAAGCACCATGTAGACGATGGGATTACCATTATTGCTACTTTCACTTTCATCATCGCTGCTGGAAAGGAAACTCGCAGCAGCCTGTGCAATGATACGTGAAATAAAGATGACGAATGTATTCACGATACCTTGCAACAAGGTCATTGTTACCATATCACCATTAGCAATGTGGCTAATTTCATGAGCAATGACGGCTTCAGCTTCATCACGGCTCATATTGTTCAGTAGCCCCGTACTAACAGCAACCAGAGAAGCATTACGGCGCGCCCCTGTAGCAAATGCGTTAATATCCAAGGCATCATAGATAGCCACTTGTGGCATAGTAATTCCAACTTGATCCGCCTGACGACGTACAGTTTCCATCAACCAGGCTTCAGTTTCGTTGGAAGGTTTTTCAATAACCTGACCACCAACAGAACGCAAAGCCATCCACTTCGACATCAACAAAGAAATGAATGCTCCACCAAAACCAAACAAACCAGCCATAATCATGAGGCCAGCAACACTGCTCCGCTGAACTCCTGTAAGTGAAAGTATTATTCCAAACACCACCATGACAGCAAGGTTTGTGAGAAGGAACAAGGCAATTCTCATCATATAAATTTGCTTCCTTTAATTATCAAACAGTTCAACTAAGAGTTAAGCCATAAAATGGGGATTCATCCCATATTATTCAAGTTTTTTAAGACGTTAAGCGATAGAATCAACATAACTTTACAATATGATAAAAAGGCCGACTAACAAGCCGACCTTTTATCTATAACGAAGTTTAAAACTACCTTGTTACAGCCATTTCAGCAGGCTGATGCGCCAAATCCAGGGCAATTTTTACAGATTCATCTAAATAAGGATCTGGCCCTTTATAATCTTTTGGCAAATCATCAAGCGACTTGAGCGTTTTTTTGTCTTCCCGTTTAAAGCGTTCATTAAGGCGATTCAATTTGATCGTTTCGTATTCCTTGTTTTCTTTCTCTCTTTGAGCATAGTTCAAGGAATAAACGCCCTTACGTTCTTTGATGACTTTATAGTAAGCAATATCCTGTTTGATATATTTAAATTCAGGATCATTAGCAATCCGTTGATTATGCAGCTTAGTCAATAGTGGCGTTAACTCTGAAATCACTTTCAAGGAAGTATAATGCGCAGGCTGAACGCTGTCCCAAGGTAACGCATTATCTTCTTGGCTTTCCCCTATTTCAGAAGGTTCTTCTCCTGTCGGCATAATGATATCAGGCGTTACCCCCTTAATCTGGGTACTACCACCATTTATCCGATAGAATTTCTGGATCGTATATTGCACAGAACCAATTTCTGGCCATTCAGGCCGTAGCATCTGATCATAAATACGGTTCAAAGGGCGATATTGCTGAACTGTACCTTTACCGAAAGAGGGATCTCCCACAATCAGTCCACGGCCATAATCTTGCATGGCCGCTGCAAAGATTTCAGAGGCAGAAGCACTTCTGTTGTCAATCAGAACCACTAAAGGACCTTTATAATATACGGCTTCATCTGTATCTGCCTCCACTTTCACTCTACCAGTATTATCCCGAACCTGGACAACCGGACCAGTAGGAATAAATAAGCCAGATAACGATACAGCTTCGGTTAATGCTCCGCCACCATTGCCACGCAAATCAATAACAATCGAGGAAACCCTCTGTTTAGAGAGTTTCTGCAACTGCACTTTTACATTGTTAGTCAAGCCGACATAGAAACTTGGTATATCCAGAATACCAACCTTCTCTTTCCCTACTGTTTTCACCGACATCTTGACAGCACGATCTTCAAGGCGGATATTCTCGCGGGTTAAGGTGACAATGTGGTTTTTTGCCCCTTTTGTGCTTGGTATGATTTCAAGGCGAACTTTACTCCCCTTCGGCCCTTTAATAAGAGCAACAACATCTTCCAAACGCCATCCAACAACATCGACAATGGGCTTACCTGCTTGCCCAACACCAATGATTTTATCTCCAACTTTCAATAAATTGCTTTTGGCTGCCGGACCGCCTACGAGCAATGAATTAATGGCAATATACTCATCATCGTATTGTAAAGCAGCACCGATGCCCTCGAGAGATAAGCTCATTTCTGAATTAAACTGTTCTGTCTCACGAGGGGAGAGATAATTGGTATGCGGATCTATTTCACGGGCAAAAGCCATCATGATGCTTTGAAAAACATCCTCACTCTTGGTTTGTGTGAGGCGTTTTAATAACGTCCGATAACGCTTAGTCAGGGTTTCTTTAATTTCTTTATCATCTTTTTTGCCGGATAACTTGAGGTTTATCCAATCAAATTTGATTTTGGCATCCCAAAGCTTATCCAACTCTTCAACACTCTTTGGCCATGGTGCTTTGATGCGGTCAGTTTCAATAGTGTCATGACCGTTTAAGTCAACGGGTTGTTCTAAACGGGAGAGCACATATTGATAACGTTCAAAGCGGCGCTTTTGCATCAGATTAAAGAGATCATAAGGAAGTTTTAGATCGCCATTTTCAAGCTCTTTTCCTAATTTTCCCTTTTGAGGCGCGAATGGAGCGATATCAGATGCCAAAAAAACATTATGTCCATAATCCAGTTGATTCAGGTAACGATCAAAAATTTTTCCTGAAAAATCTGCATCCAGATAAAACTGGCGATAATGAGAACGAAGGAAGCGGGAAACAATCCGCTTACTTACAGTGGAATGCTGTGGTTCCGGTTTTAAATCTGGCAGTTGGCTCAGACTGATAACAGCCGTATTGTCATTGGCGTTAGTAGCGTGGCTACCACTCGCAACATTATCATTAATAGTATCTGCATAACCTATACTAGAAAATGATAGACCTAAAACGAAAGCCAATGTAATGAGTTTGTTCATGCCCAAGTTGGCCTCCGTATCAGAACTTTAAGTGTTCTGCGCGTACAATCATTGCTAAACCAGTGGGTAACTGCACTCTGACACCATCTTTTGCAATTTCAAGCACAGATGCATCCATTAAGCTTTTTCCTACGTTTACTTTGATAGTCTGACCGACTGTCAAAGAGGATACGTCAGTGACTGAGTTTAACTCAGGTTGTGCAATTTTTTTTATGGTTTTATCTGCCGGTTTACGCGATTGTTGCGAGCGATTTTGCGAACGCACTGGACGTTTTTCACTATCACCAGCTCTCTTTTGATGTCGAGGAGCCGACTTTTTATTCACAGGGCGTTCGGTTTTCTTGTCAGATACGTTTTCAGTTTCACGTTTCTTGGCACGCTGTTCAGATCGTTGAGTCTGTACTCGTGCTTTCGCTTCTGCCAGTTGTTGACGCGCATGTTCAATATGTTCAATTTCCAGCTCGCCACACATGTTTCCGTCAAGGTCAACACGCTGGGCTCCTTCTTTTACACCATAAAGATAACGCCAACTGGAGGTATACAAGCGCAAAGCAGAACGAAGCTGTGTTTTACTCAAACACTCCTCATCCTTAATACGTTCAACGATGTCCTGGAAGATCCCGATCTTCAAAGGACGTGCTTCACCTTCTGCTACAAAACAAAGCGGGAAGCGCTCAGCCAAGAAAGCAATGACTTCTTTACTACTGTTCAACTTAGGTTGATTTTCCATGAAATTTCCTGATTACAACGGTTTTGCCAACCAGCGCAGGCATGAACAGGCGACATTATAATAGCGTTGCTGATAAATGCCACGTTATACGTATGTTAAGTTACGTTCTGTTGTTGATATTTTGACACAACACATTGTTCCAAATGGTTACAAAGCCTGATAACTAGCGCTTTCAAGCCATTTTCATCATTCTCGTCAAACCGATCAAAAACCGTGCTATCAATATCCAAAACGCCAATAACTTGCCCATTAACTTCTAAAGGAAGCACAATTTCAGCATTACTGGTGGCATCGCAGGCTATATGACCGGGGAAAGCATGCACATCAGAAATACGCTGTATACGCTTACTTGCAACAGCCGTTCCGCATACACCCTTTCCTACAGGAATACGAACGCAGGCGATCTTACCCTGAAATGGCCCTAATACTAGGGTATCATCATCAACTAAATAAAAACCAACCCAATTAACATGACTCAAACGTTCGTATAACAACGCGCTTGTGTTAGCAAGAGAAGCGATAAGATCGTATTCCCCTGATAGCAAGGCCATCAGACTATCTGCTAGCTCTTGATAAAATTCATTCTTATCCATAAGCTCCTACGCAATAGATAATATTTAACAAAATAGAAACAATTATTTCACGCAAAATTTTTACCATATTTAACAGACTATTTCTAAGCATAATCTGCCACTATGATTTAAATTTTCTTTCAGAATACCGTCTCTCTTCCTGAATTTAAATTTTCTTTAATTATTTTTACCAGTATTCACTGATAAAATTTAGGGAGATATCACAGCTTATTTAAAAACTAACGTGACTTGCACCAGGATCAGGATCGTGTCTTGTGACTTTAAGCACACGCAAAAAAAGGCCGAGTTTACTCCTCTACTCGGCCCAGGGAAAATAGCTCTATTAAAGAGCCTTGCGCTAAAAGTTGCTATTGAGACGTAGAACAACTTACGACTTAAAGCGTAGTTGACATACAATGATTTACCAAATTTTAACCATTATCGGTGGGATGGATGGTCACATAGAGCCAATGCCGCTTTCTGGAAAGGTTCAACACTCATTTTTTGATTGGGATGATCGGGGTCATTTAAGAGGATTGTCTCTAGTGATGATGCAATCACTTTATTAGCTTGCATCAGTTGTGTTGCGCGATCATTCAACGGATATTGCATCAACGTGCTGGGGTTTATCACAAACAACGCGCCATCTGCCCGACAATCAAGCATGACCTCTTCGCGAGTAAATGCCCACTGTTTGCCAAACTGTAGCTTACTAATGGTTTTTATTGGTGCAGCCACTCCCTGAAAAGAGAGAAGCAAAAGAGGCAAAGCCCAAAATAGTCGTTTCATTATCTTTCCCCTGATAGATACGTGCCGCGATTTTATCGTTAATTTTCCTGTTTATGTACCCAGATCTGCACCAAACATTACGCAGGCGGTTGCGTTGCAAAAATCGCTACGCATAACAGTGCCGTTGTACCCAGAATAATTTCCAACCAGCTATTGATTATCAATTGCTGATAGCTCCTTTTCTGCTTTAATTTGGGAACGAGAATATAGCGGTTAATCAAAGCCAAAAGAACCATTCCAATAACCAGCACTATTTTTAACCATAACATGGATTGGTATTCTGACAGATCCCGACTGAAAATGGGCCAATCTGGAATAAGAATCACACTACTCACAATACCTGTCACAATCACCAGAAACACGGCAAAATGCCCATAAAGAGAGAATTTCCGCATGGCTATTACACTATCTGCATATAAGTCAGTCGCATTAGGCGATAAGTTTGTTTCTGCTGGTGGCCGTAATCGCAAGAATTGCAGACACACTACGAATGGCCACAATCCGCCAAACCAGTAACCTGCACTGAGTAAATGGATAACCTGATTGGCTTGAAGTAATAGCCCTATGCTTCCTTCATACATAGCTGCATGTCCAATGAAAGCATGGCTTGAAAGTAAAATAATCGAGCAACCTAACAACAGGAAATTTCTGACCTTAATATTGGAAAGGAACAATCCCCCCACGGCCAGTACAGCTATTAATAACTGCCATCTCCAGACTTGCCCAAAAGAGGTTCCCAAGACTGCCAGCCAAATATCCAGAGCATAAATATCGTGCCAGCCATCCCCCATTAATCCAGTCTGCACAATAAACCAGATAATTGAAGTTATCAAAGCCAGCACGGTGCTGATTAATACTCCAATTTTTAACCGTTCTCCCATTAGGATCGAAAAATGCCCGGAAACAATTACGGTGAATAAGCTAAGGCCGAACATCAACATGACGACCACAAAATGAGAGAAACGGCAGAATATGTATAGCGCCTCTAGAGAGATCATTATCTTACGGTAAAACTATAAACGCCTTTGGTTTTATGACCATCGACAGAGAGTACACTCCAGTCAACATTGTATTTTCCCGCAGTAAGTTTACCTTCAACTGGCAGGATTAACTTGGTTTTGGTTTCAGGATCGAGTTCCAACTTACCTGTTTTAACTACAGCTTTTTCTGGACCAATCAATTTTACCTTACTAAATCCCAGTTCAATACGTTCTGAGAAGTTCAAGGTGATAGTTTGTGGAGCAGCTTCAACCGTTGTATTTTCTGCGGGAGTCTGATCTTTCAAATGTGCATGGGCCAAAGCCTGCTGACAAGATATGCCGACAAACAGAACCACAAGCGCCGATAATTTGGTCCAGAATGAGCGGAGGTTAAGAATAAACATATAGATAACCCTTTAATATGTAGATGAATTTTTATGCTTGAAGGGAGATTCTATACCAAAAAATCTGTTTAATCTGCGGTAATTGACGAGTAATGTCCTGACCTGTGAGACACTACGCAAAAAATGGAGATCATGGAGATAAAAAAGGAAGAGCCGTAACCCCAGTTTCATAATGCATGAAAAAATACGCAAAGAAACGGGTGTTACGGTAGAAAAACAATCAAATTGAATATCAGGCGTGTGCCGGTGCCATAGACAATCCCTTAAGCTCTTTATCCAGCAGGAACAGCGCTTTTCCGCCTTCACCCACCATATCCAATTTGTCCAGAATGGATTTGAACAATTTCTCTTCTTCATGCTGTTCAGCAACATACCACTGCAAGAAATTAAAAGTAGAGTAATCTTGTGTCGTCATCGCTACATGGGCAAGCTTATTAATCTCTTCTGTGATCAGTTTTTCATGCTCATAAGTCTGATTAAATACATCAGAGATAGACTTGAACTCTACAGGAGGAGCCTGAATAGCGCCTAATACAGGCATTGAACCCGTGTCACCCAAATAATCAAACAAGCGTTGCATATGTTGCATTTCTTCCTGTGAGTGAGTCTTTAAAAACGCTGCTGCGCCTTCATATCCCTTATCACTACACCATGCACTCATTTGCAGATATAAATTCGCAGAATAAAACTCCAGATTTAATTGCTCATTTAATTTTTTGATCATTTCTTGTTTTAACATCGGCCAACTCTCCTAATAATTTATTAAATTTGGCGTATTATGCCAATTAAAATCACATAATACAAAAACAAAATAAAAACACATAATTGATTGATAAATAACAATTTATTTATCAATCCCAACAAGAATAAATCTCATTAAATATCAGGAAATAAGAATCAGTTTTATTTGATTAGTTTTTTATTCAAAAAAAACATTTTTAATAAAAATGAGAATTGATATTATTTATGTTTATTATATCAATCCAACTTCAAGATGCGTGTTATATTTCCCCGCCTCGTCTTGCGGATTGCAACTTGCTAAACAAAAAAGAGTCGATTAATTTTCTATTAGAGAAAGTTAAAATGAGTTTTCAGAGAGGCCAAAATGGAACATAACTTAGCCAAATTATCTAAAGATGAGATGGATAAAGTCAATGTTGATTTAGCAGCATCCGGTGTTGCTTTCAAAGAACGTTATAACATGCCTGTTATTCCTGACACGGTTGAACAATCACAACCAGCCCATCTGCGGGAATATTTCCAACAACGTTTACAGCACTATCGCCAGCAATCAAGAGTACTGTCACGCCTGCCTTATGAGCCTAAAAACCGCTAAGGGAATGCGATGAGCAAAGATAACCACCACTTTTCTGGTGGTTATCTTATTCCAGCTAATTTATTTTCCAACAAATTTATCAGTCGCTTTAATAAGTTGGTGTAAAATACCGGCTTCATCAAAAGAATGGCCAGCACCTTCCACAATGTGCAATTCTGCTTCCGGCCACGCTTTTGCCAAATCCCATGCATTCTGTATCTGACATGCCATATCATAGCGACCATGGATAATCACCGCAGGGATATGTCTGATCACATCAATATGATCCAGTAATTGCTGAGTTTCATCCATAAAACCATGATTGATAAAGTAATGGTTTTCAATGCGTGCAAACGCCAAAGCAAAATTATCTTCGGCAAAAGTCGCTGAACTTGCAGAAGGCAGCAGTGTTACCGTTTCGCCTTCCCAAAGACTCCATAAACGGGCCGCTTCCAACCGGACTTGCAAATCTTCACTGGTCAGCCGTTTGTTATAGGCGGCGATGACATCTTTACGCTCTTCTTCTGACAGGATCGACAAGGTCCGTTCCCATTTTTCCGGGAAAAAGTGAGAAGCGCCTTCTTGATAATACCAGTGCAACTCTTGTGGACGGAGCAAGAAAATCCCTCTTAGCACTAATTCTGACACGCTATGCGGGTGTTTTTCAGCATAGGCCAAAGACAGCGTTGATCCCCATGAGCCACCAAAAACCAACCACTTTTCAACGCCCATAAGATGGCGCAGCCGTTCAAGATCCGCTATCAAATGCCATGTTGTATTATTTTCCAAGCTAGCATGGGGTTTAGAACGCCCACAGCCACGCTGATCAAATAACATAATATGATAGCGTTCAGGATCGAATAACTGACGATGATAGTTTGCTATCCCACCACCAGGGCCACCATGTATGAATACCGCGGGTTTACCTTTTGGATTACCGCACAATTCCCAATAAATTTGGTGCCCATCTCCCGTATCCAGATACCCTGTTTGATATGCATCATAAGCGGGATAGAGTTTCCGTTGTTCCGTCATAAAGCCCTCTCAGTGTTTAAACAAAACGGGATACTCTCCAGTATCCCGTACATATTTAAAGAAAAGATAGCATGACAAATTATTTACTTTATTTCACCATAACTGATCGTTTCTTGTTGACAATCAATGATGACATTGTAACTTTTATCTTTTTTCGTACCGCGGACGATTAACGGAACCTGCAATGCGTCCTTATCACCCGTAATATCATTGACATTTACCCACGCAATCGGTTTTGCCGTGCCTAATTGCTTTCTGTCTTTATCCCAACGATTAATACGATTTTGTAAAAAATCTTGTTTAACCTGCGCTGCCACTTGATCTTTGGTTAAATTTTTACAAGAAATAAACTTCGCCACACGCTCATTATCAGCAGCGCTGGCAATAAACGAAACAGACAACAGAACACCCGCACTCAATAAACTAATACGACGAATAAATTGACTTTCTTTCATGTTACCCTCCTATTACCATTCAAACAGTATGGATTAAAAGTTGCGATAAATTAACATGTCGTAGAAAGCAATTATGTGAGTTTTGTTAAAAATGCGTTGCAACTAGTCTTCATCATCTTCAAATAAAACAGGGATCTGCTCATGGTTTCGGTGCTTTTCGCGTAATTCCTGAGCAACAATAGCAATGGCTTCTCCGCTGCCCATTCCTTCGGAAATAAGCTGGTGGATCCTCTCTACGGCCGCTTGTTGCTCTTCATGGGATAATGCTGGCATACCTGAAAACATCGTTATAACCTCAAACAAAACATAGCACTTAATGGCAAACGGCGATTATAGCCTGTTTTATCTCAAGTCAGGAGCAAGATTGTGTGATAATCTCCGTGGATTAATATGTTATTCCTTGTGGATTGCTCAACACCAATATTGATTCCGCCATGAAAATTGCATTACAAAAACGACAATTACCGTATTCTCCTGATCTCGCCATTCACTATTTCGCCCCTCTGTCTGCATTACCCTGGGCCATGCTGTTACATTCTGGAACCGCCGAACATCCGCATAATCGATTTGATATTATTGTCGCCGAACCTGTAACAACCCTTGTCACTCAAGGAGCTTCTACCGAAATTCATTGCAATGGTCAGGTTTCTCTTTCCAAAGAAGATCCCTTCCAGCTATTAAAAAACCATCTTCACGCCTGGGATATTGAGGCTCAATTTGATCCGGACCTCCCTTTTCAAGGAGGAGCATTAGGGATATGGGGATACGATCTCGGACGACGTATCGAAAAATTACCTGAATTAGCCACCCATGAACTGAGCTTTCCTGATATGGCTATAGGGATCTACGATTGGGGATTAATTATTGATCATCAGTTACAGAAGGTGACATTACTGAGCTACCACAATATTGACGAACGGCTGACATGGTTAGAGTCTCAGCGAGAACACAGGAAAGAAGGATTTTCCCTGACAAGTCCGTGGCAATCCAATATGACAGCACAGCAATACCACGAAAAAATTGCTCATATCCACCGCTACCTGCGAGAAGGGGATTGCTATCAAGTTAATTTATCCCAACGGTTCCATGCTAATTATAAGGGAGATGAATGGCAGGCATTTATCCAGCTCAATGAAAGCAACCAGGCTCCCTTTTCTGCCTTTATCCGCTTGCCTGAGCACTGCATTATCAGCGTTTCACCTGAACGTTTTATCCTTTTGAAAGATCACCACATTCAGACGCGCCCAATAAAAGGAACACGGCCCCGATTGCAAGCCCCCGCAGAGGATCAATTACAAGCAGAAAAATTGGCAAACTCACGCAAAGATCGTGCGGAAAACCTGATGATTGTTGATCTGTTGAGAAATGACATTGGGCGAGTTGCCACGCCAGGCTCGGTCAAAGTCCCTGAATTATTTGTGGTTGAACCGTTTCCGGCCGTACACCATCTGGTCAGCACCATCACAGCAACCCTGCCTGACACATATCATGCTACAGATTTACTGCGCGCCTGTTTTCCAGGCGGATCAATTACGGGTGCCCCTAAAATTCGAGCCATGGAAATCATTGAAGAACTGGAACCACATCGCAGACATGGATATTGTGGTGCTGTTGGCTATATTAGTTTCTGCGGTACAATGGACAGCAATATTACTATTCGTACCTTACTGACAGAAAAAGGAAAAATTTACTGTTGGGCCGGTGGTGGTATCGTCGCAGATAGCATCGCTGAAAAAGAATATCAGGAAACATTTGATAAACTTGGACGGATCTTACCTCAATTAGGGGAACTCGCTCTATCATGACATCGCTCTCTGACTTCATTCATCGGTTTCAATTGCAGCTTCCTGCAAAACCAGCATATTTAGCCAGCAACCAACGGAATGCGGCGGTATTATTACCGATTATATGTAAGCCAGAACCAACGCTGTTATTCACCCAACGCTCCGCAAGCCTCCGCTCCCACGCCGGGCAAATTGCTTTTCCGGGCGGAGCGGCAGATCCTGAAGACGCATCTCTGATTGCCACCGCGTTGCGTGAGGCAGAAGAAGAAGTCAGCCTACCGCAAGATAAGGTACAAATACTGGGGCAATTAGCCCCCTTGGATAGCATTGGCGGTTATCGTGTCACGCCGGTAATTGGGCTTATTGCCGAACCCATCTCTTTTCGCACCAATCCCGCAGAAGTCGCAAACATTTTTGAAATCCCGCTGCTTGAGGCACTTTCCCTTCCCCATTATCGGTATCTGGATATAAAACGCCGTAATCAACAGCGCCGAGTCTATTTTTATTGGCACCAAGAGCATATGATTTGGGGATTAACCGCCGCTATTATTTATCGCTTAGCCCAGCAAGTACAAAAAACGTTCTAAAACACCACAAAACTGTGCATTACTTATCCATAATCATATCAATTGCTATTATAATTAAAAAAAAACTGTAAACTCCTTTATCAACACTACCAAATAACAGTAAAGTAGCGCGCTTTATATAAATAACTATATTTCTTTCTTCTTTAAAGGAGTCTGGCGTGATTAGCGTTTTCGACATGTTTAAGGTGGGTATTGGCCCATCCAGCTCTCATACTGTTGGTCCTATGAAAGCAGGCAAACAATTTGTCGATGATCTTGTAAACCAAGGAGTAATGTCCTCTATCACGCGTGTAGCTGTCGATGTATACGGCTCACTTTCATTAACCGGGAAAGGTCACCATACGGATATCGCTATCATCATGGGCCTGGCAGGTAACATGCCCGCAACTGTTGATATTGATTCAATTCCAGGTTTTATTCGTGATGTTGAGCAAACTGAACGTTTGCCGCTGGCAAATGGTTTACACGAAGTCGATTTTCCTCGCGATGGCGGTATGAACTTCCGTAGCGATAACTTATCACTGCACGAAAACGGCATGCAAATTCATGCATTTGCAGGTGACGAAAAGGTTTACAGCAAAACCTACTACTCCATCGGTGGTGGTTTTATTGTTGATGAAGAACACTTTGGCAAGCCATCCCAGGATTCCAAACCGGTTTCTTACCCTTACAGCTCTGCGGCTGAGCTGTTGATGAACTGTAATAAAACCGGCTTGTCTGTTTCTGGCTTGATGATGAAAAATGAATTGGATTTACACAGCAAAGAAGAAATTGCTGAGTATTTCGCAGACGTATGGGCAACTATGCAAGCTTGTATTGAGCGTGGCCTGAATACAGAAGGGGTTTTGCCTGGCCCATTGCGTGTTCCTCGCCGTGCCGCCGCATTGCAGCGTATGCTGACATCATCAAACAAATTGTCTAATGACCCAATGAATGTTGTTGATTTAATCAACATGTTTGCATTGGCCGTCAATGAAGAAAATGCAGCGGGTGGCCGTGTTGTTACCGCCCCAACCAATGGCGCGTGTGGTATTGTTCCTGCTGTTTTGGCCTACTACAACCATTGCATTGAGCCTGTGACAGCGGAACTATACACCCGCTATTTCCTGGCTGCGGGTGCCATTGGTATCTTATATAAGATGAATGCCTCTATTTCTGGTGCTGAAGTTGGCTGCCAGGGTGAAGTTGGGGTAGCTTGCTCGATGGCAGCAGCCGGCATTGCCGAATTATTTGGCGCAAGCCCTGAACAGGTTTGCATCGCAGCAGAGATTGGCATGGAGCATAACCTTGGTTTGACGTGTGATCCGGTTGCAGGCCAGGTGCAAGTTCCTTGCATTGAACGCAATGCTATTGCTTCCGTTAAAGCGATCAATGCTGCCCGTATGGCACTTCGCCGTACCAGTGAACCTCGTGTTTCTCTCGATAAAGTTATTGAGACTATGTACGAAACAGGCAAAGATATGAACGCAAAATACCGTGAAACTTCACGCGGTGGTTTGGCGATAAAAGTTCAGTGTGACTAATGTAAGCATTGCTCACTCATTAGACAGAAACGATATTATCGCCTCCTTTTTCTACATTTAAATTTTAGCTGAAATCGTATCCCTGCCAGTTGGCAGGGATATTTTTTTGGCTGAAACGAGTTACTAAAGTACATTATTTTCCATTCTACGGTAAAAACATCACAATTTTTTTATAATAAAATTAAGAAAATGTTACCGGAAACAAAAGAAAACACTAAACCATAAGAAATAATCAGAATTTTTTAAAAAATTATTCTTATATTGTGGAATAAAATATTGTTTTAACCTATCAAAATAGTCTATCTTAATTTTTCTGACTGATAGCAACTTTCTTGAAGGCAGCAAATGATATTCTAACTATATATTTACTTATGTAACAAAATATAAAACCATGACAGTTTTATGTTCACGACTATCCTATTGATTGATAGGAAGTTAAATACATTAGAAATATTGAGTATGAATTTGCAGTAGTCTGAGTGCAATTGTTATAGAAAGGGGAAAACAAGTGAGTATAGCCATTATGATTGGCACACACGGGGCTGCGGCGGAACAGCTGCTTCGTACCACAGAGATGTTGATTGGGGAGCAGGAAAATGTTTCTTATATCGACTTTGTGCCCGGTGAAAATGCTGATACGTTATTCGAGAAATACAACCAAAAGCTGGAATCGCTTGATACAGAACAAGGCATACTGTTTTTCGTCGATACCTGGGGTGGCAGCCCATTCAATGCCGCAAACCGCATCGTGGTTGATAAAGACAACTACGAAATCGTCACAGGTGTCAATGTTCCGATGCTGGTTGAAGCTTTCATGTGCCGTGACGATGATCCAACGATGGAAGAGCTGGTTGCTGTTGCATTGGAAACCGGCAAAGAAGGCATTCGAGCCCTTAAAGCAAAACAAGATGAAGAGCCAGCCAAACCTGAACCCGTAAAACAACCCGCTGCACCTGTTTCCGCTGTTTCAGCTTCAACAACCTCTGCGGGCGGCCATATGAAGATTGCCCTCGCGCGTATTGATGATCGCCTTATCCACGGCCAGGTTGCTACTCGTTGGACTAAAGAAACTAACGTCAAACGTATCATTGTCGTCAGTGATGAAGTTGCCCAGGATACGGTTCGTTCTACCTTGTTGAAACAAGTTGCACCTCCCGGCGTTAGCGCACATGTCATAGATGTTGCTAAGTGCGTTCGGGTTTATAACAACCCCAAATATGCTAACGAACGCGTCATGTTGCTCTTTACCAATCCAACAGATGTTCTGCGTATTGTCGAAGGTGGCGTCGCTATCGAATCCATCAACATCGGTGGCATGGCTTTCCGCCAAGGAAAAACCCAAATCAACAACGCGATTTCCGTTGATAAAACAGACATTGAAGCCTTTGAAAAACTGAACTCACGCGGCATAGAACTTGAAGCCCGTAAAGTTGCCAGTGATACCCGTTTGAACATGATGGATCTGCTGAAAAAAGTTTAACCATCAGAACAGATGTCATTTTATTAACCATTAGTCAATAACAAAATTCTTACCAAATTACATTTGGTTACAGGAGAAAAACAATGGAAATTACCGTTGTTCAACTTGTGTTGATATTCATCGTTGCCTGTATTGCAGGCATGGAGTCAATTCTCGATGAATTTCAATTCCACCGTCCATTAGTTGCTTGTACATTAGTCGGCTTAGTGCTTGGCGATATGAAAACCGGCATTATCATCGGCGGTACACTGGAAATGATCGCCCTTGGCTGGATGAATATCGGTGCAGCAGTCGCCCCCGATGCAGCATTAGCTTCCATCATTTCAACCATCCTGGTTATCGCCGGTGGGCAAGATGTCGGTGCCGGTATCGCACTGGCTATTCCACTGGCAGCAGCAGGCCAGGTTCTGACTATCATCGTCCGTACCTTGACTGTGGGTTTCCAACATGCAGCCGATAAAGCCGCAGAAAACGGTAATCTTCGTGCAATTAGCGTCATTCACATTTCAGCTTTGCTGCTTCAAGCTATGCGAATCGCCATCCCGGCCCTGATCGTTGCAATATCAGTAGGAACATCTGAAGTTCAGCATATGTTGAACTCCATTCCACAAGTGGTCACCAGCGGCCTGAATATCGCCGGTGGTATGATCGTGGTTGTCGGTTATGCAATGGTGATTAACATGATGCGCGCAGGTTATCTGATGCCGTTCTTCTACCTTGGTTTCGTTACGGCAGCCTTCACTAACTTCAACCTTGTGGCATTGGGTGTGATTGGTATTGTTATGGCAATCCTGTATATCCAGCTTAGCCCTAAATATAATCAATCACAGGCAGCCGCTTCTGCTGGCAATACGCCAAACGACCTTGATAACGAATTAGATTAAGAGGATGAACAACATGTCAGAAGCAACAAATATGGGTCAGAAGAAGCTGACACAAAGCGATATTCGTGGTGTATTCCTCCGCTCTAACCTATTTCAAGGGTCGTGGAACTTTGAACGGATGCAGGCACTCGGTTTCTGTTTTTCGATGATACCTGCCATTCGTCGTCTGTACCCGGAGAATACTGAAGAAAGGAAGCAAGCTCTCAAACGACATATGGAATTTTTTAATACCCATCCTTATGTTGCAGCACCTATCCTGGGTGTCACTATGGCAATGGAAGAGCAACGGGCCAATGGAGCCAACATTGATGACGGGGCTATCAACGGTATCAAAGTGGGTTTGATGGGGCCTTTAGCGGGGGTTGGTGATCCTATTTTCTGGGGAACTGTTCGTCCGGTATTTGCCGCTCTGGGAGCAGGTATTGCCATGAGTGGTAGTCTGTTAGGCCCTGTTCTGTTTTTCATCCTGTTTAATTTAGTGCGATTACTTACCCGTTACTTGGGTGTCGCTTATGGCTACAAAAAAGGGTTAGATATCGTTAAAGATATGGGAGGTGGCTTCTTGCAGAAAATGACGGAAGGCGCGTCCATTCTCGGCTTGTTTGTCATGGGTGCCCTCGTCAACAAATGGACCAAAGTAAATATTCCGCTCGTGGTTTCTGAAGTGCCTGATCCAATCACGGGTGAGATGAAAGTGACTACTGTTCAAACCATCCTTGACCAGTTAATGCCTGGCCTCATGCCATTGTTGTTAACATTTGGCTGTATGTGGCTACTGCGGAAGAAAGTCAATCCGTTATGGATTATCGTCGGCTTTTTCGTGCTGGGGATTGTCGGTTTCCGTTTTGGTTTCCTCGGTTAGAGCTGATATTCCTGCATGACTTGAATATTCGGGGGAGGTTTTGCCTCCCCTTTCTTTGTGAGAAAATAGAGATTAAAAATGAGTTTGAATGATATTATTCTAATAGTTTTAATTGTATTAATGCTCGCTTTTGCGATTTATGATGAATTTATTATCAATCAGCTCAAAGGAAAAACGCTGTTAAATATCAAACTCAAAAGAAAACAGCGGCTTGATGCGCTGATATTTATCATTTTGATTGCTATTATTATTTACAATAATGTCACATCACATGGCAGTCAGTTCACGACCTATTTATTAACTTTTATCATCCTGGTGACATTGTATTTAGGTTATATTCGCTCACCAAAACTAATATTCAAAAAACAGGGTTTTTATTATGCCAACCGTTTCTTTTCTTATGAAAGCATTAACGCAATGAATTTATCTGAAGACGGCATTCTGATGATGGATTTAGGGCAAAATAAAATATATGTATCCGTCACAAAACTGGATGACTTAGAAAAAATTTATCAATTTCTGGTTAACAACAGATGATTGCAATTGGCAGATTCGATTAAATAAGATCAATAATTCATATTGGTCTTATTTCCCTCCTAAAACAGATACAGATAACGATAAGCATTATCATTTTCATATTTAAATTGTGGCAAAATATTTTTTGCCTTTTATTCTTAATATGATATTGTCCGTCGCAGTCATTGGGGAGTAGCCTGTTCCAGAAAATCTCTGGAAAATTCGTATCAACATACTCGTTTAAAATAAAACGTGGTACGAATACCTAAAGAACCTAATAACATCCAGGTTTTTATATTCCCGTTATATTTCAAGTGACGATTAACAAAGTCGCAGCTTGAAAGATACGGGGATAAATCGGTTGGCAAGACCATAGACACATAACAGCGCCGTTGGTTGGGGGTGTGTTGTGTGTGTATGGAATCACCCAACCGAGGCTATTTTGATGAATCTCTATGCAACACTTATTCTCGCGCTTGCCCTTTCCATGGATGCTTTTGCCGCTGCTGTAGGAAAAGGTGCCGCCCTTCACCGCCCTCATTTTCGTGAGGCCATCCGCACTGGTATCATCTTTGGTTTGGTCGAAGCCTGTACGCCTTTAATCGGTTGGTCATTGGGCCTGTATGCCAGCCAATATATTATGGAATGGGATCATTGGATTGCCTTTTTCTTGCTCCTGCTCCTTGGCTGCCGCATGATAATTGATAGCTTCAAACGTGAACCTGAAACTTCTTGTCAAGCTACCCCTCAACGCCATAGTTCAGCGGCATTGGTTCTCACTGCAATTGCAACCAGTCTGGATGCTATGGCAATAGGTGTCGGCCTTGCCTTCTTACAGGTTGATATTCTCCACACAGCCATGACAATTGGCCTGATGACTATGATTATGGCCACATTAGGCATGTTAATTGGTCGTTATATTGGCCCGCTATTGGGTAAAAGAGCCGAGTTGGTTGGGGGATTGGTCTTAATTGCCATTGGCTTCAATATATTATTCGAGCATCTTAAATTATTCTGGTATGCGGAATAAGGCTATTATTTAACGTTTTTCACGTTGTCGTTTTATTAACTCAATTTACTCCGGATATATATACGCATCTTGAAGTTAGATTGGTATAGTTCGTTATATTCCGGAGATTTGTTCCCTTGTCACCATACTTCCAGGGGTTATAAGATGACAGCAATCATCTTATTATCAAATACGTCGATATACTTTTAATGTAAAATCTGCTTCACAAGCAAACTGTTCTCTCGATATCAAATGTGTTTTAACTTCTTCTGATGCTCGCCAGGCAAAAGGGGTCATCTGCAATAAATTATGTGCTTGTTCACCATTTAATGACATGGTATAGGCCAACGTTTCGGTTGCAATTAATTCAAATTCTCCCCATTGTTCCTGATTTTCAGGATGTAAATGCACTTCCTGATAAATAAGCTCTTTCAATTGATACAAATGACGAGGCCCTGGTGTTACTGTCAGGACGATCCCCTCTGTTTTCATTACCCTGGCCAATTCTGCCGCTTTGCAGGGAGCGTAAATCCGCAAAATACCATCCAGCGAACTGTCCGCAAATGGCAACCTGTGGCTAGATGCTACGCAGAAATTAACATCGGGATAACGCCTGGCACCATAGCGAATTGCGACTTTCGCCACATCCAATCCAAACACGGTCAATTTCCGCTGAAGATTGAGCTGTTCCTGAACAGCAGCGGTGTAATAACCTTCACCACAACCAATATCCAGCAAAGTTTTGGCGCCTTCTGGTAAATATTCACCAAGCAACTCAACCGTTTTTTGTCGCAGAGCCTGATAATGGCCTGAGTGCAAAAATGCCCTTCTCGCTTGCATCATCTCCACACTATCCCCAGGCTCTTTTGAGCGTTTATGCTGAACGGGCAGTAAATTGACATACCCTTCTTTTGCACAATCAAATTGGTGATTATTCTCGCAACGCCATTGGTGGTGAGTAAACAGTAAAGGTGTGTGACATAAAGGACATTGATAAGACATAACATTCCGACGGATAGGGAAAATCAGGGGGCGTACTATACCATATTTCTGATATATACCAATCGTCATTGAAGATGCTTGATTTTTTATCCTAATCCGATCATGCTTGCGACCATGAAAATTCATCTGACACCAGAACAAAAACGCGCCCTTGAATTGATGCATGACACCACTCGAGACAG
>NZ_JADEUF010000169.1 GCF_015163655.1 Xenorhabdus griffiniae | reverse complement strand
TCAATAATCAGTGTAATTTTTTAAAGCAAACTTACATTTTTTATATTTCATTTTACCATGCAAATATGTTTAGAATAACCGCGGTCATAAATACATAGCTCTTTCTCAAGGAAAAAATAAACATTATTTTAAGAAAAAACTTACCATAAGTATAGATAATCACATACTATAACCATGGTAAAAAATAGGTCAAAAAGTAAACTTCAACATTAAAATCAATATAAAACCATTGTTTAATCAACATATAAAATAGGATGAAACATTATGAATACAATCAATATAAATATAAGTGGCAGTAGTAACATTACCATCATAAATAATAATAACTCTAATCCAGAACTATTAACTTACAATACCAACACACCAGCATCAGACCCTCTTACCGTCATCCCTTATAAGGATATGACAATAGAGCCACACTCTTCTATTGAAGCCACAAGAACTGACACACCTATTATTCCTGAAACACGCCCCAATTACTATATAGCCAATTCTGGCCCCGCATCGTCAGTTAGGGCTGTTTTTTATTGGTCTCATTCTTTCACTTCACAATGGTTCGAATATTCCGCTATCACAGTGAAAGCTGGAGAAGACGGCATATTAAAATCACCGAGCAACTCTTTGTATTACAGCAAAGTCGTCATTTATAACGATACAGATAAACGAGCCTTTGTTACTGGGTATAATAAATAACAATACGAAAAACATTTATAACTAATAAGTTTTAATTTCATAACTATTTAACTAAGGAATTAAGGTGAAATAAAATCATGAATACTACACCGATTAATATATCTGAAAATGAAACATTGCCTGTACTCACTGATATTATGCTTATAGCACCTTATACAATGTCTACTCCCGATTATGAATGGGATATGTCATCAATTATAAAGGATGCCATCATTGGTGGCGTAGGTTTTATTCCAGGAGCAGGTCCCGCAATGTCCTTCCTGTTAGGGCTATTTTGGCCTCAACAGAAAGATAATACCTGGGAGCAAATTCTCCAAAAAGTAGAGCAAATGATAGAGAATGCCGTTCTACAAACTATTAAAGGAATACTTAATGGAGATATACAAGAGATCAAAGGGAAAATGGAACATGTGCAATACATGCTGGAAACCTCGCCTGGCAGCCAAGAAAGCCATGATGCATATATGTTCCTGGCCAGATATCTGGTGAGTATAGATGAAAAATTCAGGTCTTTTGATAATAAAACAAACTACCAGATCCTGCCGATGTACACTAACACGGTGATGTTACAGATCCCTTATTGGAAAATGGGAATAGAGAAGAAAAATGATATTGGGCTGACAGATATTGAAGTCAATGAGTTAAAACAGCTTATCGACAAATTGGTTGACAAGGTCAGGAGCTATATTCATACAATGTATGATGATGAATATAATAATGCCATCAACACATCAACAGCAGAAAGTGTCACTAATAATTTATTGTCTGTAAGAGGATATTGTTTATTACACGGTTTAGAGTGTATTGAGTTAATTGAACATCTACAAAATAATAGCCTGGAAAGTGGTTTCAATCCTAAAACTATCAGTTATTCAACCGTATTTGATCGTCCTACTAATAAGACAAGAATTCAGGCCCTGACCGAAGACGATCAAATGCAGGAACCCTTCAAGCCATCTTTAATCGATGGCAAATACAATAAAATCAAATCGTTGCTTGGGTACGTACGAAGAATTGGCAATGCTCCTAGAGTGGGTGGTATTAAAATCACATTTGCCAACGGTTCATCCTATACACTCGGCACAGTAACATCAGAAACCAGTTCAATTGAACTCAATGATAGTGTTATTGAAAGGTTGGAAGTATGGGGCAATGGCGCTGTTGATGAAGCGTTATTTACGTTAAGTGATGGACGTCAACTCAGAATCGGTGAGCGCTACGCGACAAAATACAGAAAATATGCTGTTGATGGTCACTATATTGCAGGGCTGTATTTAGCCAGCGATGAACCTTCACTTGCTGGTCAAGCCGCAGGTATTGCCGTTTCGTACCATCTATTAGCTGATAAAAAATAACATCGACTAATATACGCATTACCTTTCAAGTTGCTCATTATTAGACAACATAACTCATTGTTTCTCCCCGCTTCGCGGGGAGAAACAATATGCATTTTGAAATGAGATGGGTATAGAACTTGAGTTTTAGATCCTCCCTGGTTACATCGCTAATTATGTAACCAGGGGTAATTTTTTCTCATTATGTACTCCAGTCTGACCTCGCCGTGAAAATCAGCAAATCATAAAAACCAAACATATGTTTGTAGTTTCCATAAATCAACCCAACATACTGATTTAAAATAAATTATAACAGGATAAAATATAGTTTACTCACTTGATGTATTTAGTTACCTGATTCTTCTTAATTTTTCAGCATAATATTCGAGATATACATCACATTTTTATGTCATTTGCTGGCTTTACCAATCTTACGATCATATTCTCATAATGAAAAAGAAATATAAAAATAGCCTTTACTGTCTGTCAGACATGAAATAAAACATCAGAACAAAAAAACAACCAAAGGTATGATATGTCAAAAAGGGAAAACCAGATATTGCAACTTCTAAAGCGTGATCCTTTCATTCAGCAACAAGAAATTGCTGATATTCTCGGAATCAGTCGCTCATGTGTTGCGGGACATATTATGAACCTAAGTAAAAAAGGTTATATTAAAGGCAAAGGGTATATTTTATCTAACGATGTTTATACTGTGACTATTGGTGCAGCGAATATAGATTTAACAAGTTATACCTCAGCCAAATTAATTTATGAAGATTCCAACCCAGGGAAAATTATTTCTACACCAGGCGGCGTAGGGAGGAATATCGCTCAAAATATTGCGCTATTAAAAAATGAAAGTTATTTAATTTCCGTTATCGGTAACGATGCCAATGGCAACGCCCTGTTTGATCATACAAAATCGGCTGGTGTTAATGTTAACTATCTCTATAAATTAGAGGGTGAAAAAACGTCAATTTGCAACTCTGTTATCGATGAAAATGGGAAATGTGTTGTTACTGTTAATGATATGAGCATTCTGGAAAAATTAACCCCTACGTTATTATCTCAAGCTAAATCTTTAATTCAGCATGCTAATGTGTTAGTGATTGACTGTAATTTAACTGAAGAAGTCCTAAAATGGCTATTTAATCATTCCGGTAATGTGCCAATTTTTGTTGATACGGTTTCAAGATCCAAAGCAGCCAAAATTCGCCATTTTCTATCGCAGATTCATACCTTAAAACCCAACCGAACTGAAGCAGAAATCCTTAGCGGCATAAAAATTGAAACTCAAAAAGATGCCGCTGTTGCGGCACACTGGTTTCATCAACATGGCGTCCAGCGCTTAATTTTGAGTATGGATGCAGAAGGTGTTTATTACAGTGAAATGGATAATACATCAGGATGTTCAAGTGCAATCAATACCCATATTGTTAATGCCAATGGTGCGGGTGATGCTATGATGGCTGGCCTTGTACATTGCTGGTTAGAAGGCATGGAACTGAAAGAAAGTATTCGCTTTGCACAGCAATGTTCAGCACTAACACTCTCTTCGGAAAATATTGAGATACTCCCTAAGAATCGTATGTATTTTTGAACGACAAAATTAAAATCCCCTGATATCAAACACTGGCTTCATCATTCCTATCACACCTGTCAGGCCGAAAGTAAAGGATAACTCATTGATCTCACTATGGATAATCCAGATATTCATATACAGTCCTGGCATTACATATCAACATTAATGCTATTTCTTGCTAGAATCTGCGGCGTGAAATCGGCATTATCATAATGAATTAACAACAAATAAGACCAACAGGGTTAATTAAATGGAAAGTATGAGCCAGAAACTAAATGTTCTGCGTAAAATTGATAACGTCTTAATGGATCATAAGCCCAATAACAGCACAGGTATTAAACGATTTATTTTAGAGTTTCTTTTCTTTGGATTGATTAATGCACGCTCGTGCTTATTTGCTGGTTTCTTTTTTTTGGCTTTATTTTTGGTTCCCACAAAAGGCATTATGGGTATACCACGTTATGATGTACTATTAGTATTCGCAGTAACCTTTCAAGCATTTCTAATACAGTCAAAACTCGAAACATGGGATGAATTGAAAGCGATCTGTGTCTTCCACTTAGTTGGTTTTATAATGGAACTATTTAAAACGTCAGCATCTATTAGTTCATGGCAATACCCTGATGCTGCGTTTACTAAGCTTTGGGGTGTCCCACTATTTACAGGTTTTATGTATGCGGCCGTGGGGAGTTACATTATACAGTCATGGCGCTTTTTTAAGGTACGGATTGAGCATTACCCACCGTATTGGATGGCAACGCTGGTGGCAGTGGCAATTTATATTAATTTCTTTAGTCATCACTATATTGATGATTATCGCTGGTATTTAACTGCTTTTATTTTCGGTTTATATGCACGTGGTACTGTTTTTTATACGCCGTTGGATAAAGAACGCAGAATGCCTCTCTTACTTGCTTTTATACTGATTGGTTTTTTTATTTGGTTGGCAGAAAACTTCGGTACCTTTTTTGGGATCTGGCAATACCCAAATCAATTAGGCGCTTGGTCTGTTGTTCATGCAGGAAAATGGGGAGCATGGTCATTATTGGTGGTTGTGACCTTTACGATTGTCGTTCACCTTAAACATATCAAAGCAAGTGTCATGCTTTAATACATTCGGACACTTTGGTAAAGGAATATACCAATCTAACTTCAAGATGCGTGTGATTATTCCCCGCGAAGCGCTGAGGGATCCCCACAAAACGGTGCTAATAAATCAAAACCATATTTTGGTAGATTTTGGCGAGGTATTTGAGGAGTTGATTAAGAACTATTTCAAATAATATTA
>NZ_JADEUF010000168.1 GCF_015163655.1 Xenorhabdus griffiniae | reverse complement strand
ATTATATCTATCTTACTTGTTTCTGCTTGTACAGGACAGACTGTTTCCATTTATCCTGATGGAAACTATTTAAAAGATGCTCAGGTAGGAGTTCCATATAATGAAATAATAAATATACCGGGTGTTATAAATATGGGTTTTTCAGCCAAAATAACACCTTCAAACTCAGGTCTAACATGGAATCCTAGCGATTATACAACCCCTGTTTTGCCAGCAACAGAAAAAGACTATAGCCGTATTCAGATTCAAGGGACGCCTATACATGCTGGAGAAATAACTATAAAAATATCTGGTGGTGTTTATGGTAATATGTTTACAAAAGTAGATAAATTTAATAAAACCTACACAATAAAAGTGAAGGAATGATTTTTATTATTAGAATGGCGATTCACATCGCCATTTCTATATTTGTATGCTTGCTCAACAGAATCATAATTCTTCCTTATTATTTTCATGATGTTAAAAGTTATTTACTGAAAAAATAACTTTTCCGAAAAAAAACCATGAAAAAACTTCTCGAATTACGCCAACAGAAAGCCGATTTAACCCAACAAATGCGCTCACTGATTACCAAAGCCGAAGACGAAAAGCGCTCCTTGACTGCCGATGAAGCTAAACAGTTTGACGAGCTGCGCAACCAGTCTGATGCACTCAATGCGGAAATTGCCCGTTATGAGGCATTGTCTGATGAAGAACGCAATCAGGCGAAGACTCGCCAGCCAGCGACAAACTCAGCAATGACGAGCTGCACAATTATATTCTGACCGGCGAAACGCGCTCCTTGTCTACAGGCGTCCCCTCCGATGGTGGTTATACCGTTATTCGTCACAACGGTGATCCGATGCTTGTTTGGGCGATAGCCAATGTGGTGATGGAAACAGACGCTAACGCTAATATCAAACCGAACAAAAAGAAATCAGCGAATAAAATAGATCCTGCCATTGCGTTCCTGATGAGTTTTGGCACATGGCAGGTAGAGCATGAAGATTTTGCGTTTAGTCTCAATGAGGAACAACAGCAGAGATTAGCTAACTTTGATGGTATTTAGTTAATCTATTGATTTGAGGTATTGTCTCCAGAGAGTTATGTTAAATAAAATCAATCAATTATAATATTAAATTATTATTATGCGTAACGTATCAAGAACCAGAATGTTTAATATCCTGACCTACTTTTACTGGTATACCCAAAAAAAGTATTGAATACTTGGTGTTTCGTTTAGTGAAAAAAGGACAACAAGTATGTATAGCAGGAACGACGCTGGAGAATATCAAGACCTAATAAGAAAGTTATCTCTTATAGATGACCTTGAAAGTTGGCCTCATCATACATTAGCCCTAAATAGCGTTTCAAAATGATAGGAGTATTCCTTACCCCGCGCGGAGCGCGGGGTAAGGAACGCCAACATCTGATACTCTCAGTATTATGAAAACCTATTTAGAAAAAGAAGATAAAAAGCATGTCTACGAATTTGCGAAACGCTTGTGGATAAAACGTAAAATATCTGATGGTAGTTTACTCTTACATCCAGATGTACGAGCAGAATTAATTCAACGGGAATATAACCCATTATCAATTCATAAAAAAATGATTTGGGCTAGTTTATTGGCTTCTTATGATGGAACTGATAGTAGAGAATACTTTCAAAGAATAAAGGGAAAAATAACTAAAAAATATGGAAGTAAATGGTGGCTTGATGTTTATAAAAGAATAAAGCCTACCTATGCGGCTAGACAACATATATTAAAACACATTGATGGCGCTGGGTCTGCTGTAAAATATGCGGCTTCACAGAGTATGTATCTTGGAGATATTTACCGAGAGTCACGTAATGACGCTTTAAGAATGATTCCAAAGGAATAACCGACATATTTTCATTTCATTGAGTGAAGCAGTGGGGGTCAGGGCGACCGCATGAATGCTCAAATATCACCCAAATGATAAAATCCCGCTTGTAATACTTGTTCCAGAAATTGCGTTTTCATCCAGGCTCGCATACGTTTCTTTCTTATACTTAATTTGCTGCCTTCTTTTTTCAACATATTCAATGCAATTCGCCTCAGTATCGCGATATTTTCCGCCGCATTTTCGCGATAAATCTGACAATCATCTTCGTGAAACGTCACATCCAATACCCAATGGAAATTATTCTCAATACCCCAATGGCTGCGTACTGCCTGAGCAAAGATTTCTTCTGTCAATGTCGCTGAGCTGATGTAATAGCGATATTCAAGACTCGGCGATGGCCCTTTTTCTTGCCGGTAACCGATGGCAACCCCGAGAGTTTTTAATGCCGGCCACGCGGGGAATTCCTCCCTGAGTGTCTCAGCGCTGATAACATGACTCTCCCTGATTTCAAGGCGTCCATGGGCTTGTTCTAACGTGACTTTTTCTCTTACCGAAGGCGCAATACGCTGGGCTTCTAATGCCTTTTGAACCGCCCTGTGGAGATGTTTTTGGTTATCTTTGACACGGAACAAATAATCCGCACCGGCATCAAGGAGTGCCTGGGCTATCTCGGTTTGACACCCCATGGCATCAATAGAAACCAGCGTCCCTTTTAGGTTTAACAATTTAATCAGCTCAGGGATTGCCATGATTTCATTGGACTTCTTTTGTGTCCGAACCTGGCCCATCACCAGTTTGTTCGTGGTGGCATAAGCGCTCACCAGATGAAGCGTGGAAAGGCGTTCTTCAGGCTAATAAGAACCCCGTAATACTTTCCCGTCGATGGCCACTAATTCACCTTGGGTAAGTTTATGAACTGAACGCATCCAGTTGATAAAACAGAGATTAAACTGTTCCGGATTAATACGTGAAATAATGCGGGCAAACGTATCATCAACCGGGACACCGTCTTTGAACATACCTTGCTTCAGGAACCAATCATGATGCCCTTCGGTATATTCCTGAATATCATTCCAGCCTTCTGCACCCGCAATCACGGCACACAGTGACGCAAACAGGATGTCAAATAAAGGATAGGTGACTTTCGCACTCTGACGAGGGTCTTGGATCGCGGAAAAGTGCAGGGTAAAGTTATCAAGGCACATAGTATAGATTTTCACTCTCAAAAGAGAGTATAAGATCACAGTGTCTTATTCGACGCAACCCATTTCATTTTTGGTTAAAAAACATTCGTGATCTTGCCCTGCAGTGGGGGTGTCTTAGCTCATTTAATGACATATAACGCAAAAAGCTAAGCGTTTATACTGATTCACTTATTGACCAATCAGTTAAAGTACTCCCGCCATTAGCAAAATCTAATGGTCAGGGCTTCGCATCCCTGAGCTAAGAACACTGGTAGGAAGTTTCTACCAGTGCCCGCGCTCACCCTTTCAATGGTGATTCAGGCAGGGGAGGCTTCGGCCTCACCGGAATCTTAGCCCGGTAATGCGAACCTTGCTTGAATCGCCACCATCAATTTTCTCAATTAATGGAAGGGGTAGCAGGAATGAATAACAACATCAGAAATGATTGGCATCAAGCCGACATTATCGCAGCACCGCGTAAGCGTGGTACAACCTTAGCGGATGCTTCTCGTGAGGCGGGACTCAGTTCATCTACACTGGCAAACACTCTTAGCCGTCCGTGGCCTAAAGGCGAATGGATCATTGCTAACTATCTCGAAGTGCATCCCTCTGAAATATGGCCTAGTCGATATTTCGATCAACGTGGTCAGCTTATTGAGCGAAAGGTTAAAAATCAACCACAGCAATAATTACTTACCCAATGTTATTTATTTTGTGAAAAGAATAATTTTTGATATGAGCCTTGAGATTAAAAATGGAGCAATATTTAACCATTTTTTAAGATCAAGATTTTTTTGTTCTTGTATCCTGCTGATTTTGTACAGTAATTACATTAACCAGTTATACTTTCTACTACTTCAAAAAGGTATCCTATCAGTATCCTTGAAAATAAAAAGGACTCACGCTATTAACGCAAGTCCTTGATAATGTTGGTGGGTCGTGCAGGGTTCGAACCTGCGACCAATTGATTAAGAGTTTACCTATCTCATATTAACAAATTGATTTTAAATGATAAATCAGTATTCACAAACCCAAAAAGTGTCGTATAGTGACATATTGATGGCACGCTAATGACACAGTGGTGCGTCACCAATATGTCACTCATTCCTCAACTCCATTAAAGAAGTATGGGAGAAGCATCTCTCTATTCTGTCTCAATTGATTTTCCCTGCCTCAGATTCCACACCGAATCCTCCGGCATCTGGACACGGACATCTAATCGGCAACCTTCGGGGATGTCACAGGGTTCAGCATCGGCATAGTAGACCTTTTCACCGTCCACGATGTCTTTTATCCGCTTGTTCTGGAACTGCTTAGGTAAATGGGTGTGCTGACGGTGGAATGTCTTGATGGTGATGCAGCCGTCCTTTTGCACCTGATCATCAATGTAGATGAGTTCCAGCCCGTTATTGTTCTTCGGCGACGAGATACCACCATGTACACCCCATGCCCCGTCAGCGTTATAACCCAGCACACCGGATATTTGATAATGACCGATGCCGAGTTTAGTGACGGTAGCACCCTCCGATTCGTCGTTGGTGGTAAACTTGCCATCGGGGTGGATTTGGATGAGGGGGGAGGATGCTCTCAGGTAGCCGTTACTATCTTTCCATGCATTTTTATTAGTCCACAAATAACTCACTTTTGTAGAACCACCATCATCACTACCATGGACGACTGCAACACCCCGATTATAGTGTGCAACGAATCCAGCCCATGTATCCCCCGCTCGTGTTACATAACCACATGACCATTTGTAACCTATTTCCCCGTCATGCGCTCCAAAACGGAATGCATGTCCACCATTCGGTAACGATTTAATCCACGACGTGAACTCGGTAAGGGCGGTCGGAGCAATTGGTTTATATTGGATAAACCCAGAACCATTATCTATTACCCATTGCTGAGTTACCAAACCAAGGTTTTTTACAAACTCCGGTTTGTTTGGAATATCCGCCCCGTTTTTATTTTTATCCAGCATCGCCGCCTGCAATGCCCGTATCGACTGCAATGACACGGTCTGTCCATTCGGTAAGGTCACATCAACCACGCCATTCTGTGACATCCATTTGTCCATGTTCTGGAGAAATTG
>NZ_JADEUF010000167.1 GCF_015163655.1 Xenorhabdus griffiniae | reverse complement strand
ATAGCCTTTTGTTCCTTTATTGCTCTTTGTTTCGCAACTTAAGGTTATAAAGGCAGGGCTATGTCATTTCAATTCACTATGTCATCTCATCTAGAAAGTCGAGCATCGCGTTAATTTATATAAAGGTATCTCTATGGAATCAACTGTTCGCACCTTACCTGAATCGAAAAAGATTGCGCTTGTCGCACACGATCATTGTAAAAATTCCTTGCTGGCCTGGGTTAATAACCACCATGCTTTGTTAGAAAAACATACTTTATATGCCACAGGAACGACGGGGCATTTAATTCAGCAGAAAACAGGATTGCCTGTAACGAGTATGTTAAGTGGGCCAATGGGAGGTGATCAACAAATCGGTGCGCTGATTTCAGTAGGCAAAATCGATGTTTTAATCTTCTTTTGGGATCCTTTGAACGCGGTTCCTCATGATCCTGATGTTAAAGCTCTGCTGCGCGTGGCAACGGTTTGGAATATTCCTGTCGCAACCAACTGTTCAACCGCCGATTTTCTTATTAACTCAGCACTTTTCTCTCAATATGTTGATATTAGCGTGCCAGATTATCAGTGCTATCTCAATGAAAGATTGCGGTGATTTCAACAGTCATCAGGGAGAAATTTAGGGCTTACGCTGAATCGGTACGCCCAAGTGTGCCAGTTGATGAATGAAAATAGATGGTTTTTTCGGTTCCTGCATTAACCAAACCTGCTTTTTTGCTCGCGTTAATGCAACGTATAACAGACGACGCTCTTCTGCATCAGGGAAATTTTCAGGTTGTGGTAATAAAACTTGCTCTATTACAGATTCTCGTGCTGGTACCGGAAAGCCGTCTTGGCCCTGTTGCAATCCCAGTATAATGACATAATCCGCTTGCTGCCCTTTAGCTGCATAAATTGTCATAAATTCAATCTTCAAATTTGGCCAACGAGTCGGTGCTTTTTTCAATAATTCAGGTTTGAGATAGTGATAACGTGCCAATAATAAGATAGTTTCCTGCCTGGTCACATAACCACTCATTTTATTAAGTAATGCCTCTAACTGCTCTTCCGGTAAAATAACAACCGATTTTTTACTGCCTTTCGTCAGGCTATTAAGAGGCTTTTTAAATTGATAAGGATTTTGTTGCACAAATTGGTTGGCAATTTCCCCAATACGGTCATTAAGACGATACGTCGTATCCAATGTACACTCAACGCCTTTACCAAAATAGGTTGAAAATGCTGTCGTTAACGGTAATTCAGCGCCACTAAAGCGATAAATTGCCTGCCAATCATCTCCCGCCACAAATAAATGACTTTGCTTATTTTGTGCCTTCAATGCCGTTAGTAATCTGAGCGCCAAGGGGGAAATATCTTGAAATTCATCCACCAGAATATGTTTCCACGGGCTGATAAATCGACCTTTCTGTAAAATATTCACCGCCTGATGGATCAAACCTGGAAAGTCGACGGCCTCCTCAGATTTCAATGCCGATTTCCAGGCTTTCAGTAAAGGTGCCATCAGCCGTAGACGTTTTTGAAATGCATCAATATAAGCAGTAGGTGCTTGTTCAAGCATCTCTTTTTGACTGCTACCCTGCATACGCATTAATTCCAGCCAACGTTCTAAACGGACCGATAAACGAATCGCCAATGACTTATCATGCCAATATTCACCTTCCGGCAATTGCCAGCCCAATTCTTCATTCAACCATTCTCGCCAACCTTTAGCTTGTGCTTTTTTTTCTCCACACTGTTTTTGCCATTCTTGAACGAGAAAATCACGGCGCTTTTGCAGATTAATTTCCAGCTCGCTAATTTTTGGCGACTGATTACTGCCTTGCTGAATAATATGCAATGCCAGAGCATGAAATGTTTTTGCTTTTATTTCCTGGGTTCCCAAACGAGCCTGAATACGTTCATTCATTTTATCAGCAGCCCAGTTATCGAAAGCCAACAGCAAAATTTGCTCAGGAAGTGCAGATTGACGTAACAATAACCACCCTGCGCGCGCAATTAAAACAGCGGTTTTTCCACTGCCCGCCCCTGCTAATACCAGAATATTTTGTTCACCATTAATCACCGCCTGACATTGAGCGCGATCAAGTGGTGACGTTTCTATTGTCTGGAAAAATTGTCCATATTCCACCAACATATGATCAACCCATTGTCGATTCAGCGTTTGAATTATTTTTTCACCAGACTCTAACCAATCCAGACAAATCTCATAATTTTTCCGACAATTTTCAAATTGCGTGACTCGTTGTAATGGCAAAGGTAAAGCCTGAAATGTTTCCTTGATTTGTTGCTGTATGGAAACTAAATCAGCGGCTTTTAGCCAACGATTCTGTTGTTTGATTTTAGCTATTTCATTTACTTGAACAGCCAAAACATCAGCACTGACATCGCTCATATCGAGACTCCATTTTTGCCATTCTTTTAATAGATAATGGTAAAAACGTTGTGTTTGCTGCCATTCAGTACCATGCAAGCGAACGACTTTTCCTTCTGGCAGTTCAAATTCCAATTCCCCCCAAACAATCCCTCGCTTACACTGAATACCAATTAATTGATTAAATGGAATAAGGTACTGGTGCTTGTCACCGCTAACTTCAATGCCAGCATTCAGTAGACGTACCCGATTATAAGGGTGCCGAGCAAGGCGTTGGCCAATTTGCGTTGATTTTAGTTCCATTGTCGTGGCACCGTATCTGAAAATTGTTGAACGATTTCATCACGTAAATGTTGTTAGGAGTATTTTGTGCTAACGGTCTTGTCCCGCTCCCGCCATTTTCTGTATAACAGTCACACTCTCTATTATATCCGTATATTTATTGCTCTGACAGGAACCACTCTCATTCCCTGGCTATGGGGAAAAGAACTCAAGATAACAATTCCACTGCTGTTAGGTGTCGTTGCAGCGGCATTAACCGACCTGGATGACCGCCTGGTTGGACGATTACGTAATCTCACTATTACCTTGATCTCTTTCTTTGTTGCTTCAACTGCTATTACACTGCTGTTTCCCTATCCATGGCTTTTCATGCCTGGTTTGGCAATATCCACTTGTGGCTTTATTTTGCTTGGTGCTCTGGGACAACGTTACGCCACCATCGCTTTTGGTGCTTTACTGATAGCCATTTATACCATGCTCGGTTCGTCAATCTTTCCTGTCTGGTATCAACAGCCTTTGTTACTGCTTACTGGCGCTATCTGGTATAACTTGCTGACGTTAACAGGCCATTTATTATTCCCTATTCGCCCTTTGCAAGAAAATTTAGCACGCTGTTACCAGCAACTTTCAGTGTATCTCTATGCTAAAACCAGCCTGTTTGATCCCGATTCTGAGGCTGAGGAATATAAACAATCGGTGTTTGATGTCGCCATGGCGAACAGTGCGTTAGTCGCAACGCTCAATCAGGCTAAAAGTTCTTTGCTTAGTCGTTTGAAAGGAGATCGGGGACAACGAGGTACTCGCCATACATTGCACTATTATTTTGTGGCCCAGGATATCCATGAACGCGCCAGTTCATCCCATGTTCAATATCAAAAACTAAGAGAAGTATTTCGCCACAGTGATGTTATGTTCCGCGTCCAGAGATTGCTTTCCATGCAAGCGCGGGCATGTGAACAGGTTGCACAATCTATTATCCTGCGTAAGCAATACCAACATAACCCACGGTTTGAAAGTGCTTTCAGCTACCTTGAAAGTTCGATTGAGCGTTTAAGAAATCAGCAAGGTACTGATACTAAGATTATGGCATTTGATAATTTGTTGAAAAATTTACGTGCCATTGATGCCCAATTAGCCGGGCTGGGTTCAGATCAATATCTGCTTTCCCAAACCAACGCCCCAAAAGATAAACAAGAAGAAACGCAGTTATCTGAAGAGGATTTAACTGGCTGGCGTGATATAGGGTTTAGGATCAGAAGCCACCTGACACCACAATCTGCACTATTCCGCCATGCTATTCGTATGTCCATTTTGTTGTGTACTGGCTATGCCATTATTCAGCTATTTGATTTACAGCGTGGGTATTGGATCTTGCTCACCAGTTTATTTGTCTGCCAACCGAACTATAGCGCCACTCGCCGCCGTCTGGCCTTACGTGTGATGGGTACACTGGCGGGAATTTTAATTGGCTTGCCCATTCTCTATTTTGTCCCTTCCATTGAAGGCCAATTAGTATTGATTGTTATTTCTGGTATGCTGTTCTTTGCCTTCCGTAATAGTCAATATGCACATGCAACGCTCTTTATCACGCTGCTGGTATTACTGAGTTTCAATTTATTGGGTGAAGGATTTGAAGTAGCGCTGCCAAGAATCATTGATACATTCGTAGGTTGTGGTATTGCTTTACTTGCCGTGAGTTTCATCTGGCCAGATTGGAAGTTCCGGCAATTACCTCAAGTGATTAGCCGCACAATGGGAGCGAATTGCCGCTATCTTAGTGCAATTTTAACCCAATACCACCAGGGCAAAAGTAATAGCCTGAATTATCGGATCGCCCGTCGTGATGCGCACAATTGTGATGCTGAACTGGCATCAGTGATCTCAAATATGGCCTCGGAACCCAAAAATTATCGTATCTCCCAAGAGGCCGCTTTTCGTCTACTATGCCTCAACCACACTATGCTAAGTTATATTTCTGCATTAGGCGCTCATCGAGATAAACTTAACGATCCAGCAATCTTAAATATTCTTAATGATGCAATCTGTTATGTTGAATCCACATTAGAGCAAGACCAGATGAATGATGCGATATTGCAAGCTGCGGTGAATAGTTTGTTAGAAAAAATTAATATGATACCTTCTGAAAGTAACAATAAAGTCCAGCTTATACTACAACAAATAAGATTACTCATTGAGCTATTACCGGAATTTGTTTATTTAAAAAAGCAAATTAGTGATCAAGAACCACACTAATCATTTGTCTCCAGGGGCAATACTGCCCCTGACTATATGAGAGCATGATTGTCTCCCAATAAATTATTAAATACCATTAAAAAAACACCATCAAATAAATAATATATACCAATCCAACTTCAAGTTGCAGCTTGCAGATCAATGTGATTGTTTATATTTCCCCGCGTAGCGGGGAGATATAAGACGCATCTTGAAAGGCGATTGGTATACACATTAAGCTTCAAGTTACAACACTCTATGAAACCTGATTTCTTCCCGCTTAGCGGGAAGAAATTACACGCATATTGAAGTTGGAGTGGTATATAAATAAACACCCATCAATTTTAAATAAAATCGATATTTACAAATATTAATATCATAATCATTCGTTTTTGATATTGATTATA
>NZ_JADEUF010000166.1 GCF_015163655.1 Xenorhabdus griffiniae | reverse complement strand
CGATTCGGTTTGTTGACAAAATCGACATTTCACTTCTACCGTTGCCATCTGATTTCCTGAAAAAGTGAGGAGTATACATGAGAAACAACAAATTGAATACGTGACCTAATTTTTATGTTAAGCCCTGGGCGCGAAATTGCAGCCGAATTTGACCATTTTTAACCCTCACGGCTTTTTTGCTTTAAGTGATAATAAACAGTTCCTCCGAAAATTAGGCTTAATCCCATCATTTATTGTGGTAAATAATCACATTATTTATTATAAAGTAACCAGAATAGCCATAAAATTGAAATCTGAAAATCCTCTACTATCATTTCTTAAAACGGAATGGAGAGTGGAAAGTGGCGAAAAGAGAAGCGCAAACA
The DNA here is from genome assembly GCF_015163655.1 of Xenorhabdus griffiniae. GTDB lineage: Bacteria > Pseudomonadota > Gammaproteobacteria > Enterobacterales > Enterobacteriaceae > Xenorhabdus > Xenorhabdus griffiniae. The sequence continues at coordinate 4,936 of NZ_JADEUF010000166.1, read as the reverse complement.
GATTTATGGGTTCATGGTTTACTAAAAGAAGCTGGAATTAAACACGATGCTCAGGGAAGCACAATACTTGAGATTAACAGCGCTTTGAAAACCGCTTCCAAAAACGGGTCTGGAAAAGTTGGTTTTCCTGAATTTGTTGGTGTTGTTAAAGATTTTATTCTTGTTATAGAGAATAAAGCGGATATATCCAAACACGTAAAACTAAATGCGAAAGGCCTAATAAGTCTTGATCCGAAAAACGTTAAAGACTTTGCTGTGAACGGAGCCTTGTTCTATGGCCGCCATTTAGCCCAAAACACATCCTACAAAAAAATCATTGCTTTTGGCATTTCAGGCGATGAAAAAAAACACAAAATCACTCCTTACTTTATTGATGAAACCGAGTATTACCGAGAGCTATCGGAAGTCGAATCTTTTATCTCATTCAATGAGAATAATATTCTCGAATATTACATCAGAGAGATTCTGCAAGAAAATACTGATCAAGAAAAAGAACTGGCTGAAATTCTAAAGGATGCTGCTGAACTTCATGAAGATTTACGTAATTATGGTAACTTAAAAGATATTGATAAGCCCCTTATCGTTTCGGGAATTCTGCTGGCACTACGAGAAGAAGAATTTGGTGGTTTTGATGTGTCCCATTTAACCGGCGATAGTATTGATATAGATGGCGATAAGATTTATAACGCTATTGAAAAAAATTTAAAACGTTCAAAAGTCGCCCCAGATGTTAAACGTGACAAAATCTTAAATCAGTTCTCTATCATTAAAGATACACACATTCTTAATGAAATTAATACTACTCTCAATAAAACACCTCTGAAACATTTCACCGAATTTCTGCACTATAAAATTTACAAAAGCATCAAGTATACCAGTTCGTCAGAAGATTATTTGGGCCGTTTTTACGGTGAATTTATGTCTTATTCTGGTGGTGATGGTCAAACACTTGGGATTGTTTTAACGCCCAAGCATATTACCGATCTATTTTGCGATTTGGTAGATATTCAACCATATGATGTCGTGTTAGACCCATGTGCAGGTACAGCAGGCTTTCTAATTGCTGCTATGCACCACATGCTGGCTCAAACTGACAGTGAAAATACAAGAAAAAATATTCGTCAAAAACAACTACATGGTTTTGAATTGCAGCCCTATATGTTCACCATTGCTACTACAAATATGATTTTGCGGGGTGACGGTAAAAGTAACCTGATTAATCATAACTTCTTGAACGAAGATCCAAACAAGCTTCAATTAAAAGGCGCTACAGTCGGGATGATGAATCCACCATATTCACAGGGTTCAAAGAAAAACCCTGATCTTTATGAGATTGCTTTTACTGAACACCTGCTTGATTCTTTGGTCAAAGATGGGAGTGTGATTGTCATTATTCCTCAGTCTTCCGTTACGGGTAAAACCAAAGAAGAGCAAGCTATCAAGGCAAACATATTCAAAAAACATACCCTAGAAGGCGTCATTACGCTCAATAAAGACACCTTCTATGGAGTGGGAACCATGCCTTGTATTGCTATTTTTACCGCAGGAGAACCCCACCCTGTTAATAAAGAATGCAAGTTTATTGATTTCCGTGAAGATGGTTTTAAAGTACGCCCTCATGTTGGTTTGATTGAAACGGAGCAGGCAAAAGATAGAAAACAGCATTTATTAGATGTTTGGTTTGATCGTATTGAAGCCGAAAGCAAGTTCTGCGTAAAAACCACTGTTGAAGCCGATGATGAATGGCTTCATAGCTTCTATTACTTCAATGATGAAATACCAACTGATTCAGAATTTGAAAAGACTATTAGTGATTATCTGACTTTTGAATTTTCAATGATTATGCAGAATCGAGGATACTTGTTTGAATCGAATGATTCCAAAGAGGTAGATGATGCTTCTAAAGCCTGAAGATAAAGAGTGGAATGAATTCTTTATTGAAGATATAGCTGAAATTGTTTCAGGTAAAGATATTTACGATGCGGAACGTTTTTTTGGAAGCATACCTTACATATCTTCAACAGCCAAAAACAATGGTGTTGGTCATTTTGTAGGAAATAAAAACAATACATTAGAAGATAACTGTCTTTCAGTTAATCGAAATGGCTCTGTGGGATATTCCTTTTACCACCCTTATAAAGGCCTTTTCTCGAACGACTGTCGTAAATTACGTCCTAAATTCAAATCTGAATATGTTGGTTTGTTCTTATCCAACCAAATTAGTTGTCAGCGTGAAAAATACAACTACGGATACAAAATGGGAACGGGAAGATTAAAACGCCAAAAAATAATGCTTCCCATCGCCGAAAACGGTAAGCCGGACTATCCATTCATGGAGAAACATGTTAATGAATTGATAAATAATAAAAAAACTGAATACCTTGAGTATTGTCGTAAGGAATTGGCAAAGCTTGAATATAAAGAGATTGATGGACTTGAGGATAAAGAATGGCGTGAATTCTTTCTTAAAGATATTTTTGGAGCCATTCAGCGTGGAAAACGTTTGACAAAGACCAATCAAATTGATGGAGAACATCCCTATATCTCATCAACAGCATTAAGCAATGGCATTGATAACTTTATAGGAAATGAGACGGGTGTTCGTATATTTTCAAACTGTTTGACTATCGCTAATAGCGGTAGTGTTGGATCCAGTTTTTATCATCCATATTGTTTTGTGGCTAGCGACCATGTTACCAGCTTTCAACGTTTTGATTTTAATAAATTTGTTTATCTATTTATTGCTAATCAGACCAGAAGATTGTCGGAGAAATACAACTTTAATCGTGAAATTAACGACAAGCGCATATCAAGAGATAAAATCATGCTCCCTGTTGCAGAAGATGAAACACCAGATTATGAATACATGGCACAATATACTTTGAATTTGGAGTATCAGAAACGTAAACAGTATCTTGAGTATTTGGATTCTCAAGCCAAGGGTTATGATAAGTGAATGATGTTAATTTTGTGATAAATCTCATAAAAATAATAACTTTCAATATAAGGCTATGAGAATAAAACGGCATCTTAATGTGATCATTTTTGAACTTCATATTTGCTTTTCTTTAACATAATGATAAAACAAATAAAGTAATTAAAATCAGTAAGATATGTAACATAAGAAAGAGAAAATCTTGGGGGCATTAATAGGGGCATAAAAGTGACATATAAAAATAAATAATGCATATTCAATAAGTTATATATATTTACCAGTCCCCCCGCACCAAATAAAAACTTACTGGTAAAACAGAAAGTTAGGGAATAAAAAGGCCACCTTTACGGTGGCTTTTTTTCTGCGATTGCATGAAATTTCGAAATTGGCAGCACCTTGGCACCACTGGTTTTTTATCCAATAACATTGGATTGCCCTTCCTCCTTTTTAGAAAAATATTTTTTGCATTGAAAAATGAAATCAGCAAATCTATAAATTTGCATCAGTAAGCAGGAAGGTGAGGAATAGCCCTCTTGATATCCGAGGGCTTTAGACTAAAAATTATCGAAGCACAACGCCGTTTGCTGTCCATCCGTAGGGTGAGGCTGGGCGAATTCAATCAAGTTGGATTTAGCCACCCGACGGACAAAGGTTTCATGGCTGACAAACGTTGTACCACAATTGATATTCTGGCACTGGTTGTAACGTTCCTTGGTTTCGGGGTCATGCTTCCAAAAATTAGATCATCCGGCCAGATAGTTTTCTCGCTCAATGAACGTTCCGATGACTTTGTCGTGCATCTCTTCGAATTTGGAATAGCCTATTGTTTTCCGATTAAGCCTTTTGATGTGGGTACGCAGAGTCAGATTGGTTCTCTCAATACGCTGGGTAAATTTCTTTCCTCTGAGGGGCTCCTCCTCAGGAAGGCAGTCATAAACCACATAATTATCGGTACAGTAAAACTGGATTTTAAAAGGTGCCAGTAGCGCTAACAGTTTGTTCAGCGTTTTTTTACTACGGTCACCAAATACATGCGCGATAACAGTCTTTCGTTCAGAATCCCAAGCATACCAGAGCCAACGTGGGTTTTTCTTGTTACCGACAAACGACCATTGTTCATCAACTTCACAGATAATGTCGATGTCGTTTCCCGTGAACGGGAGTGTGGTCACCTGTCTGGGCTCGAGCTTTTTAATGTTCGGAGTACCGTGTTGATGCTGACCTTTAGAGTTCGAGGATGTCTCTGATACCCCCATTATTTATCACCATATCAACGATCTGTGCTTTTACTCCGGGGTTGCAGGCTTGATAGGTGTAATTTAATTGAAAGGTTTTATGGCAGGCATAGCAGTGATAACGCTGATGACTACTGCTGCCTTTTCCATGTCTTTCGCCATATCTCACCTACCATAAAAAACGGGGATCTGACCACAACATCTAATTATTGGGTGCATGACCGCCAGACCCAACGCAAAGATCTGATGGCGGTGAATTGGCTGAGCACCAGCCGGATTTGTGCGATGAGGGCTTTTAACTTTTGTCGTTTAGCCCTGGCCTGATGTGTATCGCTGGACGGAGAGCGCGATGAATTACGTTAATTCTGCGCTAGCCGATCTTCGTATTCACGGAATTTGGCCCAGAGTACGTTGGCTTCACTGATGTTGTTTAGTTCAGGTGGCTTAACGGTAAACTGTTTTTTTTCATGAACGGGAAAATTACCGGACTGGCAGGATCAAGTAACAGGCAAAAGTGGATCAAGAAATAAGCGTCACACTTTTGTGTCAATAGGGAGCTGGTGAAGGGTTACTTCTAGACGGCATTTATTTTTAGTAACATGCTGAATGAAAAAACTAACTCATGATCAGGATAAGATGCTCAATATTGAGCATCTTATCCTGATCATACAAATTATCTTTATAAGAAAGTTAAGTAAAAGTTAAGGGTTTTTATATTTATAGCTATTTTTTCAAAAATAACGAATTAATTAAAATAACAGTAGGG
>NZ_JADEUF010000165.1 GCF_015163655.1 Xenorhabdus griffiniae | reverse complement strand
TACCCGTTCTGTCTGGGGTGACAAAGGAATGTATCTGGCGATTACACCACGTGTGAGTAACTTAATCGTAGAAGAAGGCAGTGCTTACGCGGTTGATGGTGTAGCGGTTGGGACTCAGTACGATTATCTGACTCACATCGATCTGCGCAATGAACACGGTAACTTCGTACCGTGGCAACCGACACAGGAAGATATGATGGCGTGCGATTGGGAGTTTGTGGAAGAGAAGGAAGAGGAGCCAGTGAAGCCAGAGCCGAAGCCGGAACCTATTCCAGAGCCAACACCTGAACCTACTCCAGAGACTCCGAAGTATAATTTAGTTTTTGATATAACCCGTCAACCGGGTGGCAATATGCTCAATACAGAGGTTAAGGAAGCCTTAGACGTTATTGAAAATGATACTACCAAGCGTGGGCCTCTTCCTTTAGTCTGGTCTTACTTAAGTTATAATGATTTAAATCTTCATTTTACCAACGAAAGTAAGGATAAAGAGTGGTTTGAAGATCTGGGTAATAATGCTTTGATAATTAGTATAAATGACAAAGAATATAATCTCGGAAAAGCAAGTGTAATAAGGCCTGACTCCAATAAGGTGGCTTATCGATACGAGAATAGTGAATCAGAGAAAGTGGTTGAACTATTAAAACAAGAAGGAAAAACATACCGTTTCCATTGTAAGTGGTATAATTAATCTTTTCAAGGCCGCGCATTGCGTGGCCTTCCCCTAGCCCCTTGATATTCCTAATCTCTGTCTCTGTGCCAGAAATAAATAAAATCAACGACTTAGATAAAGGCGGGATTTCTCACCTTTTAACCCGTTACTCACCGATTGCTTTATTCGTGACGCGTCACGATAAATAAAGACCATTGATTCTTCCGTTTCAAACGGAGGTGTGAAAGTTCCTTTAGATTAAGAAACCCTCAATCTTAGAGGTTACCCTCTTTAAGAGGGTAAGTTAGCTGACCCAAAATTATTGGGTTGCCTTATCACGATAGAACTAAACCTCTTTAAGAGGTGCAGTTCGGGCAATAAAGTTCGTCGAGCAAAATCTGAGCGTAACTATTAGTTACTCGCAACCGTGGTGGAAATCACCATAGTTGAATGACTCAGATTGGAGCCATCTATGGCAACCGTTGGAATTTCCTATATCCTCAGCACTTAATTTTCACCCTCAAGCCGCTCAACGTTTTCGGCATAAACCGACAGCATTGAACGCAGTTTTGCCGGATTGCTTAACAGTTCCGCTTCTGTCGTGATATTGTCGCGACGAGTGAAGTAGAACTTGGTCAGGTCGTCGAAGTAATTCCAAGCCTGGTCAGTTTCCAGCATCTTGGAGTGATTCGCGGCGCCGCGTTCTGTCCAGAGGGTCAGTGAGCGAGTTTTTGAAGAAATTTGCGCGTCGCTAAAAGATACGCGCAAATCATTCAGCTCTTCTCCTTCAATTTGAAAGTAGTGTTTTCCCTCAGCAAACCGGGACTTGTTACGGTTGAAGTTCTGACGAATGCGATCAACGGTTGTACCGTAACCTGCCGCCATCTGTTCAGTAGTCACAACACGCTGACCGCGATATTCTACGATCTCACTGAGACAACATTAAATTCAAGATTAAATCATTATTTATCAATTGGTTATTATTTGTTTGCAGAGTAAAAAGCAAAACTGAGACAACATAAAATAGGGTAAGTTGTCTCAATTTTTAGAGATTAGTCATTATAAAACAACATGTTAAATAAATTGAGACAACCGAGACAACTGAGACAACACTTTTTTATTAATGTATATATTCAGGGAAAATAAAATTATGGTTATACATGGAAATGAGTTTGGTGTTCTTGGCACAAAAATGTGAGTTATGACTGACGACGAAATTCGTCGTAACCAGTGATAAGAATTTCTGTGTGGCGGCGGTCGAGCAAAAACTCAGAGATATAGCCGCGGTTATCAATAACGGCAATTAAGCCATCAACTACACTAACATGCTGATTTTTATGATGGTTGAAATTCCAACCATCTTCAAAGTGTGACACTCCACCTTGGGTATGGTGATTTCCACCATACCTTTTGCTTATGTACATGCGGGATTATCCCGTATTGTAACTCAGGGACTAACTGTCAGCCTGATAGCAGAGCAAAGCCCGAATTCGGGCTTAGATGATAACTCATTGATAAATATCCAGACGCCAGATTTGGCGTTTGGTCATAGTTTAGGCTCCCCAATTATTTTGGGTTGCCTGCCTCATTGCATGGAGCAAGAACTGCCCCTCTTTAAGAGGTTCAGTTTGAGTACCGAAAATATCGGTATGCAAAATCCAATGTCCGATAATCGGACTTTGTGCGTAACTATTAGTTACTCGCAAATGACGTTGTGCATAAATAATATTTACTCACAATTTGAGCGTCAGTGATACTGACTCACAAATTTGCACAACTCTTTAAGAGGTGCGCAAAAGAGTGAGATAGGGCAATGTATTACCCTCCATTGGATTATCACAATGAAGGTAGGCTTGAGTTTAAGCCGTCCAGCACAAGGTTACTAAATGTAACTGAGTACGTATTACGTTCGTAGTGGTTTAACTTATTGATTATTATAATGATTGAAAAAACCAACCATATACAGGCGGTGGAAAATGGCACGAAGACAAAAGAAGAACGCACAATCGACAGCTGCCAGAGTCACAGGCAAGATCACCGTGACACTATCGGTGATGTTATTGCACAAAAGGCCAGACGATTACAGTCGCGGGAAGGCTTCTTACTGGCAGGGCTATCAGTTGGCTGCTTCCTCAATCGCTCCATAGGTTCCGACGAAATTCGTCGTCACCCTTCACAAGGTTGGGACGTAAAAAGTACTGACCTCGTTTTATTGAGTGTGGAAATACCAGATCACGGACTAAAAACACATCAGCTATACAATTAAGCTGGTGAGATGCCTTAGTATAATGTAAGTTGTATAGAAATTTGTATAGGACTAAAAATAGAATTTAATTAATTATTTAATATCATTATGTTAAGTATTATGTATTGCTCCCTCCTCCAAAACAATAAATCCAAGTCTCCTAATGTCTTCTAGCATCTCCTGAAAGCGACATGAAATTGTGTATAGTTTTGTGTATAGTTTTTCCTATACACATCTTCCTATACACACGGGTGAAATGATGAAGCTAACAGACGTCGCAATTAAGAGAGCCAAGCCCGGAGCAAAATCCTATACGCTATCTGATGGAAATGGGCTTTGGTTGTTGGTAGAACCGAATGGATCTAGAGGTTGGAGATTTCGCTATCGTTTTGAGGGTAAGCAGAAGATGTTATCTCTGGGTACTTATCCAGAGGTTTCTTTAGCGGAAGCAAGAAAAAGAACCGCAGAATTTCGCTCTATGATTGCTGGTGGCGTTAACCCTTCTGAAGATAGAAAACAGAAGAAGAGAGAAAGCGCCATTTTGTCTGAAAATACTTTTGAAAAAATCACTCTTGAATGGTACGAAAAGCGCAAAGATAGATGGTCGGCAGGGTATCGCGCTGACATGATTAGTGCATTTGAAAATGATGTCTTTCCATATATTGGTAATAGACCAATAGCAGATATAAAACCCTTGGAGTTATTAGACGTTCTTACGAGAATGGAAAAGCGCGGAGCTACTGAGAAGTTAAAGAAAGTCCGTCAACGTTGTGGTGAAGTTTGGAAATATGCAATTATCACCGGACGAGCTGAATATAACCCAGCTCCCGATCTTGCCAGTGCTTTTATTCCCCATAAAAGAGAGCACTATCCACACCTTGATGTTGATGAATTGCCCGAATTCCTGAAATCCATTGATAAACACATGGGTAGTCAGATTGTCAGGCACGCGCTGAGAATTCTAATTATTACAGGATTGCGCCCCGGTGAATTGAGAAAATTAGAATGGAGTGAAGTTGATTTGGAAAAAAAGCTTATCCAAATCCCCGCGGAAAGAATGAAAATGCGCAGACCTCACATTGTGCCGTTGTCCGATCAGGTAGTAACTTTGCTTCAGCAACTAATTCCAATCAGCGGTGATTATCAGTATGTGTTCCCTAGCCGGACTGATTACAAAAAACATCTCAGCGAAATGGCTATGAATACTATGATGAAGCGCATGGGTTATGGTGGCAAGGCTACAGGGCATGGAATAGCCTGTGAATTTAAGTAGTATCACATTAGTCAACGACGACTCTCTAAGATTTATCAAAACACTGCCGGATAACTGCATTGACCTGATCGCCACTGACCCGCCGTACTTTCGCGTGAAAGACTGTAGCTGGGATAATCAGTGGCAAATGTGACAGAGCCTACCTTGTGTGGTTGGATGAACTGTTGGCCGAGTTCTGGCGGGTACTGAAACCGAGTGGCAGCCTGTATATGTTTTGCGGTTCCCGTCTGGCCTCAGATACAGAACTACTGGTACGTGAACGGTTTAACGTATTGAACCACATTGTTTGGGCGAAACCGTCTGGCCCGTGGTGCAGGCACAATAAAGAAAGTTTAAGGATGTATTTTCCCGCCACTGAGCGGATCATCTTTGCCGAACATTATCAGGACCCCTATCACCTGAAAGGCGATGGCTATTCCCGCCAGTGCAGGGAACTAAAACAGGCAGTGTTTAAGCCGCTCGTGGATTACTTTCGCAACGCACGAAAAGTGTTAGGTGTTACGGCGAAAGAAATTCATGAAACAACGGGCAAGCAGATGGCCAGTCACTGGCTTAGCGATAGCCAGTGGCGTTACCCAATGAAGTGGATTATCAAAAGCTACAGGTACTGTTCGAGCGTATTGCTAATGAAAAGTACCAGCGTGGTGAACTGAATATGCCTTATTCTGAGCTGGTGGGGTCCCATTTAACCCTGTCACGCCAGTATGACGAATTGCGGCAGGAATACGGCTTAATGCGTCGCCCGTTTACAGTCACCGCTGCTGTGCCCTATACCGATGTCTGGCAGTTTGCACCGGTGCAATATTATCCAGGCAAGCATCCGTGCGAAAAGCCGGCTGACCTGATGGCACATATTATCCAGTCCAGCAGCCGTGAAGGGGATCTGGTCGCCGATTTCTTTATGGGTTCAGGGGCAACACTGAAAGCGGCATTGAAACTCAATCGTCGTGTGTTAGGTGTTGAGCTGGAAGAAGAGCGGTTTAAGCAGACGAAACAAGAGATTAATGATCAGTTGTCAACATAATTTTTGGTCACGTATTCAATTTGTTGTTTCTCATGTATACTCCTCACTTTTTCAGGAAATCAGATGGCAACGGTAGAAGTGAAATGTCGATTTTGTCAACAAACCGAATCGGTAAG
>NZ_JADEUF010000164.1 GCF_015163655.1 Xenorhabdus griffiniae | reverse complement strand
ATATGTGGCAGCTAATCAAAAAAGTTAAGATTTTTTTGAATGCCGCTTCAGCAACCACATGGAAAGGAATAGGAAATATGAAACTCTCATGATTATGAAAAGTTATATATACTTTTGGTTTTTTCTCTTAAATTTTCCTATCCATCTATAGATCGTATGTATGTCAGGTATCGTTTTAAAGTTCTTGAAGAAGGAGAGTTATGGAAGACTTATGAAAGATTATTAAATGAAGGAAAATTAGCAGAGGGTGAAAAAGGAAAGACAATTAAAGGTCCAAATTGGAAGGAGCCTGAATTTTCCAGAACAAAAAAATATAACAATTTAATTGAATAACATAAAAAAATAACATTTAAAATGGATTATTAAAAGCTATTTGTTTAAACAAATAGCTTTTATTTTAAAGTGTTAATCCAAAAAATATTGGAGCAGCCGATGAGTACAAAATACCATTGCCCATGTTGTAATCATACGACCCTTGATGAATTTGGTGAATATCTTATTTGTGATATTTGTGGATGGGAAGATGATCCTGTGCAGTCTAAAGATGCCGACTTTCAGGGCGGGGCTAATGAAATGAGTTTAAATGAAGCAAGAAAAGCATTTTCAGAAGGTAAGAAAGTAAGCTAACTTATATTAGCTCAAACTGATTGCCAGCCAGCTTTCTGTGTCACAATCCATTCACGGCGATCGCCACTGCGTTGCAAGTGCTCAGCCAAAATAGGCAACAGGCTGTTTTTGTTATTACACTGCCTGTATAAGCAGATAACTCTTTCAAGAAAAAAGGGAATTCCTGCGCAGTCAGAAAAGGGAAATGCTGTTTTGTAGGTGAGGCTAGTGCACTCGCGAGATCGGGAGCAGGATTATATTCAGCACGTCCAGTAATAATGGCGTATTTAAAAACTTCCCCGCAACGCTGACGAACTTTGCGCATTTTTTCTAATGCACCTCGGGCTTCTAATTTTTTCAGTGTTTCAAGTAATTCCAAAGGCTTGATTTCTGATATGGGACGATGACCGATATAAGGGAAAATATCTTTTTCAAATGTATCGATAATTTCATCACGATAACGCAACGACCATCTATCAGCTTTGGATTTATGCCACTCCCTCATTATGGCTTCGAATGTGTTGCTTAGCTTGTATTGGCTGTTAATTTCATTTGGAGGTATCTCTTTAAGGGATACATTTTATTGAATAAAAAAGACGACATCAGACAAAAAGTGGCGGAAGATCACAGGAGTTGAACCTGCCGAGGGCCGCTGGCGGCCCCATCTGGATTTGAAGTCCAGCCGCCCCACCGGGGACGATGATCTTCCATTAATAGAATTGATGAAGAGCAGGGATTATAGCGCGTCTCCAAGAATATCTAAACTTCTCCGCAACTTCACAGATCCCTGACAGAAAAAGAACCTAATTGTTCGCACAAAAGTGCGGCATTAGCATTGAACTCACGATATCTTATCCCCATCTATCGTCAACAACCCATTGGGATACGGGGCTGGTTTCAGCCTATACCCAAATACACATATAAGGCGCTCATTATGACTAATCCGTTACTGATATCTTCTGTATTGCCTAAGTTCTCTGCAATCGAACCAAAGCATGTTGTGCCTGCTGTGAAAGAGACGTTAGCCAATTACCGCCAAGTCATTGAGAAGATTTTATCCGAAAACACTGCTTTTACCTGGGATAACCTGTGCCAACCCATTTCAGAAGAGAAAGACAGGCTTTCCCGTATGTGGTCGCCAGTCGAACACCTAAATGCGGTCAAGAATAGTCCAGAGCTTCGCGAAGCCTATGAGCAAAGCCTGCCCCTGCTCTCTGAATTCGATACCTGGTTGGGGCAACACAAAGGGTTATATCAAGCATATAAGTCGCTAAAAGAGAGCCAAATATTCGAAACCCTTTCCCAGCCACAGTGCAAGGTTGTTGAAGATACGTTGCGTGATTTTGAATTGACCGGCATTGGCTTACCAGAAGAGAAACAGAAACGTTACGGTGAAATTACTGCTCGTTTATCTGAGCTGGGTGCAAAGTTCGGCAATAATTTGCTGGATGCCACGATGGGATGGACCAAGCTGATTACCGACGAGGGTGATCTGGCCGGTTTGCCTGAAAGTGCCAAAGCCGCAGCCAAGGCCTCCGCCGAAGCCAAGGGGCTGGATGGGTGGTTGCTGACACTCAATATGCCAAGTTATCTGCCAGTCATGACCTATGGCGATAATCGTGAACTGCGCAAAGAAATGTATTATGCCTATACGACCCGTGCTTCTGATCAAGGGCCAGATGCCGGAAAGTGGGATAACAGTGAAGTGATGGCGGAATTACTTGCATTACGTCATGAACTCGCCCAATTATTGGGGTTCAAGAACTATGCTGAAAGTTCTCTGGCAACCAAAATGGCTGAAACACCTCAGCAGGTACTCGATTTCCTGAACGATCTGGCCAAACGCGCCCATCAACAAGGTCAAGAAGAGTTGGAAACACTCACTAACTTCGCAAAATCTCATCACGGTGTTGATGGGCTGGAAGCGTGGGATCTGGCATATTACAGCGAGAAGCAAAAGCAGCATGACTTCTCCATTGATGATGAACAACTGCGCCCTTACTTCCCGGAACAACGAGCGTTGGAAGGGCTGTTTGAAGTCATTCGCCGCATTTATGGCATTACCGCCAAAGAACGCCAGGATGTAGATACATGGCATCCTGATGTACGTTTCTTTGATCTGTATGATGAGCAGCAGGTATTGCGTGGCAGTTTCTATTTAGATCTTTACGCCCGCGAACATAAACGCGGTGGCGCATGGATGAACAGTTATGTCGGCAGAATGCGCCATGCATCTGGCGAGTTGCAAATTCCGGTCGCTTATCTGACTTGTAATTTTAATAAACCAGTCGGTGATCAACCGGCCCTGTTTACCCACGATGAAGTGACAACACTGTTCCACGAGTTTGGGCATGGCTTGCACCATATGCTGACCGAAATTGAAGTTTTGGATGTTGCCGGTATCAGTGGCGTACCGTGGGATGCAGTAGAGTGTCCAAGCCAGTTTATGGAAAACTGGTGCTGGGAGCCGGAAGCACTGGCATTTATCTCCGGTCACTATCAAACTCAGGAACCCCTGCCACAAGAGATGCTGGATAATATGCTGGCGGCCAAAAACTATCAGGCCGCAATGAAGATCCTGCGCCAGCTTGAGTTTGGTCTGTTCGATTTCCGCTTACATGTGGAATATGATCCAGCCAAAGGAGCGCAAATCCTGGAAACGCTGCAATCAGTGAAAAAACAAGTTGCGGTTGTGCCATCGCCAGATTGGGGACGCTTCCCGCACTCCTTTAGCCATATCTTTAATGGTGGCTATGCAGCAGGTTATTACAGCTATCTGTGGGCGGATGTGTTGGCAGCCGATGCCTATTCTCGCTTCTCAGAAGAAGGGATTTTCAATCGCACAACCGGTCAGTCATTCCTCGACAATATTTTGTCCCGCGGCGGCTCAGAAGATCCAATGACACTGTTTGTCCGCTTCCGGGGCCGTAAACCAGAACTGGATGCAATGCTGAAGAGCTACGGCATCGGCGGATAATCACCTGTGAAAATTTGTTTGATTTGTGAAGAAGGCGCTGATCGCAGCGCCTTGTCGTTATTGGCTGAACGTTGGGATCTGATCCACGATGAAGATTCGGTCATGGCACTGGTATTGACACCCGAACGACTCGAATTGCGCAAGCGTGATGAGCCTAAGCTGGGCGGGATTTATGTCGATTTTGTCAGCGGAACAATGGCGCACCGTCGTCGCTTTGGTGGTGGTCGTGGCGAAGCCGTCGCGAAAGCCGTCGGCATCAAGAAAGGTTATTTACCCAATGTTGTGGATGCTACCGCTGGGTTGGGACGCGATGCTTTTGTGCTGGCCTCTATCGGCTGTCATGTCAGAATGTTAGAACGCAACCCTGTGGTAGCAGCATTATTGGATGACGGACTACAGCGCGGCTATCAGGATGAAGAGATTGGAAGTTGGCTGAAAGAACGCATGACGCTGATCCACGCCTCAAGCATTACAGCATTGACAGATATTACACCGCCGCCAGATGTGGTTTACCTTGATCCAATGTATCCACATAAGCAAAAGAGCGCGCTAGTCAAAAAAGAGATGCGGGTTTTCCAATCACTGGTCGGGGCAGATGAGGATGCTGATAGTTTACTGGAACCGGCCCGTGCATTGGCAAAACGTCGGGTTGTGGTAAAACGGCCAGATTATGCAGAACCACTGGCGGGTGTTAAAGCATCCGCTGCAATTACCACTAAAAATCACCGATTCGATATTTATCCTTGTTAGAAAAATAAACCCCATGTTACATATGGGGTTTTTAAATCATCTGACTAATCCGAATTCCGCTTAAACCGTCGATCAATACAGGGAGGCCAAAGTGACGGCCTCAGATAAATCAATAGGTTACAAGTATAGTTTTTAAAGATAGCAGCATAGATATTTTGAGATCTTCACAACCTTGATTTTGAGATAATAGTGAGCCACTATGTAACATAACATACCATAAATAATCACTTTTTTTTCCTGATTTCGAGATATTGAAAACACTACTTTTAAGATAACTTACAACGCGAAGGAGATAAAACACCCGGTCAATATCGCCATCATGGTGTGAGCATAGGGCAATCAGAACATCTTCCGCCTGATAGCATAAAAGTCCCTGACTATATGAATGAATTAACCGCTTTCATTAACCGTGAGGACAGCCCTAAATACGATTTAATGAAAATAGCTCTTGCCCATCATCGCTTTGGTTGGATTCATCCTTTCAGCAACGGAAACGGTCGAACAGTAAGATTGTTAACTTATGCATTACTTATCAAGTATGGATTTAATGTTCAAGCAGGCGGCAGAGTTCTCAATCCTACAGCAGTGTTTTGCAATGATAGAAATAAATATTATGAAATGTTATCAAAAGCAGATCTTGGAACTCGTGAAGGGCTTGAAGAATGGTGTATTTATGTATTGGCTGGTATCTCTACTGAACTAAAAAAGGTTGACCAGTTAACCAATTTGCATTTCTTAAGTCAGAAAATTTTATTTCCAGCAATAGCATTTGCTTTAGAAAAGAATGCGCTAAGCAATATTGAAGCAAAAATACTGAGAAAAGCAGTTACAGTGGGCATTATTAAGGTAGGAGACTTGAAAGAGGTTTTACCTGAACTTAAGTCAGCACAAATAACATATCAAATATCTAAACTAATAGAACAGAAACTATTAAAGCCAACATCAAATAAAGCCAGAAGCTACGCGATTAATATATCCCATTCATCTCTGATAAGAGGAGTCATTCAATCCTTGAGAAATGAAGGATTCGTTCCTAGCTTATAGTTATCAATACCCTCCATCAATATTGAACTTGACAAAAACACAGATAATTTACGGAGAGAGTTATTCTTGGATGGGTCACGTATTCAAAATGTTGATTGGTCTTAAATATAATATTCTCTTTCGATAAAAGTCCCGATGACTTTGTCATGCATTTCCGGTGATTTTGAATAGCCTAATGTTTT
>NZ_JADEUF010000163.1 GCF_015163655.1 Xenorhabdus griffiniae | reverse complement strand
GATATATACAATTTGATATGAACTGAATAATTTTTGATATATTAAACTCAACGTATAAATTTACTCTCATTCATTAAATTGAATTCCTACCAATGTGCATAATTAATTAGTTTATCAACCCTCACAATAAAAGCAATCAGCTGATGGAAAACATCATATTTTTATGATTATATCTATTTTAAAATTTGTGAGTTTCATTTTTTTGAGTAAACTCATCACTAATTATTCGATAATTGAGGTTTAACTTGAGTATAGTTTCATTGCAACTTCTTGATTACAACCTTGTGCGAGGAGCTATAAGATGCCAGATAGAAATTATTTCCAAAAACTGAACTTTAAAGCCCACTGGATGCCGTTCAGCGCTAATCGTCATTTTCAACAAGATCCACGTTTGATTGTCTCAGCAGAAGGAAGTTGGCTGTTTGATGATCAAGGCCGGCAAATTTATGACAGTTTATCAGGATTATGGACGTGTGGAGCAGGCCATTCACGCGTTGAAATTCGTCAGGCTGTTTCAGATCAACTGGGGACATTGGATTATTCCCCAGGTTTCCAATATGGACACCCTTTGTCATTTAAATTAGCAGATAAAATTGCCAGCCTTATGCCTGGTGATTTAAATCATGTATTTTTTACCAGTTCAGGTTCAGAAGCTACCGATACCGCAGTAAAAATGGCTCGTGCTTACTGGCGGATCCAAGGACAACCTGCAAAAACTAAATTAATCGGTCGGGCACGGGGTTACCATGGTGTCAATATCGCAGGAACCAGTCTTGGCGGTATTGGGGGTAATCGCAAAATGTTTGGTCAGTTTATGGATGTTGACCATCTTTCGCATACATTACAACCTAATATTGCCTTTACTAAAGGGATGCCAGCGGCTGGTGGCCCCGAACTGGCAGATGAATTACTAAAACTCATTGAATTGCATGATGCCAGTAATATCGCTGCTGTTATTGTCGAACCGCTTTCTGGATCTGCCGGCGCTATTATCCCACCACGAGGTTACTTACAACGCTTACGGGAAATTTGTACTCAATATGATATCTTGCTGATTTTTGATGAAGTAATTACCGGTTTCGGGCGTTTGGGAAGCTGGAGTGGTGCTGAATATTTCGGTGTAACCCCAGATATCCTTAACTTTGCTAAACAAATTACCAACGGTGCAATTCCTCTGGGTGGTGTAATTGCGTCCAGCAAGATCTACGATGCCTTTATGTCACAATCTCTGTCTGAACATATGATTGAATTCAGCCACGGTTATACCTATTCAGGTCATCCGGTTGCTTGTGCCGCGGGATTGGCTTCATTGGAACTGCTGGAAAAAGAAAATTTGCCTCAACAAGCTGCGGAATTGGCATCACATTTTGAACAAAAATTACATGCACTAAGTCACTGCCCAAATGTCGTGGATATTCGTAACTGCGGGCTAGTGGGGGCCATCCAAATTGCTCCACGGGATGGAGATGCCGTTGTCCGGCCTTTTGATGCTGGTATTGCATTATGGAAAGCGGGTTTTTATGTCCGTTTTGGTGGTGACACGTTACAATTTGGTCCCATGTTCAATGCTAAAATTGATGATCTTGATCGTCTGTTCAATGCGGTTGGTGATGTTCTATACCAAATCAAATAAAGAAAATCTTCATTAATGAGGGGGAATCTGTAAGATAACATGAAATCTATTGAAATTATGAAGTTAATTGAGAGCAAATATCCAAAAGCAGGGCATTGGGTATTTGGTGATTCTCCTTCCATTAATCATTCAAACCCACCCAGCATATAACGCCATTGAATTTTCATTCAGGAAATACATCACATAAAGACATAATAAGTTGTTTGAGATAAATTAACTCTTCCGACAATTACTTAAATTATATTTTCATGAAGTTATAATCTCATGTATTGATCGAATCATTATATCAATATAAAAAATAGGAAATGTTATGACTGATAATAGCACTAGAACCGATCTTTTCTCGCCGACCAAATTAGGGGATATTGAACTTGCTAATCGTATTGTTATGGCGCCTTTAACACGTGCTCGTATGAATGAGGATGGTGTCCCAAACGAACTTAATGTTACATATTATGCTCAACGCGTGAGCGCCGGTTTAATCATTTCAGAAGCAACTAATATTTCAGCACAGGGATGCGGTTATGCTATGACTCCTGGTATCTGGACAGAAGATCAGGTGGCAGGATGGAAAAAAGTCACAGATGTTATTCATGCTGCTGGTGGTAAAATTGTAATGCAATTGTGGCATGTCGGTCGTTTCTCACACGTTGATCTTCAACCAAATAAAGAAGCACCAGTAGCACCATCCGTTATTGAAACAGATGGTAATGTTTTTACCCGTCGTGGTATAGAGAAAGCGTCCATACCGCGTGCACTTAGAACCGACGAGCTCCCTGACATTATCAGGCAATATAGACATGCGGCAGAATGCGCTAAACGTGCAGGGTTCGATGGTGTAGAAATTCATGCTGCTAACAACTATCTATTGGAACAGTTTTTGCGTGATTCAACTAACCATCGCACCGATCAGTATGGTGGTTCAATTGAAAACCGTGCCAGATTGATTATCGAAGTTATTGACGCTGTAACCCATATTTGGGGTGGTGGGCGGGTTGGTATTAGGTTATCTCCAGTGACAACAGAAGTAGGAAACACTCCGCTTGATAGTAATGTGATGGCAACTTATGGCTATCTGATCCAGCAACTCAATAAATTCAAACTGGCTTATCTCCATTTTGTTGAAGGAACAACAGGAAAAAGCCGTGATATTCCCGCAGAGGTTGATTTGGATGAACTAAGATCGTTGTTCGATGGTGCTTATATCGGTAACAACAATTATGACCTTGAAATGGCGATTTCCCGTCGTGTGGAAGGTAAGGTGGATGCCGTTGCATTCGGTCGTCCGTTTATTTCTAATCCAGATTTGGTAGAACGTTTACGCTACGGGATTGAACTGACTGATCTCAATAATGATGCTTATTACGGTAATGGAGAAAAAGGATATACCGATTGGTTGAAAGCGAATTATTAATTTTATAGGCGTCTTTTTCAGCAAAATGCAGATATTGATTTGAGCAAAAAAAGTGGCAGGTACTGTAGAGCACTATTCACGGTTCTATGTTACCTGCTTTTTTAGATAAAACCGATGGTGACCTGTGATTATCAGAGAAACCAGGTGGCGTGACAGAGAAGAGTAGATGTAAGGACGTAATTATGAATAAAAATCCTGAGATCATTAAAGCACTTGATGAACTTTTAACATCATTTGATAAACATGCTCCCGGTGTTGTCTACATGGCCAAGTATGACAACGGATTAACCTACCAAGGCTCTATAGGATTGGCTTGTTTAGAATCACATAAACCGCTTTCAATAGAAAGCGTATTTAATATAGCTTCAGTTTCAAAACAGTTCACTGCATTTACGCTCTTATTGTTAGAAAATGACGGTTATTTGTCGTTAGATGATTCAATCACAAAGTTCCTGCCTGATTTAGGCAGCCATGCAAAACCTGTTACTCTGCGTCACTTAATCTATCATACAGGTGGACTCGTTGATTATATGGAACTGGCTGAATCGATTGGTATTAATGAACAAGATCCGTTGACAATTGAACAATCATTACATCACTTATATGCGCACTCTCAATCTGTATTTGCGCCAGGGACAACATTTGAGTACAGCAATACTGGATATTTTTTATTAGCGCAAGTGGCTGAAAAAGCCAGTGGGATAAAACTGAGTGAATTCAGTCAAGAACGTATTTTCAAACCTCTCGGGATGAAAAATACGTTCATTGTTGATGAATATCCAATCATTGTCGAATTTGCACGAGCATATAACCCAAAAGGTCAACTTTTTGAATCGCCATGGACACATACAGGTGATGGGGCGGTACACTCAACTGTTGGAGACCTCATGTTATGGGGTGAAAATTTATCTCACGGTAGGGTTGGTGGAATATCATTAGTCCAACGCATGACTCAAGCATTATCCAAAATAACATCTACTGGAGATATGGTTAAAAACTATGAAACTTATGCATTTGGCTTAGAACATCACAACCACTTGGCAGAGCCTAGTCTGGAACACTCTGGTGAATGGGCTGGTTACAGAGCCCATTTTATACGTTTGCCAAATTCATGTTTAACTATTGCTGCACTAAGTAATCAAGTGGCCATTGATACTCAAGAATTAAGTTATAAGGTTGCTGATATATTGCTAAAGGCAGCGTAACTTTTACGTCAAAATTGCCTGTCTTTTATGAAAAGAATCTCGCTAAAGTTTTGCAACGTTTGGGGGGCAGAGAGCAGGGCGTACTCATCATTAATGCGTTACCGGATTTATCAAATACGAAGATGGTAATGAATAAAATTAAATTCCATTTAACATAATATAGATTATGCGAACCTGTAGGACTTTTAAAAAAGTACTGAGGTTTGACCCTGAGTACCTTACGATCTTTCTCTAATCCCTCAACTCCAAAACCCCAAAACTCTATCTCAATTGGTCTTGTGTAAGAATATTAGAACATCAAAAATTATTTTCTGGTTTCTTTATAAATTCTTAGATTCTCATTGTCAACATATTTTAATTTTTTAGATTATGATAAACGTAGAATTTATATGGAGGTCAAAAAATGCCAACGAAGCACATCAACGACAACGTCTGGCGACTAGTCGAAAAAGAAACCGTAAAAGCGGTTATCGAACTTAAAGAACCGATCAAAGATACAACTGTCTTGGAATGGCTCATCAGAAAAGGACTAGAAACGATAAGCGATGAGGATTACAGGAAATTTTCAAGAAAAAATTAATTCTATGTGCCCTATCCACTAGCACAGTATATACATCACAGATAACATCACTACTTCAGGGCGAGAGCGTGAGTGCTTAAATTAAAAACAGCACAAACAATATCCAAACTATTTTGATGGAGGCATGTGTTAGATTGCTTTAAACTCAATCTCATTGAGAGTTATTTTTGCACTAATCGTGTTCATAAAACGTTCGGGCGCTCGCCCTGAGCACTACTTGATGTAAACATACCGCAAGTTACCTGTTACAGGTTGCAGGCAACTTGGTCATAATAAAAATAATAGTGAGCGGAGGCCACTAATGAGCAATACATCTACATTGAAAACTACCATTAAGTTAAAAAAATCAAAAAATATTGATTTACAAAATAAAAAATTTCAACTAATCAAAGGGACCATACTCGTTCAGTCTCACTTTTTTGTTAATGGAGAAAAATACCATGTGTTTATGCAAATATTGGAGCGACCACTTTCTGATAATGCAGGTTTTAAAAAACTCATGGGATATAAAGCGTCGTGGAAATCGCAGCTAAAGACTTAACATAAGTCATTATATAAAACATCAGGTGCAAGGCTGAAAACCCGAAAATAGCCTTAGACCACTTCTGCATGACACATTTACTAAGAGGATAATGTAATGAATATTCCAACAAACCCTAGAAATTTTTTAATATTCATAGTGATAGCATTCATTATATGGATTGTTTTCAGTAAATAATACATTTGTTTTGATATATATCCCCCCTAAATTTCTTTAAGGAAAATAAATTGAAAAAATGGAAAGTAGTTGGTTATTGCATAATAAGAGGATTTAATCGTGTATACATTTACAA
>NZ_JADEUF010000162.1 GCF_015163655.1 Xenorhabdus griffiniae | reverse complement strand
GGAATATTTATGCCGGAATGCTTTCAAAACACCGCAAAGAAAATCATGTAAAAACAAAACATTGGAGGCGTGTTTTGAAAGGCTTAATTCTTAAGATCCGGTATATGAATGATGTTATTGAAATTATCCGTGAAACAGGCTGTTCTCCGCTACATCTGGTCGCATGGTCTTATGGTGCTGATGTAGCATTATTGGCAGTATTAAAAGCACCTGAATTGTTCCGTAGTCTTTTTCTTTATGAACCTGGATATCCCTCTTATTTAACCGAGGACGAATTAGCGCTATTTATGGCAGATGCTCAAGCTATGTTTGGCCCTTTATTTGCGTTAACAGGAACAAGAAAAATGCCTGAGATGGTGGAAATTCTGATTGATGGTTCAGGAAATCAAAAAGGTTATTTTGCATCACAACCTGAAGCTGTGCGTATGGCTCAATTAGCCCAAGCAGATACGGTAACTAAGCAATTGAATCAAAATGAGAAGCCAGATATAAGTGTAAGCGCCTTGGCGACGATAAAATTGCCAGTGCATGTTGCTTATGGCGAATATTCTCGTCCATTGTTTCAACTTGTTAGTGTGTCAGCAGCAAGAAATATTCCCAATTGTCAATCGGAAATTGTCACAGGGGTAACGCATATGTTTCCTATAGAACAGCCAGCCGTTTTTAGCGCAAAGATAAAAAATTTTATTCAGAATGTATGAGTTGAGTGGTAACTAACTTATGATCATGTCGTTGATTATTAACTTACCTCAATTTCTTAACCAATCACATTGATTTGCAAGCTGAAACTTGAGGTCAAATTAGTATAAATAGATAAATTATTAAATAGGAGAAAATGCGTGATATCAGAAAAAATAAGTGGTCAAGGGCGGTTTTCAGGCAAAAGAATAATTATTGTTCATGGATATACTGCTTCGCCTTCATCCCATTGGTTCCCTTGGTTAAAAGAGAAACTGACTGAACAGGGGGCAGAGGTTATCATACCTACAATGCCTGATACATCGTCTCCTAAACCTGAAGCTTGGGCTAAGATGTTGATGGATGTCGTCTCTAAGGCAGACAAAGACTCAATTTTTGTTGGTCATAGTCTTGGTTGTATTACGCTATTGCGGCATTTAGAATCGATCCGTTCTCAGCATCTTCATATTGGTGGATATATTTTGGTTTCCGGATTTGACTCTCCTCAAATTACTTTACCAGAATTGAATTCTTTTGTTGTTGAACCGTTAGATTATGCTTTCTTACGTGAAATAACCGAACACCGTTTTTCACTTATTTCATCTAATGATGAAATTGTTTCTCCGCAATCCTCTCTGGCTTTGGCTCATTCGTTGCAAACAGAATTAATTAATATTGATAATGGTGGACATTTCCTTGATAGGGATGGATTCACGCGTTTGTTACCTGTTTATGATATTTTGGAAAATATGCTATCAGAATGAATATATACGCATCTTGAAGTTAGATTGGTATACCATAAAATGCGTGAATAACTTTACATTAGGATAGATATTATGATTATTTCCGCTTCAACTGACTATCGGGATGCGGCACAAGCCAAGTTACCGCCTTTTTTGTTCCATTATATTGATGGTGGAGCCTATGCAGAACATACCCTTAAACGTAATACTACAGACTTATCCAATATTGAGTTACGCCAGCGTGTATTGAAGGATATGTCCAAATTAAGTCTGGAAACCAGTTTATTCGGCGAGAAGATGTCAATGCCGGTGACACTGGGTCCCGTTGGACTGACAGGAATGTATGCGCGTCGTGGTGAAGTGCAAGCGGCACGTGCCGCAGCTAAAAAGGGGATTTCATTTACCTTGTCGACGGTGTCAGTATGCCCGATTGAAGAAGTCGCTCCTGCAATAGATCGTCCAATTTGGTTTCAGCTCTATGTGCTAAAAGATCGTGGTTTTATGCGCAATGTACTGGAAAGGGCACAGGCTGCGGGAGTCAAAAATCTGGTATTTACCGTTGATATGCCAGTCCCTGGGGCGCGTTACCGTGATGCACATTCCGGTATGAGTGGCCCGAATGCGGCCATGCGTCGTATTTTGCAGGCGATGACGCATCCTCAATGGGCATGGGATGTTGGGTTGTGGGGCAAACCACACGATCTGGGTAATATTTCTGTATATCGTGGTAAACCGACTAAATTGGAAGACTATATTGGCTGGTTGGGAAATAATTTTGATCCCTCAATCTCATGGAAAGATTTGGAATGGATCCGTGATTTCTGGAAAGGGCCAATGATTATCAAAGGCATTCTTGATCCAGAAGATGCCAAAGATGCTGTCCGTTTTGGGGCTGATGGTATTGTGGTCTCAAATCATGGTGGACGTCAGCTTGATGGTGTTCTGTCAACGGCACGGGCCTTACCTGCGATTGCGGATGCAGTCAAAAACGACATTACTATTCTTACTGATTCCGGTATTCGGACTGGATTGGATGTGGTGAGAATGATTGCCCTGGGTGCGGATAGTATTTTGCTAGGGCGTGCTTTTGTTTATGCATTGGCTGCGGCAGGTGAAGCGGGTGTTTCTAACTTGTTGGATCTGATTGACAAAGAAATGCGGGTAGCGATGACTTTAACCGGAGCGAGATCGATTTCGGAGATTAATTCAGATTTACTGGTGAGTAATGGTAGATGACGCTATGTTGGTCAGCAAAATTTATTTGCTGACCAACAATAGGACGATATCCCTGCCATGCAGGTTTATCTGGCTCTCAGTTAAGTGGATATGATAGCCATTGACTTGTCTAAGGAGCAGGTAATCATCAACATCTTTCAGATTATCTTGATGTAATTAGCTATAGCCAGACAGTAAACCTCCTTTGGCTTTTTCCTTTGCTTGGACATCGTGAGCTTCAATATTAGATTTTCCAGCATTTCCACCAAGATAAGACATGTATAATTGAGGCATTTTTCCTGCTTATATATTTTCTAGCAATATCTCACCGTGTGAAAAGAGCCTCGCTTTACCTGTCAGATAAACACGATCCCCATTTATGCGACATGACATTTCACCGCCTCGTTCGGATAATTGACGGGCATAAAGCTCAGTTTTATTGAGCCGTTTTCCCCAAAAGGGGGCAAGAACACAATGGCTAGAGCCTGTAACAGGATCTTCATTGACACCTTTAGCTGGCGCAAAATAGCGAGAAACAAAATCAATGGATGAATCACCGAGAGCGGTAATGGTCAATCCTGGCAAGGGCAGGGCAGCAATTTTATCAAAATTGGGTTGGGTATTGAGGATTTGTTCTGCGGAATCCAAAACACAAATATAACGATCATGTGAAGCTAATACTGCGGAAACATTTTGTCCCAGGGCATCTTGTATGACAGGGATAAGGTCATTTTCTTCATGACAATCGGCGATAGGAAAATCCAATGTAAAAACACCATCTTGATGAGAAACTCGGAGTTCACCGGAGCGGCTTTTGAATGTAAGTAACGTTTCTTGAATGTTGCGATGGGTTATAAGGACAAACGCAGTCGCCAGCGTTGCATGTCCACATAAATCGACTTCGACTTTAGGTGTAAACCAACGTAGATGATTTTCTACCAAAAAAGCGGTCTCTGGCAGGCCAATTTCAGCAGCGATAGAAATCAGTATGTCATCTGTTGGCCATTTATCCAGCAAAACAACCGCAGCGGGATTGCCAGAAAACGATTTTTCCGTAAAGGCATCGACGTGATAAATAGGATATGGATGCATCAGAATCTCTCTTAATTTTTATAATGAAAAGCCAAATATAGAATGTTGAAAACTTATTGATTTGTAAAGAGTTATTTTGTTTGATTGCAAAATGCACAGAAATTGTAGTGTTGACCTTAGGTGATAATGGTTATTAAATAATAATTGGTTGTTATAGTTCCACTAAGGAAAAACATGAAAATCAAAGGATACTATTGCCTGTTTTTTATTTTGCCAGCGTGGTTTTCTCAGGCTCTGGCTTTGGATTTAAGCTATCAGGGCGATATACCCGCAGCTAACAGACCTTCAGAAGAATACCTGAAAAAAACGTTCAGCCTGGACAGTTCGGACGACGAAAATTGGAACATGGAGAAACTAGCTAAAGGTAATACTTTAGCTGGGAAGCAGGAGAGGAAACTGCATAAGTATGATGATAAATTTGAGAAAAAGAGGCTGGGACTTCCTCATGATTGGTATGCGCAGGATTCTGATGATTATCCAGTATGCAACAGCAAAACCTTAGACCAGAGATGCCAGGCTTTAGTATGCAACAAAAACATCTTAGACCAGAGATGCAAAGATTTTGGTATGCAAGCTCGAGCTAAACGTTTCCAGGCTGAAAGCCAAACGTCATTATCATATCCCCATTAAGGAAAAGTATATGAAAATTAAAGGATCTTATTGCCTGTTTTTTATTTTGTCAGTGTGGTTTTCTCAGGCTCTGGCTTTGGATTTAAGCTATAAAAGCGATATACCCGCGGATAACAAACCCTCAAAAACGTACCTGAAAAAGAGGGACAAATTGCACGATGGAAATTGGGACAGAGAGAAATTGGCTAAAGATAATACCTTAGCAGAGAAGCAGGAAAATGAACAGAAAGAGTATAATAATCGATCTTCTGGTTGGTATAATTCAAACAGCTTTAGCATTAAGGATTATCCTCCCAATCCACAAGATCTAAAGCGAGATATAGAGCGCTTCATGAAACAAAACTGATCGTATTCAGAGGGCAAACTAAACGTCATTGCTATAGGACAACAAATCAAAAGAGGCTTGATATTTTATTAATTGAGCCTGCGCCGTTAGCGAAGACTTAGACTTTCTCTGAAGCCGTGATGCACAATATGATAATAATTAATTGTTATATACCAATCGTCTTTCAAGATGCGTCTTATATCTTCCCCGCTATGCGGGGGAGATATAAATAATCACTTTGATTTGCAAGCTGCAACTTGAAATTGGATTGGTATAGGCCTAATAAGGAATGATATGAAAATTAAAGGATCCCATTACCTGTTTTTTATTTTGTCAGTGTGGTTTTCTCAGGCTCTGGCTTTGGATTTAAGCTATAAAAGCGATATACCCGCGGATAACAAACCCTCAAAAGAGTATCTGAAAAAGAGGGATACACTGGATAGTGGTAATTGGAACACTGAAAAACTGGCTCAAGATAATGCCTTAGCCGAGAAGCGGGAGAATGAACAGAAAGAATATCATGATAAATTTAATCAGCATCACAGTGGACTTGATAAAGAGAGCTGGAAACTTTCTTATGATTGGAATGATCAACAGCTTAAATTTTCCCATAAGCCACAAAATGACTTTATGCATCATTTCAGAGAGCAGGATAAACGCCGTTGCTATAGGGAAACCAAGCAGAAATTAGAGAAAGAGCAGGGGAATGGATATTCCTATGCTGATATTGCCGACGCTTGTTCCCCTTACTATTAAGTGAGTTAACACCGGCTTAAACTTGTGGCTTAAATGTAACAAAAACTAAAAATAGTGTGCAAGGATGCCAAAAATAGCGAAAGGATTCGTAAATTTAATAGCAAAAGGTATTAAACGATTGGCAGACGCTGATCAATACATAAGTTAATGGCTAATGCTATAAATATTAAACTGGTGATCCTATTAAGAATAGTTTGTACGGATGGTTTACTGAATATCATTTTATTCTTCCATATGAAAGGTTAAAACCACCGACTTTAGTCGGTCAGCTTTAGCTGCAATACTGTGTTGTACTGGAGGTGCAACATGGATTACAGATACGGCAGTCA
>NZ_JADEUF010000161.1 GCF_015163655.1 Xenorhabdus griffiniae | reverse complement strand
CACCGGAAAGCAGCGTGAGGAGCTGATTGAACTCAGTCAGGCCAGTATTCTGGCAAAACAACGCACCCAAGATTTGCAGGATGCTATCGCCGCCGATCCCTATCGACAGGCGCTCCATGCCCGCCTGAAAGCCGAAGAGCAATTGCAGCGCCAGATTGCGGCCAACGCCATTCAAAGTGCCGAAGAGGTTGTGCGACGCAAACAGGAGATTGAGGCCAGATACCTGAGCAGCGTTGCGGAAGCCAATCAGCGTTATGCGGTATCCTCTACAGCGAAATTGGTGGGCAATGTTGATCCCCTGCAAGACCTGCAAAACCAGCTAACAGAGCAAACCGCGCTGTATGATTCTTATTATCAAAACGGCATTATCAAAAAAGAACGTTACGAGCAGTTGATCGCCGCAGCTGGTATTCGTTCTAGAGATTCGCAATTCGCAGCGGCTAAAGAATTGTATGCTAGCCAGGGTGATTTTCAGAAAATGCAAATGAACCTGTTGGATGTTGTCGAACAGCGGACGGGGAACGCCCTAACAGGGATGTTGATGGGTACTAAGTCATTCTCTGAATCCATGAAAGAGCTGTCCGCGTCATTGGCGCAATCCATCATTCAAGATTTGGTTCGTATTGCCATGCAATCTATGATTACCAAGGCAATTTCTGGATTCTTTGGTGGAATTGGTGGAGGAATGTCAAACGTAGGCACCAGCTCTTTAGCTTCGGCAGGTAGCAATACGGGAGTGATGGGGTTATCTACCAGCTGGCGTGATTTTATCCCTAACGCGAAAGGGGGTGTCTATAACTCACCCAGTCTCAGCGCGTACAGTAATCACGTTGTCAGTAGTCCGACACTGTTTGCCTTCGCTAAAGGCGCAGGGCTAATGGGTGAGGCAGGTCCCGAGGCAATTATGCCGCTTAAGCGCGGTCCTGATGGTTCTTTGGGTGTACGGGCTATTATTCCGCCCACGCCAGCGTCAGGAGAAATTCACATCCATCAAACCATTCAAGTGTCAGGCAACGGCGATCAGGCATTACTGGCTGCGATGGAAGAGGCCGCCAGACGCGGGGCTGCGCAGGGAGCAGCGATGGCTAAAGCTGATTTGATTCGGGATTTTCAGTCAAACGGACAGGTGAGAAAAACATTGGGGGTGTAGATGACGATTAGGATTTTAGACTGGCCGGAAGAAATTATCCCCAGTGCGCTTAACTGGCAATTAATTAGTAACAGCAAGACATTCACATCCGTCTTCAATGGTAGCACTCAAACGGCACGGTTCCCCGGCAGTCGTTGGCGCTGTACGTTAATGTTTAATAACCTGGATGATGAAAAGGCGCGCATTCTGGAAGTATTGGTCGCGCAATTAGACGGGGAATCAGGCAGGGTGCGCCTGTTTGACTGGGCGAGACCGGGACTTGTAGGTATGGGTAATCCTAAAATCAGTGAACCCAACCAGCTGGGATATTATCTGAAAACGGAGGGCTGGCGTAAAAATACGCGAGTTATCAGGCGAGGTGATTACCTAACGGTAGGGAATGAGTTAAAGATGGTGACGGAGAATGTGGACAGCGATAGTGCAGGAGCAGCGACTATTCCTATTTCACCTATGCTGCGTTATTCACCAAGACGACATGACAAAATCGAAACAGAGCGTCCCTTTGGGATTTTTAAACAGACAGGCGGTGATCAGGGAAATTTTCAACGTAAGCCGGGTATATTTACCAATGCCACCCTGTCTTTTGAGGAGGCATTATTCTGATGTTTTATCATCCATTTTCTGATGACATGGTACGCGCCATTAACGAAGGTGCACATATTGTGCTGGCTGCTCGTCTGGATCTGGTGTCTGGCGTGGTCTGCGCTCATACAGGTGTTGGGAACTTGGTGATTGCTGGCGAAAATTACTTGGGTGTAGGAAACTTGGGTGAGATTGAGGCAGTTTCGGAAAATATGACAACCAGCCCAACGCAACTAGTCTTAAAACTGACAGGGTTTGATCGCGGACTGGTCGGAACGGTGTTAAATGAGCGCGGACGCGGCAGGGACGCCCGTGTCATGATGGTAACTATCGGTGATGACGGCCGCCCAATATTAGCAGAGGTGTTATTTGCTGGACAAATTTCAACCATTAATGTGGTGGCCGGAAATGAAAATGCAGTCAGCGTCACAATTTCCAATCGTTTTGAACGCTGGTCAATGGGGTTGCCTGACCGATTTACCGATGAATCATGGTCAGCCAGACGGCAGGGGGACCGGATATTTCGGTATGTTGCACAGATGGCAGAACGAGCCATTTATTGGGGGAGTAAAAAAGATGCGCCTGCATTTGTTTATAAATAAAATTGATGTCATAACATGATGCGTTGCACAAGAAAATAGCATTACTCTTTTAATGCGGCATCTTACAGACTAGAATTTTTTAGCTTTCACTGGGAGAATAGGATATGAAAAATACTTTACTATTTTTTTGGGGAGTAGTTTTTTCTAGTATTTCTTTGGTGGGTTGTTCCATGAACACTGCCGTTAAGCAATCAGAACCTTCGTTAATATCAACTATTGATTTTAGCAGGGCAGATTACGGGGTAAGACCAAGTAATTATGAAAGAGTTGTTAAAGACTATTTTGAAACGGTATTAGTAGATCCAGAATCAGCGAAGTTTTCAGGGTGGACTGAGCCAAAACAAGAGGTAATGATCAAAGACCATTTGCCGGTATTTGGTTACTCGTTATGTGTCAATATAAACGCTAAAAATTCCTATGGTGGGTACACGGGAAATCATTTGTATTGGATATTTACAAAAAATAATTCAGTTATGAGAGTTCAGGATACAACTAAATTTCCATACAGGAAAATTTTTATTGGACATGATATAACTTGCTAGCATTTTTATTTTTGATTATTTGTTATAAAGCTCAATAAATACAGATTATTAGGATAATATGCACCTCCGCGTACGCAGATGTAAACATTAATCCAGCCTGAACCAATCCAAGCCCAGCTTCGCGCTGGGTTTTTTATTTCACGGAGATCCCGAAATGAGACACCGACAATGGACATTACGATTACCCGAAACTCTCAGGGCGGCCATGAGTCGCCCTTTTTTATGGGGCGAACATGACTGCTGCTTGTTTGCTGCTGACTGTGTTCAGGCGGTATGTGATTTTGACCCATGCGAAACCGTGCGTGGGCGTTATAGCACACATACAGGTGCAGCCGAAGTGTTGAAATCAGAGTTTGGAACACTGGAGCAGGCACTGGATCGGTTGTTTGACCGCACTCCGGTCACAGCCGCAGGGCGCGGGGATATCGTGATGTTTGAGGCGGAAGAAGGAAAAACGCTGGGGGTATTGTGGGCAGGGAAGATTTGGGCGGTCACTCGTGTTGGTGTGCGTCCGGTCGATGTCAGTCCATTGACTGCTTGGAGGGTGGAGTAATGGGGAAAACTGTTGCCAATGTGGTCTCTGCTGGATTAATGATAGTGGGTGCGGTTGTTACGGGACCATTCGGCGCGGCACTCATTGCAGCTGGGATGGCCGTCCAGTTTGCCGCTAGTCAGATGTATAAGCCTAAACTGCCAATGATGGGGCGAGACCAAAGCGAGCGAAAACAGATGTTACGCTCTTCCACAGCCTCAGAGACGGTAGTTATAGGTCATACGGTTGCATCTGGATTACTGTTTTTTGCCGAGGAGGAACCGGGTGAGCAGGATGAAAACGAGCGGATCACATTGACTCTAGCTCTGGCGGGCCACCCGATTGAAAAAATTGGCCGTATCTGGCTGGGTGATGACCCGATAGAGTCGTTTGGTGGCTATGTCGAGTGGGAACTGCATAACGGCAGGGCGGAAGCTGATCCCTTTATGTTGGAAAACTGCCCGTCATGGAAGCCGGATATGATAGGTCGCAATATGGCGTGGTTGCGCGTCACTCTTAAATTTGATGCGGAGAAATTTCCCTATGGGCTGCCTAATATTAAATGTGAGGTCTGGGGGAAGAAGCTGCATGACCCCCGAACCGGTGAGACGCGGTGGAGTAATAATGGGGCCTTGGTCATTCTGGATTACTACCGCAGTTATTTACAGGTGCCTGATTCTGATATCGACTGGGAGGCATTCAAACGGGCGGCAGATATCTGTAGTGAGGGCGTAGATACACCGGATGGTGGACGTGAACCACGGTATGCCCTCAACGGGGCTTATGAACTGGAAGAAAGCCCATCGGCTATTTTGGATGCTATGCATCGTTGCTTATCGGCAGATCCAACCTATATGGCAGGTAAACACGGGATTTTAGTAGGAGCATACAATGGTCCTGCGGTGCTGGATATCCATGAATCCCAAATCATTGACACTGTCACTCTAACACCGGAAGTGGGCCTAAGAGACGCCACCAATGCTATTTATGGCACGTTTGTTGATGCGGAGCAAATCTACACCAAAACCGATTTTCCCCCGATTATCAGGAGCGAATGGGTTGCAGAAGACGGGCTGGAAATTAAGGAAAACATTGATTTTCGATTTGTTACGTCCCCTTACCAGGCGCAGCGACTGGCTCATCAATATTTACGCCGTAAGCGGTTAGCGCGGCGGGTACAGTTGAAAATGAATCTGGACGGCTACGCTTATCGCCCTGGTCAGGTGGTCAGGCTTAATTTGCCGACATTGGGGATCACTGATTTAGAATTCAGGGTGATTGATTGGCGATTTAGTGCACTGGACGGTGCGGAGTTGACGCTGGAGGAAGACGGCGCCTATGTGTATGAGGACGTCATTGGTAAACCCTTCGAACGCCCGCCTTTTACACGACTGCCTGTCGGGGGCGTAGGTGCACCTATGTCACTGAGTTTTATCCCGCAAACGTTGGGGGATGTGATACAGGGTATACTGTCATGGCGCAATGTCAGTGAGGTGGCTTTTAATCGTGTCACTATCTATCAGGATGATCGCATTATTCAGACTATTCAGGTCCCTGGCGAATCGGTCAATATTTCAGGGCTGGTGCGGGGTAACTATCGTGCCGAGGTCAGGGCGGTGAATGCAGCCGGTGCTATGTCAGCCCCTGCTGTTTTTGAGTTTTCCATTCAAGCACCACCTCCGCCTGTGAATGTAGAGATCACCCCTGGCTTCTTTTCTTTGACTATTGTTCCCCGTCAGGGGGATGTTGCCTCTTTCGGTCACACGTTTGAATTCTGGTTCAGCGAGAAACAACTGGATTTTACTCATGAATCAATGGTTATTAACCATGCCGATCGACTGGGGCAGGGTAACTTCTGGATAAAAGATCAATTAAAGGCAGGGACAACTTACTGGTTCTACGTCAGAACCATCAATACCTATGGCAAGTCACCATTTATTGAAGGTTCCGGCCAACCCAATGACAACACCAGGGAGCTTTTGGGTGAATTAGGCAACAAATTCATGACCGCCGAAGCCGGAAAACGCCTGCAATCCGACATGAATTGGAGCAATGAAACCGACCTTATTCTGGCTGGCGCCCAGCAGAAACTATCCCGAGAGCTGATGGTGCGCGACGGGGAGAATAAAGCCAAAATCAGCGAGCTATGGCAGGTCAGAGTGACGGACAATGAGGCGTGGGCGCAGAAACTCACGGAATTGCGTACCAATATCGGGAACACTGACGACAACGTCAACCGGATTGCAGCGGATGTAATAGACAATAAGCAGGCAGTATCCAATACACAGAAAGCCGTGGCTGAATCAACACAGCAGTTTCAGGCGCAGTTTAAGAACCAGCAGGCCATCATCAACAGCAAAATGCAGGCGGAATTTAACCAGTCCGGTAACGGTTATGCCATCCATAGTGTGAATATCACCATCAAGCACAATGGCCGGAATTACAAC
>NZ_JADEUF010000160.1 GCF_015163655.1 Xenorhabdus griffiniae | reverse complement strand
GCTCAATATCTTTATTTTCCATTCGTTATTTCCTGTTTTAAGATAAAAAGAATCCCTGACGTGTTGACGCCATTAAAATTAATTCGGTAATGATTGCTATTTAATTAGGCAGCGATAAACCCGTGGGTAATAATGGAACGGCTGACTTAATTTTATTGATGGCTTTAATTAACTCGCTTCGCTCTTCGATGCTGAACTGATCTAATTCCAGCCCATGGCGTTCTTTTTTAATATTGGCAAGAAAGAAAATGGCTGCCAGTACGCGAATATTATCGACATAACTCGGATTGCGTTTATTCCGCATCTCATCAATAAAACTCTTTAATTGCTCGTTACCCGCCTTAAGATGTTGCTGTCTGATTTTTGCCAGTTGATTTAAACCATTCACGCGCACATCAAACGCTATTTTGCTGGCGCGTTGTTCTGTTGACTCAAATTGGTATTCTGTGTTCATTTAAACCTCACCGAATAAGAAACAGAAAAAAATAAGCAACGGAGCATAAGACAATCGGGAAAATAAATCCGTCACCTGACTTTGTATGGAATGACTTACTACTTAACCTGTACTGGTGCTGCTGTTGCTTTAATGCGTTCATGCTCACCTCAGACAATAAATAGTTGCCGGGTTTTTCCATGCCCGGCTCATGGTGTGGTAAGATTGAATTCCCCAAAACAAACGCACCACAAGGAAACAGAAACTTATGACAAACTAAAAACAAGGATTTTAAATAATGACCACTCAACCAACCCAAAGAAACCTTCCTTTTGATATCAGCTATTCCTTCCATCTCGAAGAAATGACGAGCTTGTTTCATCTTCACTGCAATCAAATTTGTACGCTTTTCCAGTGGTTTCTTGGTGCTTTTATCTTTGCTGGCAACCTGCACTGGCTGCTTGGCCTGATGATTGTCCTCATTGCTTCCCTGCAATTCAGCGCCGGATTTAACGAAAAAGCCGGTAACGCGAAAGTTCAGGCCAGCCGATATCGTCTCTTGCTTGATGACATGCCCAACTTGTCTGAGGATGACATTATCAAGCAATTGCAAGCCATCGAGAAAAGCGATAGCCAAGTAGTGTCCTCGCTTTGCAACCCAGCCCGTAAAAGAACCAGTATCGCACTGCACGGCTACGATCTTGAATCTGCAATGCCACTGACAGGACGCGAAAAAATCAGCGCTATTATTGGTGGCGGCATCCCTAGATAACATCGCATTCCCCTCAAACAATTGACGCACTTAAACCCGTAAAGGCATCTAATGCTGTTGTATAAGCAGGGTTTGAGTGCAATCGTGATGAAATGGTCACACCCGCCAACGTTAATAACCGCACTGCGTTATTGACTGTCTTCTTAAACTCTGCAACACGCGTCTGGTTGAAATGCTCACCCGAAACAGCCTCACTTGCCAGCTTGCCCACTTCTGCTGTCGCTCCTAACAGGTAGCTTGGCATATTGGCATCACAAACTTCATTCACCGGCACAGAGGGCTGACACTGTAATTGCTCCAGTAGGCCATCCAGAATGGAGGCATCTTCGGTTACATCGGTTAACTTCATTAAGTCAACACAAGTCAGCATGTGGGGCTGCTCAGGGTTCAACTTGTTACGCAGCATTTGCGGTGTCATGCCGATGCTTTCGGCAATTTGTACTAAGCTCCCTTTATGTGCGTTGGAGAACGCACGACACGCATTATCAAAGTGGGATTGTTTGGATACTTGATAGTCAAACATTGCCATTTACCTTTCCATTCACATAAAGTGAATACCAAATCCAAATGAGAACAAATAATGAAAACCCTAACCGTTATTCCAATCCAACCAATCAATGTAAACCTTCTCACCCGGCTTCTTTTTTGGTTTGATTTTTACTTTACCAGAAGCAACATAATACTTAGCAGTTCTTAAGCTAACTTCTGCTCTTTCGCAAAATTGCGGATAAGTAACCCACCGATGCTTAGCGTTTATTGCATTAGTTGTTTGCATAGTGCTAAATTCCCCTTTCGTGTTTTGTGCTCTATATTGCACGGCTTTGTTCTACATTGCCCGTAACTGTTCGTTAATGCACTACATAGTAGTGAATTGGCGGCAATATTACTCACTACAATGTAGCGAGTCAACTAGATTATTCACTTTGGTTAAGAAGATGAAACCATTTACAAACGCAAGAGAAGCGATAGAAAGAATATGCCAAGCATATGAATTTACTTCATTTAATCAATTAGCAACTTATTTATCGACTAGTAGTGGATCGCTTGGAAACAGAATGACAAGAAACAATTTTCCCTATGATCTTGTATTACGTTGTGCATTAGAAACAGGGGCATCGATAGAGTGGTTATCTTACGGCACAGGCAGTATGAGCAGCAGTATTCAAACCAAAATTGAAGCTGATGCTGAAACAATAAAGTTAGCTACATATAAACTGGCTGATGCAAAACTTCTGCAATCTAGCGCCCTTATTTTCGATAAGGTTATGCTGCCAAAAGACTATGGAGATATCGAGGCAATCAGATATGGCAGCGATATCTATTTCATCGATAGGAAACAGAACAAAGTCAATGATGGAAATTGGTTAATCGAGTTTTCAGGAAAATACCAATTTAAAGAATTGGAATTGATACCCGGAAACAAAATCCGTATGGATGGCGGTAAGTACCCTATCGACTGCGATATAGACGATATTACGGTAATAGGTAAAGTTATTTCTATTTATACGACTCTATAATGACCATAAGAAAAATTGATTCA
Organism: Xenorhabdus griffiniae; assembly: GCF_015163655.1. Lineage (GTDB taxonomy): Bacteria > Pseudomonadota > Gammaproteobacteria > Enterobacterales > Enterobacteriaceae > Xenorhabdus > Xenorhabdus griffiniae. Next base: position 3,165 of record NZ_JADEUF010000160.1, on the reverse strand, counting down.
GGTGAATGGCTATGTGACTTACGCCCTAATGGAGTTAAAGGCAAGCGCATTCGTAAAAGGTTTGTAACTAAGGGGGAAGCCCTTGCTTACGAACGCTATATATTGGGTGAAATGGAAGATAAACCGTGGATTGGTGAAAAAGAAGATAATAGAAAATTATCTGAGTTAATTTCGCTCTGGCACTCACTCTATGGTCGAACACTAGCAGACTCCGCTAGAATGCTATCAAAATTGACTGCTATCTGTAACGGATTAGGTGATCCGATAGCAAATCAGCTTACTACTGCTGATTTTAGTAAATACAGAGAGCAACGACTAGCGGGTTTATTGCCAGATGCTAGAGGTCGAATCATGGCAGTAAAACCGATTACAGTAAACCATGAGCAACGTAATCTATCCTCAGTTTTTGGAACACTCAAAAAATTAGGTCATGTCAATTATCCTAATCCCTTATCAGGTTTACCTACATTTAAAACCCAAGAAAGTGAGTTAGCTTTTTTATACCCTAATGAGATCACTCAATTACTAGAAGCCTGTAAAGACTCCCAAAGTAAAGATCTACTGTTAATTACTAAAATATGTCTAGCTACTGGAGCACGCTGGGGAGAAGCCGAAGAATTAGAAGGTCATCAAATTACACCAAATCGAATTACGTTTACCAAAACCAAAGGTAAACGCAATAGAACCGTTCCTATCTCCGAATCACTTTATAATCTGATTCCTAAAAAACGAGGCAGGTTGTTTACTCCTTGCCGTAAATCCTTTGAACGAGCAATAAAACGAGCAAAAATAGAATTACCTGAAGGACAATGCACCCACGTTCTACGACATACATTTGCCAGTCATTTTATGATGAACGGAGGAAACATTTTGGTATTACAGCGCATACTGGGTCATGCTGATATTAAAATGACTATGGTGTATGCACATTTCGCTCCGGATCACTTAGAAGATGCAATAACTAAGAACCCTCTTACGTTGCTAAATTTAGAAAATAAATGATCCACATTTTGTCCACACAGACTGTAAACCATTGCGCGTCATTGTTCCTTATTGCACGGTAACTAATTGAAAAATTACATAATCATATGTTTTATATATACCACTAGGAAAATGTAGGAATTTCGGACGCGGGTTCAACTCCCGCCAGCTCCACCAAATAAAACAAGGGGTTACGTGAAAACGTAGCCCTTTTTGTTTGATGATGGCGGCAAAATGGCGACAGCCATTTCTAGCTAAAGTCTTACTAACCCTAAAATTATTCTTGGCTTGCCTTCTGTTTTTACCTCTAACATAATTCATCACGGTTTAGTCAAACCGTACTTCAACCATTAAGGATAATGAAAATGTTTACGACAGAACGGAATATCAAAATCGAAGTTTCTAAAGACAGTACCCTAATCGATTTAAAAGGATTGTCGGCAGAAGAAGCCATCAAAGTTATCGAAACAGCTCAGGCCATCAGAGTTGTACACGCAGAAGAAGATAATTCACCGAAGCAATAAATTTCAGTCCCTCTTCTCTCACAAGGCCGCATCAATCCTGAATTCTCTAACCCGCTACGGCTTTGCTTTGTGATCCAAAACCCCACGTAAAATAGAATTTCCCCTTTAATATCATTACGTTGATTTTTCCTCGCGATCCAGCCCGCGATCCAAAAACTGAAATTTACTGAAAATCTTTTCATTCCTTTCAGTTTGGGATTTTTCCCACGCCGCTCGTGCTGGCGCGGTATGGCGATACCGTTTGTCGGATTTTAAAACTGAAAAAACTTTTTGATCCAAAACGTGCAGGCGGGTGCGGTGTAGTCCGTTTTACGTGGGGTTTTAGTTTATTTCGTGGGGATTGTGCAGCGTGGGCACGACGCAGAGACGTTGATCCAAATTAGCCACGGTTGGACTATGTCAGTGAATGAATGCCCTAGCGGGCGTTTGGTTACGTTTTATAAGCACCTAAAAAAGACCACTCCGCGAAGAGTGGCCTTTGGTTGGAGGTGTTGAGTTCAAAAATGCAATCTATCACCGAAGCTAAGTTAAGCCGCGGTGAGTATTAATTCATAGCCTAAACTTGATAAGGCCTTTTCTACCGTGTCAATTTTTGTCGCGTGATACACATCCAGCAGTTGCTTGACGTTCTGCTTTTGAATGCCAACACGGCGCCCCAGTTCCGAACGGCTAACACCTGACCTTACCATAGCATTAAGCAACAAAATTTTAGCCGCAACACTCGCCGGAATATCAATATAGTGCTCCGTTACCGTATCGCCCGGTAACGGTATTTCCTTACTCTCATCGTCAAAATACATAGAAAAGGCAGTGAGTAGCGCATCATAGCCCATGGCTTTTGCATCGGCCAGGTCATCACCACAGGTCAACGCCTCTGGTATATCAGGGAACGAGACAAACAGGTTCGTTCCGTCTTCTTCAATATTTACTGGATATCGCATAATCATAGTAGTGAGTCGAGTTAGCCCAAGAACCAGCCCCGAAGGGCTGGTTAGTTATTTAAGTTTTAACTGCTTAAGGATTGATAGCCTTAATTTTTCGTTAATCTCTTTACTCGGATGTCTTGGCATTGCACTTCTTGCGTCTCCATTGAAGAGTATCAAGTGATTCTTTCCATTCTTGATTATGACTCCTTGAGACTCAAGCCACCGCCTGAACTCACTCTGCTTCACTCATCCTCCATTCTGCTTAACATGGTAAAATAGTAATATTTTTTTATTACCCTGTCAATGTGTTTGTAATATTTTTTTATTACCCCAGAAAAACAAAAAACCCGCCGAAGCAGGGTTAATTTGATCAACAGGCAATCAAGTGGTGAGGTTGGTTACTCTGTTTTTATTTTGATGAGAGGGTGTTTAGGAGTAAACGGATGAAAAAGTTTGACACCACAATCATCGTGTTCAAAGCGTTAATAGCGCTTTTAGAATTGATTCGTGTATTTCTAACGTAGACTTCATTACTCTACTTCTTACCACTTCAAATAGCAACTCCACACATTTGTAAGATAAACGACACTCACCCAATCACAGGCGAATACTTCTGTTTCAGTCCGTCCGATTTATAGGCCGTATTTCTTATCGCGCTGGCGTTCTCCGGGGTGCCGGTATTGTGATGGGTATGGGCGGCGGTCAGTTCGGCCAACTCCGTCACCACATCCAGT
>NZ_JADEUF010000016.1 GCF_015163655.1 Xenorhabdus griffiniae | reverse complement strand
TTTTAGTATAGATACTAATCTAACTTCAAGATGCGTGTGATATCGTGTTGTAAATTGCAACTTGAAGTTTAATGCGTATAGTGATTTATACACGATTTTTTTTACAAAGCTGGCTGGATTTAGAGATGAATTAACACTTTTTTACCGTAATTAGTGAATATCAACCATAACGGGAAGTTATTATGGCAAATATGATTTATTTAACATTGCAGGGAAACAAACAGGGGCTGATCTCGCAAGGTTGTTCTTTTGCTGAGTCTATTGGTAATAAGTATCAGGCGGGTCATGAGAATGAAATTTTTGTATTAAAGCTACATCATTCAATAAATAGGGAACAAAATGTTAACCATAGTCCAATTGTATTTGTAAAACCGCAAGATAAATCATCACCACTATTAATGATGGCAATTTCAAATAATGAAACGCTAAACCTGAAATTCGATTTTTATCGTACAGCACAATCAGGGGCGCAGGAATTATATTATTCCATTGAATGCCGTGGTGCGACAATTATTGAGTTGTCGCCGAATTACCCGCATAGTCTCAACCATGCGGAAGCACAACCAGAAGAGATTGTCTCTATTAAATATAAAGATATTATTTGTCACCACCATATGGCGGGAACGTCAGGATATAGTGTTTGGGACGACAGGGTATATTAATAATTAAAAAAAAACGCCGATGCAATGATCGGCGTTTATGTAAACTTAATTAAACCAAAAATAGCGTTGCCAGTCCCAAAAAGATAAAGAAACCGCCTGTATCAGTAATGGCAGTAATCATGACACTGGAGCCGATGGCGGGATCTCTTCCCAATTTCATCATAATAAACGGAATCAAGACGCCCATCAGTGCGGCCATCAGTAGATTCAATATCATCGCCATTGTCATGACTCCCCCCATAGCAAGGTCACCATAGAGCAGATAAGTGATGACGCCCATGATCCCTCCCCAGATAATGCCGTTGATAAAGGCAACACCAAGTTCCCTTAATAGCAGATAAGAAAAACTCCCCGTCTGGATTTGATGCAGCGCGAGTGCACGGACTATCATGGTGATGGTCTGGTTACCGGTATTGCCGCCAATGCCTGCGACGATAGGCATTAAGGTTGCAAGAGCAACAAGCTGGGAAATCGTATGCTCAAAGAGCCCAATAACGCGTGATGCCACAAATGCGGTGCACAAATTGATGGCAAGCCATGTCCAGCGGGTTTTGACGGCCTGACCAACCGGTGCAAAAACATCTTCTTCGCGGCTTAAGCCCCCCATGCGGCGAATATTGGTATCCGTTTCTTCACTCAAGGTATCAACAATATCTTCAACAGTCAGACGTCCCATTAAACGTCCGTTATTGTCGACCACAGCGGCAGAAATCAGGTCATAACGTTCAAATGCACTGGCGGCATCTTCACCTTTTTGCTCCGGTGAGAAAGTCACGGTATCTGTATTCATAACTTCTGAAACTAATTTATCCGGTACGTTGGTCAGCAAAGTGGTGAGAGGCAACTCTCCCTGTAGGCGATTTTTGCGGTCAATAACAAAGATCTTATCTGTTGTTTCAGGAATGGTGTCTCGGGAACGTAAAAAGCGCTGAACGGTGCCAAGCGTAACGTTGCTTCGCACTGTCACGAACTCGAAATCCATCATCTGGCCGATACTGTCTTTGTGATACTGCAATACTTCTCGGATACGATTGCGTTGGCCCGGCTCTAAATAGGTCAACAAACGTCGAGTGGTATCACGGGGAAGATGTTCTGCGATATAGGCTTGTTCATCTACGTGCAGTTTACCGATAGCACGTAACAGTTCAACGTCGGTCATATCCTTGATCAGGTTATCCCAAACAGGAATAGAGGCTTCTACCAAAACCTCACCGCGCTGGCTATTGTCGATCAAGCGCCATAACGCGAGACGTTCATCATAAGGTAAGGCTTCCAGAATGTCGGCAATATCGGCGGTATGCAGTTTGGTCAGCAGCGCACTGACTTCTTCTATTTTCTCCAATAACTGTTCGTCACTGATTGCTGAATGTTCATCAGCCTGATCTAATAATGTATCAACAAATAGCTTATCGTGGTTAAACAGAGAAAGCAGGCGTTGACGAATATGTGCCAGTTTTTGGGAGTACTGGCTGGCAATAGTTGAATTATCAGGTGTAAAGGTCGGTTGGGACATAGTAAACCTTTAAGGCAGAAAATAGGGCTAACAATCGGCGATTGCAGTAATATCGCCATAAATTTGACAGCTATTGGGTATTATATTCTGTTTTCGAATCACTTAGGGGCATCACCAATTGCTGCTGGGTTTGCTGATGATGCGCCAATGCTGCCATAAATGAATAGATAAAGCGTCCAAAGAAAATAAAGAAGCTGATAAACAGTACCAATTTTATAATTTGAACAGTTTTCTTTTTCATAACGCGATATCGTTAAGTCGATTCCTCTTCAATGTGTAAGTGCCAGCCAGCTACGTCATTCCAGTAGCTTTGCTCTTGCTCCAAATCGAGCAACACAAGCGCATTTTGTTTTAGATAGTTTTTGGGTAAGTAGAGCATCCAATGGCTATGATCCGTTTTCAGCCTAAGTGTCTCCGGTGTCGTGGTAGCCTGGCGTTGGTTATTCAATAAGGTTGCCAAGCGCAATATCTTAAGCATAGGAAGATACTGTTTTTTCTTAAACAGATAGAAGCGAGGGTGTTCATGTACTTTAACCGCTTTACGGTGGTAGCGTACCAGTGTTGCCAGCAACAGTTGCTGCTCTTGAGTAAACCCGGGTAGATCGGTATTTTGCAGGATATAAGCTGAATGCCGTTGCAATCCACTCAGATTGATGCTTAAACCGACTTCATGCAGCATGGCCGCCCACAGTAGAATAGATTCCAGTTGAGGATGGACGCGTTTGGGATTTTGTTCTGACCATTGGTCATAAAGATTTTTGGCGGTGCTCCAAACGCGGGTTGCTTGTTCTCGATCGATATTATAGTGTTCGGCAAGGCTTTTGGCCGTGCGTTGACGAATATCTTGATGGCGGAAACGATCTTCCATTTCATACAGGACACCTTCCCGCAATGCGCCATGAGACAAGCGTAATTCCTGAATATGCAAAGCATCAAAAATACCGCACAAGATTGACAACCCAGGAACAAACGTTTGTTTACGGTCATTGGATAATCCCGGCAATTCCAGTGCATTGAAATTTTTGTATTTCAGGACACGTTTCACCAGCATGTTTAGACGCTCTGGGGTAATCAGGCCATCTTTCTCACCCAGTTCGACCAACAGTTCATGTATTGCCTTGATCGTCCCTGACGCACCTAAAGCAAAATCCCAGCCTTTTGTCCGAAATTGCCAGACGAGGTTTTCCAATTTTTGCGCTGCCTGGAGTTGTGCTTTGCGAAAATTATGCTCATTAATGATACCGTTGGGAAAGAACTGGCGGGAAAAACTGACACACCCCATACGACGACTTTCAATCAACAGGGGTTCAAAATCTTCACCAATGACCAATTCCGTCGAACCGCCACCAATATCAATCACCAGTTTCCTACCTTTTTCCGGCTGTGTATGCTCAACGCCCATGAAAATCAGGCGAGCTTCTTCGTGACCAGAAATAATTTCAATGGGATAGGGGATCACTTCTTTTGCTTGTTGCAGAAATTCTTGTACGTTGGTTGCTTCACGTAAACTATGTGTCCCCACCAAACAGACATTACCTGCGGGAAAACCTTGCAACCGTTCAGCAAACAGAGCCAGACATTTCAGGCCACGGTTGATGGCTTCTTCGCTTAACTCATTTTTACTGTTTAAACCATCGGCAAGATAAACCCGTTTCTTTAAACGCCCGATAACCTGCAATGCACCGTTTACAATACGGGCGATGACCATGTGAAAGCTATTGGAACCCAAATCAATCGTGGCAATTTCTTGCGGTTTGGGCATTGGGGTATCGTGTTTCAATGGCATAGATCAGGCTCTTGGTTCCGGTTGTTCAAGGTTTTTCAAATAATCATAAACAGCAAGCTGAGCGCGGATTTTACGCTTATTTCCTCGCGGAACATAGCGATTGCTCAGTTCCTTATCAATATATCGTGCTTTGACGGTATCACTGAATTGCAGTTCAAGGATATCCATAACTTGTTGTTTTAGCCTGGGATCGAGCAGACAAACTGCCACCTCAATGCGATAGTCAATGTTACGTGTCATCCAATCGGCTGAAGAAAGGAAAATTTTTTCGTTGCCTTTGTTGGTGAAAACATAAACACGATCATGTTCCAGAAAACGATCCACAATGCTGGTGACTTGAATGTTTTCACTAAATCCAGGTTGATTAGGAACCAAAGAGCACATGCCCCGAACCAGAATGCGGATCTTGACGCCCGCTTCAGAGGCATCATACAGACGGTTCACTAACTCCTTATCCACCAGGTTATTGATTTTCAGCGTGATGCCTGCCAGTTCACCGGCCTGTGCATTTTCGATTTCTTGGCTAATCAATTGATTAAGCATCGCCCGCGAATTTTGGGGCGATACCATTAAATTATCAAATGTGACGGGGCGATAAGGGTTTTCAATAAAGTTAAACACGCGGCGAACTTCATTGGTGACTTCAGGTTTGGCGGTCAGCAGAGAATAATCGGTATAGAGCCGCGCTGTTTTTTCGTTGAAATTTCCCGTACCAATATGGGCATAACGGATAATTTCTTCCCCTTCCAGACGCGAAATGATGAAGAGTTTTGCGTGAATTTTCAGGCCAGGTGCGGAGAAAATAACATGTACACCGGCTTCAGTGAGACGTTTTGCCCAGTGAATGTTAGCTGCTTCGTCAAAACGTGCCTGTAATTCTACTACGACAGTGACTTTCTTGCCGTTGTAGGCGGCGTGGATCATGGCATCAATAATGCGTGAGTCTTTTGCAACACGGTAGATATTAATCTTAATCGAAAGCACACTGGGATCGAAAGAAGCCTGACGTAGCAATTCCAGCACATGTTCGAATGTGTGATAAGGGTAATAAAGCAGAACATCTCTTTCACGGATCGCGTCGAACCCGTTGCGGAAATGGTCGAACCAGGTATGGCGCAGCCGCGGCACAGGCTTATTTTGCAGATTCCGATTGCCTTCATTGGGAAATTTGATGAAATCTTTAAAGTTATGATAACGGCCACCGGCAATCACTGAGTCATCATTGGATAATCCCAGCTTGCTCCGCAGTAGTTCCACCATTTCATCAGGCATATCACGCTGATAAACAAACCGTACAGGTTCCGCCGTTAATCGCTGTTTCAACGTGGAAGACATGAGTTCCAGCAAGCTGGATTCCATCTCTGTTGCCAGATCATATTCGGAATCACGGGTCATTTTCATCGAATAGACGTTTAAGGTATCGTAATCGAAGAACCCTTTGAAAATTTCATCCAGTGTGTAACGCAAAATATTATCAAGTAATATCATTGATTTGCGTTTTTTTGGCATCTCTGGAGGCAGGTTGACGAAACGCGGAACTTTGTCTGATGGAATTTCCAACAAAGCATATTGTGTTTCTTGCCCGTGGATAATTTCAACAGCCAGATAGGTGTAATCATCTTTGAGAAACTCAACTAAATTCGTTTCTGGATTGATGACGATTGGCGTGATATGTGGCCGCAAATGTTGGCGAAAATATTGCCGTAACCAGATCTGTTGATTCGGGGATATCTGGCGTTCATTGATCAAGAAAATCTGGTTACGTGCCATTTCCAGCAGCAAATCGTTATAGAGAGCATCGAATTCTTGATCGATTTTGGCAACCTTAGTCTGGATCTTTTTCAACAATTGGCGGGCAGCAGTGGCTGAACCTCGCTCTTCACTGATAAGAATACGCCGCTTTACATCAGCAAAGCGCACTTTATAAAACTCATCTAAGTTGTTGGAGTAGATCCCTAAAAACCTCATTCTTTCAATCAGCGGGTTACTTTTATCAGCCGCTTCCTGAAGTACACGTTCGTTGAAAGAGAGCCAACTGAGTTCTTTCTCGTTATAAAGACGATCGTGGGACATTACTACTCCTTTCTACTCCATTGGGTTTTCCCATTTAGTTTAATGGTTGGCGTTTAACGAGTCGATGTGCTGATTTGGGCTTCATGGGTTTTCCTGGCGAAATAGTGGTGCTGGAAAGTACACATCCTGATAGCGGTATGATAAGAGCCGTTGACGAAAAATTCATCGATTAATTCCCCTTCAGTATAGAATCCCAATTTACTGTATATATGAATTGCTTTCACATTCTCTTTATCAACAATCAGATACAGCTTGTAAAGATTTAAGACAGCAAAAGCGTATTCCATCACAAGTTTAACGGCTACTGCCGCGTAACCTTGTCCTTGATAAGCGGGAGCGATGATAATCTGGAATTCTGCGCGCCGGTGGACATAATCAATCTCGACCAGTTCCACCAAACCGACTTTGGAGTTCAGGCTTTCGATAATAAAACGGCGCTCGCTTTGGTCATGAATATGCTTGTCATAGAGGTCGCATAATTCGACAAAGGCCTCATAAGGCTCTTCAAACCAGTAGCGCATAACACTGGCGTTATTATCGATTTGATGAACAAAAGGAAGATCTTCCCGTTCAAGAGGACGTAAATTTACCGATGGATTTTCCGAACCACTGGACATTGGATACCTCAGTGTTTTGTAGTGAAATCGATAGGGTTTAACTTCAAGATGCGTGTGATTTATCTCCACGAAGCGGAGGAGAAATCACGTTTCATAGCGTGTGGTAAATTGCAACTTGAAGTTTAATGCGTATAAATATATTTGATATTGAATAATGTTCGAATAAATAATAATTGCAAGATAAATCAATCTAAAATAGCAACTTACAGCAAAGTGTTATTGGAATATAGCAGTTAAAAAAGATTATAACAAAATCTGTTAACACAGAGCTGTAAGTTGAAGTCAGCAGGTTAACTTATTCTGATGCGTAACCTTCTGGCGGCAGAGCCTTGCCATCCATCATTGCGTTATTACCTTCCATAATCAAACGTTGATCCAAAAACCAGCTGATAACCAAAGGATAAATATAGTGTTCCTGGGTTTGTACACGCCCGATAACGTCTTCTTCTTTATCTCCCGTAAAAATTGGCACCTTGGCCTGTAAAATAATCGGGCCACCATCTAATTCTTCAGTAACAAAATGGACGGAAGTGCCATGTTCTTTATCACCATTTTCAATGGCTTTTCGATGGGTATGCAGGCCCGGGTATTTAGGCAAGAGGGACGGGTGAATATTGAGCAGTCGCCCATAATAGTGTTGGACAAATTCGGGCGATAAGATCCTCATGTAACCCGCTAAGACCACTAAATCGGGTTCATATTGGTCAATGGCTTTGAATAGGGCGATATCATAACTTGTACGATCTGCATAAGCTTTTGGATTGATAAAATGGGCAGGAATATCTGCTTTTTCAGCACGTTGCAGGCCATAGGCATCGGCATTATTACTGAAAACCGCAGCAATATATCCATTAATTCGGTGTTGCTGGCAGGCGTCTATGATGGATTGAAGGTTGCTGCCATTGCCGGAGATTAAAACGACAATTTTTTTCATAACGGGTTTTCACTGAAGAAATTCATTGATTAATCTGTGCTTCATTTTTCAAGCTACAGCTTTATGGGCTGTAGCTTGAAAGCAATCAGACAAAATGTTTATTTTGTAATAACGACAGGTTGCTCATCGGCATTTAGTTCAGAAATTGTACCGATTTGCCATGCATTTTCACCTGAGGCGGTCAGATACGCAATGGCTTGTTCTGCCTGAGATTGAGGAAGAGCAATTATCATACCGACTCCACAGTTAAATGTGCGGTACATTTCATGCTCGCTGACATTGCCGGCTTGCTGTAACCAGGTAAAAATCGCCGGCCATTGCCAACTGTTAGCATTGATTCTGGCCTGCATGTTTTCTGGCAGAACACGCGGAATATTTTCCCAGAAGCCGCCACCAGTCAGATGTGCAATCGCATGAACATCAACTTTCTCAATCAGCTCCAGAATGGATTTGACGTAAATTTGGGTTGGGGCAAGTAAGTGATCGGCGAGTGGTTTTCCCTCAAGCTCGGTAGTCTCAGGATCTGCCTGACTGACCTCAAGAATTTTACGAATTAAAGAATAACCATTGGAATGTGGTCCGCTGGATGCAAGTGCAATCAGGGCATCACCGGTCTGAACCTGACTGCCGTCAATAATTTCCGATTTTTCAACAACTCCGACGCAAAAACCCGCGACATCATAATCTTCACCGTGATACATGCCGGGCATTTCTGCCGTTTCACCACCAACCAATGCACAGCCTGCTTGTTTGCAGCCTTCTGCTATACCGGTGATAACACTGGCGGCGGTGTCGACATCCAGTTTGCCGGTAGCATAGTAATCAAGGAAGAAAAGAGGTTCGGCGCCTTGTACAACCAGATCATTGACACACATAGCAACCAAATCAATGCCGATAGTGTCATGGCGCTTTAAGTCCATGGCCAGACGCAGTTTGGTTCCAACGCCATCTGTACCGGAAACCAGTACCGGTTCACGATATTTCTGTGGCAGGGCACATAAAGCACCGAAACCACCTAATCCTCCCATCACTTCGGGGCGACGGGTCTGTTTTACGACACCTTTGATACGATTGACTAAGGCATTACCGGCATCAATATCGACACCAGCATCTTTATAGCTAAGAGAGGTTTTGTTGGTCACTGCGTAGCTCCCAGGCGGTTGCATTTTTATAAATAAAACAGAACGGCGATAATTCTAACAGCCTAAGCAAACGTTTGCGATAGCTTTATATTGGTTTCCTGCTAGATCAGGATCGAAGAAAATAACTCGTTAGTGATAAAAATTGATAGATTGGTGATGGTTTGATGCTGAAAAGGAGTTATAATCCCGCGATTTTTTTATCTACCGGCTATTAGGAGAAACCCATGAAGATCGTTGAGGTTAAACACCCGTTAGTTAAACATAAACTTGGCCTGATGCGAGATCATGATATAAGCACCAAACGCTTCCGTGAACTGGCTTCAGAGGTGGGGAATCTTCTGACATATGAAGCAACTGCTGATTTGGAAGTCGAGAAAGTCACCATTGACGGATGGTGTGGTCCGGTAGAGATAGATCAGATTAAAGGGAAAAAGATTACAGTAGTACCGATCCTGCGTGCGGGCTTAGGCATGATGGATGGTGTACTGGAAAATATTCCTAGTGCACGAATCAGTGTTGTTGGCGTCTATCGTGATGAAGAAACACTTGAGCCAGTGCCTTATTTTCAGAAATTAGTCTCCGATATTAATGAACGCATGGCATTGGTTGTCGATCCCATGTTGGCAACCGGCGGCTCTATGATCGCGACCATTGACTTATTGAAAAAAGCGGGATGCCCTGTCATTAAGGTATTAGTTTTGGTTGCTGCGCCGGAAGGGATTGCTGCACTGGAGAAAGCTCACCCTGATGTTGAACTGTACACCGCTTCGATTGATAACTATCTCAATGAGCATGGGTATATCGTCCCTGGTTTAGGGGATGCCGGTGATAAAATATTTGGCACCAAATAACATTGATAGCCGGCTGAAAAGCCGGTTTTTTTTGGTTTCTAGCAAGATGATATAAGAGGATATCAATAATGACTCGTCGAACTATTGGAGTAGAAGAAAGACCTCCTTTGGCACAAACTATTCCTTTAAGTTTGCAACATCTATTTGCCATGTTTGGTGCAACCGTTTTGGTTCCCATTTTATTTAAAGTTAATCCGGCGACAATTTTGTTGTTCAATGGCATTGGTACATTACTGTATTTGGTCATTTGTAAAGGAAAGATCCCCGCTTATTTAGGCTCCAGCTTTGCTTTTATTTCGCCTGTATTGTTGTTACTGCCTTTGGGATATGAATTGGCATTAGGCGGATTTATTGTCTGTGGTTTGTTGTTTTGTTTGGTGGCCTTGCTTGTAAAAGTTGCAGGAAGGGGATGGATTAATGTGATGTTTCCTCCGGCAGCGATGGGCGCGATTGTTGCAGTGATCGGCCTAGAACTGGCAGGTGTTGCTGCTGATATGGCGGGGTTGCGTCCAGCGGCAGGTACTGAAATTAATATGACTAACCTGACCATATCCATGGTTACGCTGGGGGTGACTATCTTGGGATCGGTGATATTCCGTGGCTTTATGGCGATTATTCCGATTCTGATTGGTGTCTTGGCTGGATATGTGCTGTCATTTTTTATGGGAGTTGTAGATTTAACCCCAGTACGCGAAGCGCCGTGGTTTGCATTGCCGACGTTCTATACTCCGCGTTTTGAATGGTTTGCCATTATAACAATTTTACCTGCGGCGCTGGTGGTGATTGCAGAGCATGTTGGGCACTTAGTGGTAACAGCAAATATCGTGCAGAAAGATTTGTTAAAAAATCCAGGGCTGCATCGTTCAATGTTCGCCAATGGTTTTTCAACGATGATTTCGGGTTTCTTTGGTGCAACACCTAACACGACTTATGGCGAAAATATTGGTGTTATGGCGCTTACGCGTGTGTACAGCACATGGGTGATTGGTGGCGCTGCGGTAATGGCAATATTGCTTTCCTGCGTTGGTAAATTGGCGGCAGCGATCCAAATGATCCCAATTCCAGTGATGGGCGGTGTTTCCCTGTTACTGTATGGTGTGATTGGTGCATCAGGTATTCGAGTTTTGATTGATTCGAAAGTGGATTACAGTAAGGCACAGAACTTGATTCTGACTTCCATTATTCTGATTATTGGTGTCAGTGGAGCAAAAATTCAGATTGGTGCAGCAGAATTGAAAGGAATGGCGCTTGCAACTGTTGCGGGGATTGGCTTAAGCCTGTTTTTTAAACTTATCAGCTTTATCCGGCCAGAAGAACCGTATATTAACGCTTCTGTGGAATCAATCAGAAATGATAAAAAGAGTGAAGTGGCAGAATAAAAGACATTAATGAAATTTATTGGAAAGGGTTTTTTCTAAGGCCCTTTCTATGTTAAAAATTATTTTCCCTATCATTTTTACCAATCCAACTTTAATAAGATGCGTGTGATTTCTCCTCACGAAGTGAGGAGAAATCAAGTTTCATATCGTGTTGTAAATTGCAACTTAAAGTTTAAATACGTATATACCAATTGCCTTTCAAGATGCGTCTTATATCTCCCCGCGAAGCGGGGAGATATAAACAATCACATTGATTTACAAGCCGTAACTTGAAGTTGGATTGGTATATAATGATAATTTTTTCCTTTACAAATAATCTCTGTCATTAAACTTTATTGAAAATAAGTTGAGAGGGATAAGTTAACATCTTTAGCAATACAGCAATTTTTATTATTGGCAATATTGGGTTATTAATATACGCATTAAACTTCAAATCGCAATTTACAACACTCTATAAAACCTGATTTCTTCCCGCAAAGCGGGAAGAAATCACACGCATTTTGAAGTTAGATTGGTATAGTATGGAATTGTCAAATATAAGAATTTTTATTCTCGGTTATTTCTGGCTTGCGAAAGAAATGGTTTTGTTACTGGTCGTAAACTATCCATTTTATGGGGAAATATGCTTTGATGATAATCTCCTGTTTTAAACCAAGCATTCGTTTCATTTATAGCGGCTTTTTGTGGTAGACTTAGCACTGTTCGTTATCCATTCTGTTTGAGGTGCTTCTGAATACACCGTCGCAGCTTTCACTACCATTATATTTGCCCGATGATGAAACTTTTGCCAGTTTCTTTGCAGGTGAGAATACCTCCTTATTAGCTGCAATAAAATTGGCTATAAGTCAGTCACACGGCAGTTATATCTATTTCTGGTCCCGCGATGGCGGGGGTAAGAGCCATTTGCTTCACGCAGCCTGTGCCGAATTGTCCCAACAGGGAGAAGCTGTAGGGTATGTACCACTGGATAAGCGCGCCTATTTTGTCCCTGAAGTGCTTGATGGTATGGAACATTTATCATTAGTATGCATCGATAATATTGAATGTATTGCTGGTGATCAGGAATGGGAGATGGCGATTTTCAATCTTTACAACCGCATTGTAGAAATTGGCCGAACCTGTCTTTTAATCACAGGTGATCGTCCTCCACGGCAAATTAACCTGACACTGCCGGATTTGGCATCTCGTTTGGATTGGGGGCAAATTTACAAATTACAGCCTCTGTCGGATGATGAGAAAATTCAGGCATTGCAACTGCGGGCAAAATTACGGGGTTTTGAATTACCTGAGGATGTGGGGCGTTTTGTGTTAAAGCGGCTTGACAGGGAAATGCAAACATTGTTCAGGACCTTGGATGAGCTTGATCGGGCTTCCATTGTGGCACAACGCAAACTAACGATCCCGTTTGTTAAGGATATCCTTGAGCTTTGAGTGAATAAAACAGTAAGAAAATGAGATTAGAATAAAAAAGTGATAGAAAATATATACCTATCTAACGTCAAGATGCGTATATTCCTATCACTTTTTTATTAAGACATTGTTACAGCAGAATTTCTTTAACCTGCTCAGGAGGACGTCCCAAACGGGCTTTATCACCGACAACAACAATTGGGCGTTCTATCAATTTAGGATTTTCAGCCATCGCCTGGAGCAATGCATCTTGGGATAATGTGGCATCGTCCAGATTCAATGCCTTGTAGAGATCTTCTTTAGTACGCATTAATTGACGGGCATCTTTGAAACCGAGCTGTTGTAATAGTACAGCCAACTGTTTTGCTGTAGGTGGAGTATCAAGGTAGTGAATGATTTCCGGTGTAATACCGAGTTCTTCAATTAGCTTAAGGGCTTCACGGCTCTTTGAGCAGCGGGGATTGTGGTAAAAAGTCACTTTTCGTGAGTCAAGATTTTGCATGTAAAAATCCCTCATTATTTATATTGGTCATAACTTTGTTGCAGTTGGCGTAATTGATCAATACGGGCATCATATCGCTCTTGTTCATAACTACCCAATTTAGCCAACGCACTGGCTTTGCTAAGTTGCTCTATTGCGGAGGAAAAATTACCTTGCAATGCCATGATT
Source organism: Xenorhabdus griffiniae (assembly GCF_015163655.1). Lineage (GTDB taxonomy): Bacteria > Pseudomonadota > Gammaproteobacteria > Enterobacterales > Enterobacteriaceae > Xenorhabdus > Xenorhabdus griffiniae. The sequence continues at coordinate 34,407 of NZ_JADEUF010000016.1, read as the reverse complement.
TCCGCATAGGCGGCTAGTTCATCATTGTGTTTCCCTTGCGCTCCGGCAGTTTTTCTTAATAGTATCCAGCCATTAAGATCGTCAGGATGATTGAAAGTATAACGAAACAAAAGTTGTGATGCCTGAGAATACTTTTTATCCATAAAATAGGCATTTGCGAGGTTAATCTGTAATATTGGATTATTTTTCAGTCTTTTGAGTGCATCCTGCAAGCGAGCGATGGCGTTGGCAGACTGTTTTTGCCCGATATCAATATCAGTCATTGTATCAATAAACCAAATGTTATCCGGTTGCTTATCTAGCAATGGAGAGAGTATTGCTTTGGCTTCGGTATACTTCTTATCACCAGAAAGCAAAATAGCGCGTCCATAGGCAGCAGCCAGCTGTTCTTTGGCGGTACCCTGGCTATATTTCTTTAGCCATTGATCAATGTAGGGACGTTGATCAGTTGAATACATGGTGAGAATACGGACACGGGCGAACAGAAAATCCTGAGACTCTGAAACGGCTTTAGTGGAATATTGATTGGCCCGATTACGGGCGTCAGCCAGACGGCTGGCAGGTAATGGGTGAGTATATAGCATTTCCGGTAGCTTGGAGCTATAGCGCGATTGATCAACCAGCACTTGCATAAAATCAGGCATACCGTGTGGATCAAATCCCGCACGACTGAGCGTTTGCATTCCAATTCGATCAGCTTCTTGCTCATTGGATTGGGTAAAACTGATCATGCCTTGTTGGACGCCTGCCAGTGTGCCGCTGAGTGCGGCCATGCCAGCTTGTGGATTGGCTATCATAAGCAAAATAGAGCCTAGTGTACTGGTCCATGCCAGCGGGCTGGTACGTTTTTGTTCTTCTATCCATCGTGCTAAATGTCGTTGGGTAACATGGGAAATCTCATGAGCCATGACAGAGGCTAGTTCACTTTCATTATTGCTATAGCGAAACAGACCCGAATGAAGAACAACATTACCACCGAAAAATGCAAGGGCATTAATATTGGGGTTGTCTACCAGATAGAAATGAAAAGGCGTTTTGACTGAATCGGCATGGGTGACTAATTTTTGGCCTAACTGATTAATGTATTGAGTTAGCAGTGGATCATAAATCAGAGGAGCTTGGGCTCTTATCGAGCGCATATATAAATCACCCATAGCCATTTCCTGATTGATGCTAAGAGTTGCTCCCGCTGTAGTGCCGATATCAGGGAGTGAATCTTCAGCGGGTGCAGAGAATACAGGAGGACCCCCTAATAACAGTAGGCTGATAAAGATAGTTATCAAAGATTTTCTGGGTGTTTTTCTCATAAAGCGATTCTCATAAAATAGTGTGCTCCATTTTAGCTATCAATTTCATGAATACTTTTATGATAAAAGAGTACCTTAAAACGATTAATCATAATAAATTTTAGTGAAAAATGCTCATTAAGTATTATCGCAAAGGAGTTGTAATTATGTTGGATATGATCATGCAATGGTATCGTCGTCGTTTCGCAGATCCGCAAGTTGTTGCATTATCAATTATTTTATTAGTTGGTTTTGGGATCATCTACTTTTTTAATGGCATTCTGGCGCCTGCCCTGGCAGCTATTGTATTGGCTTATTTGTTGGAGTGGCCTACGACACAATTAGGCAAATTGGGATGTAGCCGGACATTTTCTGTTGCTATTGTATTAACCCTATTTATGGGAATCAGTGCGTTGATGATCTTGATTGTAGCCCCAACCGTCTGGCAGCAAGGTTTAAACTTATTTTCTGATCTTCCCAATATGATTAATCGATTTAATGAGTACGCGCTTACTTTTCCTTCCCGTTATCCGGCGCTGGTTGATGCCGGCATTATCGATATGGTTGCTGCTAATCTGCGTAGCAAACTCTCTTTGGCGGGTGAGTCCGTTTTTAAGTTTTCGGTTGCCTCGTTGATTGGATTATTGACTCTGGCGATTTATCTGATCCTTGTTCCTTTGATGGTGTTCTTTCTATTGAAAGATAAAGACAAAATAGTGGCCGCATTGCGGCGTGTATTGCCACGTAATCGTAGTTTGGCGGGGAAAGTATGGCGTGAAATGAACCAGCAGATTACCAATTATATCCGTGGTAAAGTGACCGAAATGGTTATACTGACTATCTGCACATATGCTGTATTTGCCTTCTTTGGATTACACTATTCGCTGTTGCTTGCGGTCTTGGTCGGTTTATCTGTACTCGCTCCTTATATCGGTACCGTACTTGTTACCCTTCCAGTTATTGTTGTGGCGCTGTTTCAATGGGGGATTGGGGCTGATTTCTGGGGGTTGTTTGTCGCGTATCTGGTGGTGCAGGGGTTAGATGGTAACCTGCTTGTGCCAATCTTATTTTCGGAAGCTGTCAATCTTCATCCACTTGTTATCATCCTTTCTGTCATTATTTTTGGTGGATTATGGGGGTTTTGGGGTGTTTTCTTTGCTATTCCACTTGCTACATTAATCAAAGCAGTGATTCATGCCTGGCCGGAAGAAAAAGAATGATAACAACCAATATTGTCAATAACAACACCCTATGAAACCTGATATCTCCCCGCTTCGCGGGGAGATATCACACGCATCTTGAAGTTAGATTGGTATATACCGATAATTAATGTTGGTTTAGGTAATCCAGTACAACTTGATGATGATCACTGGTTTTGAATTTATTAAAAACGTGTTCAATCTCACCTTGTGGGTTAATTAAAAAACTGATGCGGTGAATCCCGTCATAGATTTTTCCCATAAACTGCTTTTCTCCCCAAACACCAAACTGTTCGGCAACTTGGTGGTCAATATCAGAAAGCAGCGTGAAATTCAGCATCTCTTTTTCTACAAAGCGGGATAGCTTTTCAGGTGCATCTGTGCTGATACCCAAGACTTCAACATTGGCGTTTTTTAGCTCATCCATAACATCACGTAAGCCGCAGGCTTGGGTTGTGCAGCCTGGTGTCATTGCTTTGGGATAAAAATAAACTAAAACACGTTGACCTTTGAAGTCAGATAACTTAATGGGTTCGCCATCTTGGTCAGGAAGGCTGAATTGTGGGGCCTTGTCTCCGGCTTTCAATGGACTCATCACTTATTCTCCGTTTAATCGTTTTGATTTAAATGATCCTGTACAATAATACTGCCTTGTGCATTTAATTCTGTACATAGGTGATGAAAGTTTTCTTTAAATATCGTGCCATTATCATCAATTGGGTTGTGCCCAGTGATTTGGATTTGCAGACGAGCAGGGTGATTTCCTTCGGCGGGGCGAGTTTTTGATACCAGTTCCGCGATATTAAGATCTTGGGCTGTGAATAAACTGGTAAAACGCTCAACAATTCCCGGTGAATCAACTACGTCTACCTTAACGGTGATGGTAGAAGGAAATGTTTTCTGGACACCGCATCGGGTACGTTTCATCACTATGAGTAATTCAAGTTCTGCGCCTTTTTGTGGCAAAGTAGATTCGATCAGAGTCACGGCGTTCCAGCTACCAGATAGCAACATGATAAAAGTAAATTCTTCACCAAACATAGCTAAACGGCTGTCTTCAATATTGCAGCCGCATGTGCTGACGAGGCGAGTAATGGTATTGACGATGCCGGGACGATCGGTACCTAGGGCTGTGATCACTAAAAAATGCTGTTCTGATGTTGGCAAAGCGATTTTCCTTTAATTTTAGTTGGTGTTTGCTGTGTATGTTGTGTTTTAACATAAAAAATGATCAGGAGAAGGTCAATCGCCTTTGTTAAGGAAGCAAAATTATAATTTATGTTTAATCGGCTACACTTGATATTAACAAAATTCATTGAAATCGCGTGGTTAAAGAGTTTTCTTCTGTATAGCAAGAAAGTACCATGAACCTCTCATTTGCAGTTTTAAGTCTAATTAAGGGGAAATGGCAATGGTAAGTCATCATTCTGGTTTTACAGGCAGTATAGTTGCATTGATCACTCCGATGGACTCAGCTGGTCAGATTGATAAGGCCAGTTTGAAAAAATTGGTTGATTATCATATCGCCAGTGGCACATCTGCTATTGTGTCTGTTGGGACAACGGGGGAGTGTGCAACACTTAACCACGACGAGCACGTTGATGTTGTACTGACAACACTGGAAATAGCTGATGGGCGTATTCCGGTGATTGCAGGAACAGGAGCAAATGCGACAGCAGAAGCTATCTCTCTGACCAACCGTTTCGAAAATACGGGGGTTGTGGGTTGCCTGTCAGTCACACCTTATTATAATAGACCCTCACAGGAAGGTTTGTATTTGCACTATCAGGCAATCGCTGAGAATACTGACTTACCACAAATTCTGTATAATGTGCCATCTCGTACCGGATGTGATTTATTGCCACCGACTGTTGCCCGTTTAGCGAAACTGAAAAATATTGTTGCGCTTAAGGAAGCGACAGGGAACTTAAGTCGTGTTAGTCAGATCCAAGAATTGGTTAGTGATGAAGATTTCATTCTTCTGAGTGGTGATGATGCAAGTTTTGTCGATTTCATGCAGCTTGGTGGTAAAGGCGTTATTTCTGTCACGGCAAATGTTGCGGCAGCAGAAATGGCGCAAGTGTGTGAATTGGCTGAGCAAGGTGAATTTTTGCAAGCTCGTGAACTGAACAGCCGACTGATGGAATTGCATCATCAATTATTTGTTGAACCTAGCCCGACACCAGTTAAGTGGGCTTGCCGTCAATTGGGGTTGATTGCCGATGATACATTGCGTTTGCCAATGGTTCCGCTAACGCAGGAAGGGCAAATTCCAGTTGGTAGGGCCTTGAAAATAGCTGGATTACTGTAAAATTTTAGGGAATTTTAATGGCAACATTATTGCAAAAATCGAAGATCATGAAGATTGCTGGACTGTCATTGGTCGTTTTTTTAGCTGCCTGCTCCAGCGATCAGCGCTATAAACGTCAGGTAAGCGGGGATCAATCCTATCTTGATGCACCTCCACTGAAATTATTGAACGTCCCTGCGGGCATGACATTACCACTGCAAAATGGGGAGTATAATCTTCCGACAACGACGATAACGGAGGCTGTGGGTAAAGATTTGGATATCCGTCCTCCGTTGCAAGCTCTTGCATTGTTGACGGGTTCCCGCGTTGAAAATAGTGCTAACAGCAGTAAATTGTTGCTTGAAAATACTCCTGAATACAGTAACTTATGGTCTCAGATAAACAATCTGTTGGCAGAAAAAGGGTATAAGATCAGCCAGAAAGATGATGCTGCACAAACGTTGACGACAGATTGGATTACATGGCAAAGGGCGGATGAAAATGTTCCTTATCAGGGGCGTTACCGTATTTCAGTGACCAAACAGGATTACCAAATAGCATTATCTGTTGCGAACGAAGGTTTGAAACAGGGAGAAAAGGAAATTACCGATCCGATACAAATCCAGCGTTATAACATCGTGATGCTCAATAAATTGGCGAGTGACTTAAGCCAACAGCAAGAAGCAGCGAGCCTGAGCAGCACTAAAAATTCAGGCCCACTATCGGTACAAAGTGGCAGTGATAATACCGGATTACCGCAAATTATCGTGCGGGCACCATACAACATCGTCTGGAACAGATTGCCATACGTGTTGGAAAGCATCGGTATGCAAGTCACGGATCGTACTCGTTCTACCGGAGCGATAGCGGTGACTTATGAAGAACGTAGTTCTTCTGACTGGAAAGCGCTGGGAGTTGAAGCACCTTCCATCCACGGAGGAAATTATAAGTTACAGGTGGGTGATTTGGATAACCGAAGCAGCCTGCAATTTATCAGCGACAAAGGTAAACCGCTGACTCAATCTGAAAATGATCAAATGGTGGCTGCGCTGGAAGCTGCGTTTAGCCAATCCAAGGATAAGTAATATCTATAAAAGGGGCTTAGGCCCCTTTTATATTTTGGATGCGTTTTTTGTTTAATTAGTTACGTTTAAAGACGTTATATTTCTGGAGTGTAAAATGCAGAAAAAAGCTGAGTTGTATCGTGGAAAGGCAAAAACAGTGTATGCCACTGACAATCCTGACTTACTTGTGCTGGAATTCCGTAATGATACATCAGCATTGGATGGTGAACGCATTGAACAGTTCGATCGCAAGGGAATGGTGAATAATAAATTCAATCATTTCATCATGAGTAAACTGGAAGAAGCGGGCATTCCGACGCAAATGGAACAACTGTTGTCAGATAATGAATCCTTGGTGAAAAAACTGGATATGGTGCCTGTTGAATGTGTTATTCGTAACCGTGCCGCAGGCTCCCTTGTGAAGCGTTTGGGAGTGGAAGAGGGAATGGTGCTTAATCCGCCACTGTTTGACCTGTTTCTGAAAGATGATGCCAAACACGATCCCATGGTTAATGAGTCCTACTGTGAGACATTCGGTTGGGTGAGCAAAGCGCACTTAGCTGAGATGAAACGTCTGAGCTACAAGGCCAATGAAGTATTGAGTAAACTGTTTGATGATGCGGGCTTGATTCTGGTGGATTTTAAGTTGGAATTTGGTTTGTTCAAGGGCAAGGTCATCTTGGGGGATGAGTTTTCACCGGATGGTAGCCGTTTATGGGACAAACAGACGATGGATAAAATGGATAAAGATCGTTTTCGCCAAAGTCTCGGTGGCTTGATCGAAGCGTATGAGGAAGTTGCACGCCGTATTGGTGTTATTTTGGACTAGTGACGCAAACGATTACTTAAAAAATATAATATAAAATAGGCAGGATGCTCCAATAATCAAAAGGGCATCCTGTCACGGTCTTGCAGGTTGGATAAACTTTAAAGTAGGGATTTGGTTATTTGCTTCCAGCCTTTTTGGTGCATACAGCCGTAATAAAATTCGCTTCTGGAACCCTCGTTGACATCCGTCACATAGCTTTCGATCATGGGAACATTGTGACTGTAGTAACCGTTTTTTCCACATTGCTCTTTATTGAAACAAGGTTGCTGCACCATTTTCAGTGTTGATCTTTGGGCGACTTCATTTTTGATAGGAAATTGTTGTAATGCTGATAATCTGCATTCAACTTTTGCTTCACTGAAAGGAACAGGATTACTACTTGCAGGGACCCATTGAGTGGTGCAACCCGCTAAAGAGAGACAGATTATCATGGAAGAGGTTAATTTTTTCATATTCATATCGCTTATACGCACGCATATGAGCTGCAAGGCACTGCTTACAACCTTTCTGCATTTCCCTTGGTAAAAGGTGTTGGTGTTTAAAAGGTTAACTATCAAGAAACAGAGGTTGTATCTTGGTTTATTTGGCTAATTATTTATCAATGTGATTGTTTAAAGCAAGGATGTTAACAAACTACCCATTGTTGTGCTATTACCCAATTTTGGGATAGCCCTTTATGAATATTTTTGATTAAGTGCAAAAATTTTAAGTTATCATCTTTTTCATGCCAGAATTTATATTGCCTGGCCTAAAAACAATCAAACATTGTTCTATCGGAGTTTACAGGAAATAAAAACTCATGAGTCATATCGATCCTACTTTACTTATTTTGCTCGTGCTTGCCGGGCTTGGCATCATCAGCCATAACATGACAGTGACACTTGCCATGTTATTTCTATTGGTAATTCGTATTACGCCGTTGAATCCGTTTTTCCCTTGGGTGGAAAAGTACGGCTTGACGATAGGTATCCTGATTCTGACTGTAGGAGTCATGGCACCTATCGCAAGCGGGAAAATCTCCGCACAGGAAATTTTTAGCTCTTTCTTAAATTGGAAATCACTGCTGGCTATTGTTGTGGGTGTCCTGGTGTCATGGCTGGGAAGCCGTGGTGTGGCTCTGATGTCTGGTCAGCCTTCTACCGTGGCTGGGTTATTGGTCGGCACTGTATTGGGCGTGGCCCTATTTAAGGGAGTTCCGGTAGGCCCTCTGATTGCCGCTGGCATTTTATCACTTATGATTGGTAGATCATGACCATGCAGGTAGCCATTTTAACCACCAGATATCACTTTATGGATAGTTCGTATTATGTATAGCGTATGGGCCATGTTACAGGCACAGATGCAACAACAGGGACAGCGCCGTTTAGTTGTTTTGAGTGGTGATCCGCAATGGAGTGAATGGATTGTCAATCAGCTAACGAAACAGTTTCAAGGGGACTGGTTAACGGTTTCAGCCCATGTGTCGGGTGCTATTGAACCAACAAAAGCTGTCAGCTTACTTGGTCGAGAATTCTTGCATGGTGTTTTTGATGCGACTCAAGGCGTTAATGCTGAAGCATTGGCGATACTGGCTGGCACACTAAAAGCGGGAAGCTGGTTGGTCATGCGCGTACCAGCCTGGTCACAATGGCCCGAACAGCCTGATGAAGATAGTTTGCGCTGGAATGAATCGGCAGATGTTATTTCAACACCTCATTTTATTCGTCATATTCAGCAGCAAATCCTCGCCTTTCCTGAAGTATTATTATGGCGTCAGGAAATACCTTTGCAGCTATCTCAGATATCACCATTGCCTGCAACCGGAGCGTGGCAGATGCCTGATGGCAAGCCTACGGTAAGCCAGCAATCTATTCTTGACGAATTGTTACAGGCCACACGAGGCATTTGGGTGATTACCGCACCACGGGGACGGGGAAAATCGGCTCTGGCAGGAATGTTAGTGCGATATTGGCAGGGGAAATGCTGGTTATGTGCCCCTGCCAAAATAACCACAGAAGTTATTCGACGTTACTCCGCTATCACAGATTCTGGTGAACAGAAATCGTTGGAGCAAGAAACGCCTTTTTGGTCAGTTGACAATTTGTTGAAATATTGCCGAGCGAAAAAAGGCCAACCGGAAAATAAAAGCGATGCTGATTGGTTATTGATTGACGAAGCAGCCGCGATCCCAACGCCACAATTAGCCGAATTAGTTCGCCATTTTCCACGGGTATTGTTGACTTCAACCGTTCAGGGTTATGAGGGAACAGGACGTGGTTTTTTATTAAAACTTTGTGCTGAATTGCCTGACTGCCATATTCGTGAATTGAAAACCCCTATGCGCTGGGCTGAAAATGATCCATTGGAAGCGTGGCTGGATAGTGCGCTGTTATTCGATGATAAATCGTTCGTTTATGACACACGATTAAACGCAGAAGAATTACATTTTCACGCGATCTGTCAGCCTGAATGGCTACAACACTCCACATTACTGCGCCAATTTTATGGCTTATTAACCAGCGCACATTACCGAACCTCTCCCCTTGATCTGCGGCGATTAATGGATGGTAACGGAATGACATTTTTGGCAGCCCTTTCTGGTGCGCCAAAACATGATCAACGATTGATTGGTGCTTTGTGGATGGTGAACGAAGGCGGTTTGTCACAAACATTGGCACATGAAATCTGGGCAGGACGTCGGCGGCCAAGAGGTAATTTAGTGGCTCAATCCCTGGCGGCACATGGCGGTTTTCCGCAGGCAGCAACTTTACGATCACAGCGAATCAGCCGTATTGCTGTGCAGGCTCAATATCGCCGTCGTGGTATCGCACAACATTTGATAATTCAACAATGTCAGGAAGCCAGTAAACAAAAGCTGGATTTCCTCTCTATCAGTTTTGGTTATACCGCTGATTTGTGGGCTCTTTGGCAAAAGTGTGGTTTTCGCCTGGTGAGAATGGGAACTTACCGAGAAGCAAGCAGTGGTTGTTATACCGCAATGGCTGTTTTGCCTTTGAGTGAGCAGGGAGAACGATTTACCCAACTCGCACAACAGCGATTAGCCAGAGATGCCAAAGGGTTGGAATCGTTACTCGGCTTTGCCTTGCCGGTTGAGCATGATAGTGACGAACAACTCAATGACAGTGATTGGCAGGAGTTGGCTGGATTTGCATTTGCTCATCGTCCTTTGTCAGCGTCTTATTTTGCATTACAGAGATTGCTGTTGAAGAACAGCTTGAGCTTGCCTGCACTGAGAAAGCATCTTCAACAGCGGCTAAGTATCGAACAATGTGTTAGCGACTTATCGTTAAATGGCCGTAAGGCCTTATTAAAACAGTGGCGTGAAGAGGCTGCTGATGCATTGGCAAGCATCGATAAAATACTTGCCAAGCACTGGAAAGATTGGGTTATTTCTTACGATCCCGCTGCGGCCAATCATCCTCATCATCCCATTGAGCATTAAGATCTCGGTGCGGGGGCAATTCGGGTTTGTTATCTAAGAAAGATTTCTTATCGACGCGGCTTAGTGCTTTTACTGCATTAACAATAATGCCGACGAGTACTAACAGAACAATCCACCAATAATCTATCAACCATTGCATGGTATTTTCCTCAGAGTGTTTAGAACCTCTTCCATGAGGCTCAGGAGCCTAATGGATTATTTCTATACCTTAAGTTGCAGCTTGCAAATCAATGTGATTGTTTATATCTCCCCGCATAGCGGGGAGATATAAAGCGCATCTTGAAGTTAGATTGATATATCTGCTAATTATTTTCATAACCAGCCATTTTACTGTCCTGTTATTTTCCTGATTTATCGTTTTCTTAATCTATTATCCTGATGTATTTTTCAAATATATAGGACAGATTGGTTTTTAACCAGTTTATGCCGGCAATATCACGTTCTTCCCAGGCACTCAATAGAACGTATTCGTCGAATAAATTTTCGGCTTCATGGGATGATGGCCAGTAGCTGATATGCCACGGTTCATAAGCTACACCAGCATCGTGGCGTGTAAAAGGACGGTAGAAATCATATTGGGACATGTTTTCTGTCAGCCAATGGGTTAATGGCTCAAAGTATCCGCCATTTTCATACTCCCACGGTTCTAGCTGCAATTTTTTACTTTCTGGTAGCAGAAAGGGATCATAAATATCCAGCTCCGTACCCCAATGATGGCGGCTTGCTCCTGGCAAGGCTGACCAACGAAGAATGGCTTTACAACGTTCCCCTTCATCCATTTTCGAGATATCAAGGGGTTGGCTATTTTCATCTAATACTGGCCGCTGACCGCGGAATTTTTCATTCCAGATAGTTTGTTGGCGGGTGAAATCGCGGAACGAACTGGCAGGTTGCAGCTTAAAACCTGCTTTGGCAGCGGCTTTTTGCATGGCAAGAAACGCTTTGGTGGCATTAAACTGCAAACGGTGATTGCCGGTCAGCGTAACTAGGTGCTCCGTGGACAGGCCGGTCAAAGCTTCAGGTGTCATCATTGGATTAATTGCTCCATGATACGTTGATAAATCAGGCTCAATGTTTGTAAATCAGTTACTTTGACACATTCATTGGTTTTATGGATGGTGGCATTAATTGGTCCCAATTCCACAACCTGAGCTCCCATTCTGGCAATAAAACGCCCATCTGATGTACCGCCACTGGTTGATAGCTCGGGTTTATAACCACAATAGTGCTCAATGGATCCCACTACAGTATCAACAAGCTCCCCTTTGCAGGTCAGGAAAGGCTGTCCTGATAACCACCAATCAATCTCATATGTTAGATGATGCTTTTTCAGCATATCTTCAACCTGTTGGCGGATCTCGCTATCTGTCAGTTCAGTGCTGAAACGGAAATTAAATTGCACCCATAGTTTACCAGGAATAATGTTATTACTGCCGGTTCCTGCCTGAATATTGGCGATTTGCATACTTGTGGCAGGGAAAAATGCATTGCCGTTGTCCCACTGAGTATTGACGAGTTCTTGCAGAAAAGGCATTGAACGATGGATAGGATTATCTGCTAACTGTGGATAAGCAACATGCCCTTGGGTGCCAAAGATAGTTAAGCTGGCAGTGAGTGATCCCCGTCGTCCATTTTTGATCATATCTCCAAGGTATTTCTGGCTGGATGGTTCACCCACCAGGCAATAATCCAAACGTTCATGGCGGGACATTAACGCTTCAACCACCTTAACTGTACCATTGGTGGCTTTGGCCTCTTCGTCGGAGGTGATCAGAAAAGCCAGACGACCTTTATGCGCAGGATTTTCTGCGACAAAACGTTCAGCGGCAACCACCATTGCCGCCAGGGAGCCTTTCATATCTGCGGCGCCACGGCCATACAGCATTCCATCACGGATAGAAGGTTCGAAGGGCGGGGTTTGCCATTGTGAGATATCGCCAGCAGGGACAACATCGGTGTGTCCAGCAAGAGCAAAAGTCACTCCGGTGCCACGATAAGCCCAAAAGTTTTGGGTATCGCCAAAAGGCATTCGTTCTATTGTGAAACCGATGTCTTGCAGGCGCTGGATAAGCAGTTCCTGACAACCTTGATCATCTGGGCTGACAGACGAACGCTTGATTAACTGCTGAGCAAGGTCAATTACCGGACAAGTCATGATGCTCTCCTCATCTAGTCATGCGAGAAAAATTGTTGATATTGTTCTGCTTTGAAACCGAGTAAGTACTTTTCTGTTCCTGAAACCAATAGAGGGCGTTTTATGATTGAAGGGTGCTCCAGCATGAGTGCCTTGGCAGCATCAGCATTGTTAATCGTGGCTTTTTGCTCATCGGGCAATTTACGCCATGTTGTGCCACGGGTATTCAGGAGCGATTCCCAGCCAACTTGCTCAATAAATGATTGAAGTAATTCAGGGGATAGACCATCAACCCGATAATCATGGAATTGATAAGGTATTTTTTGATCGTCTAACCAACGACGCGCTTTTTTTATGGTATCGCAGTTTTTGATACCGTAGAGAATGGCTATTTTGTGAGAAAGGGTATCTGAATGAAAAGGGGTATTTGACATGGTGAGAGCCTTGATTTTGTCTTGTTCAACATATCCGACATAATGCGGGAAATTGGCTATTTTATCCAGATAACGCGTTTTTGCGCATACTTTCTGCCGGCTTTTTCCTGACATTGACGTTACGGGTGTTTAAATTATCGACAAAAGCGGGTTGCCTGTATTTCAAACAATAAATTTATAGATAATATCCTTATTTATTATATGCAAAATTAATTTGTTCCTAATTAATTTATAATTCTTGATAACTCACAATTTCCCCATCGGTAAAAATGAGGGAAATTGTGTTTCGTATTGGGGCGTTAAGCAACAAGCCAATGTTAAATGAACTCTGTTTTTCTGTGTTTTAGATAGATGATAGTGGCTTCGAGACGGGAACGTGATTTAAGTTTTTTCAATAAGTTACGGGTGTGAACTTTCACCGTTTCTTCTGAAATAAAAAGGAAATCAGCAATTTCTTTATTTGTCATCCCTTCTGCAATTTCTTTTAAAACATCTAATTCACGTTTGGTTAATTTTGATAACGGATCAACATAAAGATGGCGAGTGGATAAATATTGATGGACTTTTTCACTGAACACAGCATGACCATCAATGGCTTTTTTTATGTTGTTCAATAGAGAGGTAAGCTCGATATCTTTTAATAAATAACCATTCGCACCGGCATCAACGGCGTCGTAAATATCACTTCTGTGATCTGAATCGGAAAGTACCAAGATATAGGAATCAAGCCCTTTGCGGCGGAGAGATTTAATCGTATCAATCCCTGAAAGACCATTGATTTTCAAATCTATCAGAATAATGTCAGGCTTTATTTGGCAAGCGATATTAATTGCGTCTTCGCCATTGCCAGTTTCGGCAGTCACAATGAGTTCTCGTTCTAATTCAATCAACCCTTTTAAGCCGTGACGAATGATAGGATGATCATCAACTATCATGACTGAATGATTATGCATATTCTTTCTCCCATATAGAAATGCAGATTTATGTTTAATAAAACATAAAAGACAGATTTCTGCTTTATGTTAAATTGCTGTGTGATTTTTATGGAGTATATTGAATCATCATTAATGAGATTCTGGAAATATATCCTGATATAAAAATAGAAATGGCGCAAACAGGTTTAACCACTCAGATGAAATTTACTTTCATAAGAAAATGTGTTTCCTTAATTGCTAATAATTTTCCAAATAAATTTGGATGAATATTTTATAGATTAAGTTTTGTTTTTGTAAACTTATTTTAAATATTAATTTAAAAATTCATCTTTAATTAATTTATCAGGTTGCTAATTTGGGATGAAATACCTCTATGTGGGTATCATTAAGATAATATTTATACGCATTAAACTTCAAGTAGCAATTTACAACATGCTATGAAACCTGATTTCTCCTCGCGAAGTGAGGAAAAATCACACGCATCTTGAAGTTAGATTGGTATATAAATATTGATTAACGTAAAGTCATTATTTGTTTGTTTTTTGCGCCTTAATTTTAAGGATTATGAACAAAATGCTGCTGACATCATGATTTAACCTCCCGTAACTATTATACTGGAACGGTTTTCACTAAGACATGACGCGTAAAGGATCTGATGATGGATGAAAAATTAAAACAAAGCGCTCTTGATTTTCATGAGTTTCCACAACCGGGAAAAATTACGGTTACACCAACCAAGCCACTGGCAACACAACGTGATTTGGCATTGGCATACTCACCGGGTGTTGCTGCACCTTGCCTTGAAATAGCAGAAGATCCTTTGGCGGCTTATAAATATACTGCACGTGGCAATCTTGTTGCGGTTATCTCTAACGGCAGCGCTGTTTTAGGGTTGGGGAATATCGGTGCATTAGCCGGTAAACCTGTTATGGAAGGGAAGGGCGTTTTATTTAAGAAATTCTCTGGTATTGATGTTTTTGACATCGAAGTGGATGAATCCAATCCTGATAAATTGATTGATATCATCGCAGCGCTGGAACCCACTTTTGGTGGAATCAACCTCGAAGATATTAAAGCACCGGAGTGTTTCTATATTGAGCAGAAACTCCGTGAGCGCATGAAAATTCCGGTGTTCCACGATGATCAACATGGTACAGCCATTATCTGTACCGCCGCCGTGCTGAATGGATTGCGGGTAGTTAATAAAGATATTGGCAAAGTGCGCATGGTGGTATCGGGGGCTGGCGCCGCCTCAATTGCCTGTATGAACCTGCTGGTAGCATTAGGTTTGAAACGTGAAAATATTGTCGTCTGTGACTCAAAAGGGGTTATTTATCGTGGCCGCGAAGAGAACATGGAGAAGACCAAGGCGGATTATGCTATTGAGGATAATGGCAGCCGCACATTGGCAGATGTGATCCCTGATGCTGATATTTTCCTGGGGTGTTCCGGGCCAGGCGTATTGACACAAGACATGGTGAAAACCATGGCAAAAGATCCGCTTATTATGGCATTAGCCAATCCAGAGCCAGAAATTTTGCCGCCATTGGCAAAAGCAGTACGCCCTGATGCAATTATTTGTACTGGCCGTTCTGATTTCCCTAATCAGGTGAATAACGTTCTTTGCTTCCCGTTCATTTTCCGTGGCGCATTGGATGTTGGGGCCACCACCATCAATGAAGAGATGAAACTTGCCTGTGTGCATGCCATTGCTGATCTTGCACTGGCGGAACAAAGTCAGGAAGTTGCTTCCGCTTATGGCGATCAAGACCTGTTCTTTGGCCCCGATTACATCATTCCAAAACCATTTGATCCTCGCTTGATTGTAAAAATTGCACCAGCGGTAGCGAAAGCGGCGATGGAATCAGGTGTGGCAACCCGACCTATTACCGATTTCGGGGCATATATTGAGAAACTCAATGAGTTTGTCTATAAGACTAACTTATTTATGAAACCAATCTTTTCCCAAGCCAAAAAAGAGAAAAAACGAATTGTATTGGCAGAAGGGGAAGATGTTCGCGTACTGCATGCAACCCAAGAGCTTGTCTCCCTTGGTCTGGCATTCCCTGTCCTGATTGGTCGACCTGGCGTTATTGAAATGCGGATTAAAAAGCAGGGGCTGCATATTGAAGTGGGTAAAGATTTTGAAGTGGTGAATAATGAAAATGATCCACGTTTCAAAGAATATTGGCAAGAATATTATCATATGATGAAACGCCGTGGTGTTTCGCAAGAGCAAGCACGTCGGGCAGTGATTGGTAATCCAACCCTGATAGGTGCAATCATGGTACACCGTGGTGAAGCAGATGGCCTGATTTGTGGCACTGTTGGTAGCTACAGTGAGCATTATCAGGTTGTGAAAGATGTCTTTGGTTTCCGCCAGGGAGTGCATACCGCAGGTGCCATGAACGCTTTGATGTTACCGATGGGAAATACGTTCATTGCCGATACTTATGTTAATGAAGATCCAAGCCCAGAAGAGTTGGCAGAAATCACGCTGATGGCGGCTGACACGGTTCGTCGTTTTGGTATTGAACCTAAAGTCGCTTTATTATCACGCTCAAGTTTTGGCTCTTCTGATTGTGATTCTGCACAAAAAATGCGTAAGACACTGGCATTGGTTCAGCAAATAGCACCATCGCTTGAAATTGATGGTGAAATGCACGGTGATGCAGCGCTGGTGGAAAGTATCCGCCGCGATATCATGCCGGACAGCCCGTTGAAAGGCTCAGCAAACCTGTTAATTATGCCGAATATGGAAGCGGCTCGTATCAGTTATAACTTGCTGCGTGTCACCAGTTCAGAGGGGGTAACAGTTGGCCCTGTTTTGATGGGAGTTGCGAAGCCTGTTCATATCCTGACGCCGATTGCGTCTGTTCGTCGTATCGTGAATATGGTGGCGTTGGCGGCGGTTGAAGCACAAACAGATCCACTCTAAAAATAACTCCCTATTCTAACCGTGAATTTGGGATAAATCGGTGAACTACCCTGTCAGGCTTATGTCTGACAGGGTTTTTAATTTGTAAATAATTCTCATTATCTATAATATGCGGGCAATTTTTCTTTTAATGACTAATAGTTATGCAAACATCTACCCGTATAAAATCGACTTTTTTAACGGCTTCTCTCCTGCTTGGTGGTTGTTTTCTTGCTGGTTGTACTGCCACTCTAAACAACGCGCAAAATAGCTCTCAGACAACGCAACAAACTCTCTCTGACGAGTTGATGCAAGCGGGGGCGGTGCTTGATATGAAAACAGGCAAAGCAATCACGCCAGATCAATTGCTGGAGCAATTGGCAAGTTACCCTCGTGTCATTGTTGGTGAAAAACATGACAATCCTTACCATCACCAAATCGAGTTATGGTTAGTTCAACAACTTGGGCAAAAGCGTCCTCAGGGTTCTGTATTACTGGAAATGATTAACCCAAACCAGCAAGAAAAAGTGAATAAGGTGAAAAGCTGGTTGCAGGGTAATCCGATCGTCAGGGAAGAGCGGGTTCAGAATTTATTGGCATGGCAACAGGGCTGGCCGTGGAAATGGTATGGTGATTTAGTTATGGAACTGATGAGAGCACCTTATCCTCTGTTGGCCGCAAATTTGGATCGCAGCGAAATTGAACAAGCGTATAAAAATCATAATGCAGAAGATAAAAATTCCTTGGTTTCTGATGAAGTTAAAAAGCTGATTGAGGCCACAATTAAAAATTCCCACGGCGGAAATATAGAGCCACAACTTCTTTCTGGTATGACCAAGATTCAGCAAATGCGGGATCAACGGATGGCAGAACAATTGATGAAGGCTCCATCACCTGCCTTACTGGTTGCCGGAGGATATCATGCGGTAAAAGCCATGGGGGTGCCTCAGCATGTCAAAAAAATAGCGCCAAATGAAAAAATAGCTGTCTTTGTCATCGCGGAAGAAGGGGTTTCCTTAGACAGTGAATATGCTGATTTTGTCTGGTTTACCCCCAAAGTCAGTGAAAATATAACCAAATAAGAGTAAGTATCACAAGGAAGTGACTCATTAACAAATAAAAATAGTTTTCATTTATATATTGAATTGATTATCATTCATTTCCATTTATTATTGACATAATGTGCTATAAGAGATGTTGACGTACACCACGTATCAAAATGCTCACTCTGGTCATGTGGCGAAATCCTTTCTCGCTGCGATCACACTTCATGCCTTGTTCGTAGGATGGCTGGTCTACAAACCAAAGGATGTGGATCTTGAGGAGCTTCTTCCTCCGCCGGCGGTGATGGTGGAACTGTCAACGCAGACAGAAGCGCTACAAAGAACTCAAAAACAACCCATTGGCATTGAGCAGCAGCTCTCTGTTGCCAGTAAGCAGCAGGAGAGCAAAGTTGACGAAATTAACATGCCAAAATTGGATGTAAATGAAAATGCCCTGTTGTTGGTGGATAAGCAGAAGAAAAAGAAGAAAGAACAAGATGCACCGAAGAAAACTCAGCCTGTTAAGCGAGTGAAAGCAAAAGAGCAAGAAAGTGAAAAATCCCAAAGTAGTGCCGCGCCAACAACCAGTAATGCGACGGCCGATAATGTGACTGCACGTACTGCTGCATCCTATGAAAGCAATTCTGATGCTATTGCCGATGCCAAAGCCGTTTGGCAGGCAGAGGTCGCCGGACACTTAAACCGCTATAAAAAATATCCAGAAGATGCCCAGAGAAGAAGACGAACAGGGCGGCCGATGGTGAAGTTTACGGTTAACCCATTGGGTGTTGTGATTAATAGTGAACTTACTCGACGTTCAGGAACTAACTCACTGGACAGGGAAGCAAGGATGGTGTTGGAAAGGGCACAGCCTTTACCTAAGCCACCTGAAGTCGTTTTAACTAATGGCAGTGTTACGGTTGAACTGCCGATAGATTTTTATTTATCTCAATAAAAATACAGGGTTAATGGCATGTCACAACATAAGGCGGCGTTTTCACCAGATATGAAAAGGTCGAATAAGAAAAAGAGAGTTTGCAGTAATACGATGTGCAGTAGAGGCGTGCGCGGTAAAAGAGTCATGCTTGGTTTGTTATTCAGTGGTAGTTTGTTGAGCTATAGTTTTGCTACTACTGCAATGGAGGAAAATATGATGCCGCCTATGGCCGCAAAACAGCCGCACAAAATGGAACGCCATGGGGATGTGCGTGTTGATAACTATTATTGGCTACGTGATGACAACCGTCAGGATAAAAACGTCATTGAGTACTTAACGGCTGAGAATCAATATGCCGAAGAGAGGCTGAAATCAGGCCAGGAATTGCGCGAAATCCTCTATAAAGAAATGGCTGATAGAATGAGCAAAGAGGATCAGTCCGTTCCTTATACCTATAATGGGTATATTTATCGTACTGTTTATGAGGCAGGAAAAGATTTTCCAATCTATCAGCGCAAGCCAGTCGATAATTCAACTGATTGGCAGGTCATGGTTGATGGTAATGAGCGGGCAAAAGGCCATAAGTTTTATCAACTTGGTGGCTTTGCAGTTTCATTGGATAATAAGCGTATCGCGGTGGCAGAAGATACCCAAGGGCGCCGTAACTACAAAATTTCATTTAAAAATTTCAGTGATACCGATTGGCAGAATCACGTCATAGAAAATACTTCTGGCAATATTGTGTGGGCAAATGATGGCGAGACGCTGTTTTATGTGCGCAGAGATCCACAAACATTGCTGCCTTATCAGTTATTCCGTCACCAATATGGCACTGACAGCCAACAAGATAAAAAGATCTATCAAGAGGAAGATGAACGCTTCTATCTGTCGATTGCGGAAAGCACTTCACTTGATTATATTTTGATTTCGAGTACCAGTTACACGAGTTCAGAATATCGACTGATTGATGCTAACCACCCACAATCAGAGCCGCAGGTTTTTTCTGCTCGTCAAGCTGAACGTGAATATGATCTAGACCATTTTCGTGGGCAGTTCTATATCCGCTCTAATCACGAAAACCCATTGTTTGGCTTGTATCGGACAGATAGCATTAATTCCCCTTGGGAAACCGTGATTGCCCCACAGGAAAATACCGATCTGGAAAATTTTGCCCTGTTCAACGATTGGTTGGTTGTGCAGGAACGCACTAAAGGATTGTCGTCGATTCGCCAGATTGACTGGAAAACCCATCAGGAAAAACGGGTTCAATTCGATGATCCGGCCTATATGGCATCATTGGGTTATAACCCAGAACCCGATACCCCTGTTTTACGCTATAGCTATTCATCGATGACAACACCAAGTTCAGTATTCCAATGGAATATGCAAACGGATGAGCGTGAATTGTTGAAGCAGCAGACAGTAAAAGGATTCAACAAAGAAAACTATCAAAGCCAGCGTATCTGGGTGAAAGCTCGTGATGGCGTGGAAGTTCCTGTTTCTCTGGTATACCGCAAATCTTTGTTTAAAAAAGGTGAGAATCCGATCCTGATTTATGGTTATGGTTCTTACGGTATCAGCATGGATCCTTATTTTAGTTCTGCCTTGCTGAGTTTGCTGGATCGAGGCTTTGTCTATGCCTTGGTGCATGTCCGCGGCGGTGGTGATTTGGGCAAAAATTGGTACTTGCAGGGGAAACTCAAAAATAAGCTAAACAGTTTTCACGATTTTATAGATGCGACCAAGACCTTGATTGCTGATGGATATGGTAATAGCAAGCGCGTTTATGCTGAAGGTGGCAGCGCGGGGGGGTTATTAATGGGGACGGTCATTAATCAGGCGCCAGAATTATACCGTGGTGTGATTGCAAAAGTGCCTTTTGTGGATGTTTTGACAACCATGCTTGATCCCTCTATTCCATTAACAACGGGTGAATATGAAGAGTGGGGTAATCCAAATAATAAAGAAGATTATTTCCGTATGAAATTCTATAGCCCTTATGACAATATTCAACATCAACGCTATCCTCATTTATTAGTGACGACAGGTTTGCATGATTCCCAAGTGCAATATTGGGAGCCGGCAAAATGGGTAGCGAAATTAAGGGAAATGAAACAGGGCGACAGTCTGTTATTGTTAGAGACTAATATGGATACGGGGCATGGTGGAAAACCAGGACGTTTTAATCGTCTGAATGATATTGCCTTTTATTATAGTTTCTTATTAATGTTAGATAACGCTAAAACTTATTTTCCAGAATTAAACGATTAATAAAAAATAATTTCAAGTTGCAATCCGCAAAACGAAGTGATGCCTTATATTTCCCCCCTCTGTGCGGGGAAATATAACACGCATTTTGAAGTTGGATTGGCATAGCTAATTATTACTCAGGATGCTGATAATTTTATCAGCGTCTTGGGTGTTTTATTACACAAATTTGTGAAGCAATGTGAGCGGTAATAAATATTCTTCAATATTAGGATAATATATTAATGAAAACTGTGGCAAAAATAGCGGGAGCCAGCGCAATGCTGATTGGGCTTCAGGGTATCGCTTATGCTGAAAATGGCAATGATGATAAAAAAGAGAAGGTCATACGATTCAGTAGCCTGAAAGTTTCAGGCTCTCAGGATAATCATAATTCTCCTCAGATTGAGGCCATGGAAAAACCCGGGGCTTATAGCTCTGTGGGGGAAGATAATAAACTAGAATCCGTAGATAGCATATTGCGTAGCTTGCCAGGCACTTATACTCAGATGGATGCAAGCCAAGGGCAAGGGGTTGTGAGTGTTAATATCCGTGGCTTAAGTGGCTTTGGCCGCGTTAATATGATGGTGGATGGTGTTAGTCAGACCTTTTATGGTTCTTCCCCCAGTGAATTTGCACATGGTGCACAGCCGTATAGCCAGTTTGGTGCCTTGATTGATCCCAATTTTATTGTTCGGGTTGATATTTCACGAGGGCAAGCGGATGACGCTGACTCTATTAATGCCTTAGTTGGAAGTGCTAACTTCCGTACTATCGGTGTTGATGATGTCATATTCGAAGGTAATAACTTGGGCGTTCGTACTAAATGGTCATATGGTAATAATGGTATCGGTCGAAGTGGTATGATGGCTTTTGCAGGAAAAACACAGGCGTTCAGCCCAGAAGGTTCTTTAGGCGCACTATTTGCTGTTAGTGGGCATAATATTGAAGCTCATTATCGAAATGCGGATGGTATCAGCAGTGAAGAGTTTGGTACCAACAAAACATTTAAACAAAAACCAAATTCTCAATTGATAAAACTCAATATTAAACCGAATGATTTTCATGATCTGGAATTAAGCGGTCGTCTTTACCATAATAAATTTAACAAGCGTCATATTGATAATAATGATTATTATTTGAAATATCACTATACGCCATTTACTGAATTGGTTGATACCAAAGTTATGCTGAGTACCAGCAATGGTAAACAAAGTCTTCAAGGCCATTCAGTGGGGGTATTGGGTAAGAGTGAAGCAAAAAGTCAATCCGATTCTATTAATATCAGAAATACCAGCCGATTCAATTATGGCGGCACTGATTTTGCATTCACGCTGGGTAGCAAATGGATGAGAACTGAATATCGTAAAAAAATAGATACAAGTTCGGATGACAAAAAAAGTGATAGTGAAATACGGATAAACAATGGGTTTGCTCCAAGTGGTAAGCAAGATATTACCAGCATTTATAGTAGGTTGAAAATTGAACGTGGTATTTATACTGCTGATCTGGGGTTAAATTATCTGGATTATAGTGTCAAAGGATTCAAGCCAGCTTGTGAAGAACGCGTAGAGTGTTTCCCACAAGGGGAAGCGCAATTAAACCTGAAAGAGCGTGGATTTAATCCAAATATCTTATTATCGGCAGAAATTATTCCTGAGTTTCAACCGTTTGTAAGCTATACCCGTTCAATGCGAGCCCCTAATGCTCAGGAAATTTTTCATTCCAATGACGGTGGTACTTCTATTAATCCATTCCTGAAGGGGGAGAAAGCGGAGACCTATCAAATTGGATTTAATAGCTACCGTCCGAATTTAATTGTAGATGGAGATACATTTCGTTTAAAAGCAACATTATTCCATACCAAAATAAAAAATTACATTAGTAGTGATCAGTATATGCTTTGTACTGGAAAGAAATTGTGTAAGCTTGATGGAAAATTGACCGCCGAAGAAGAGGATTCACTTAACCCGAATGTTAGCGCTTATATCTATACCAATAGCCTGAAACCAGTAACTATGAAAGGATATGAGATCTCTGCTAACTATGATGCGGGTATGTTCTATAGTTCATTGGCATATAGTCAACAGAAAACACAGCAACCGACATCATTAGCGACTCATTATATGGGAGCAAGCCCTGAATCCCAATTACCAGAACGCTATTTGACATTGGATACAGGTATTCGTTTACTGGATGAAAAACTTCGGATAGGAACTATTATAAAATATACAGGGCAATCTTATCATCAGAGCCCTGAAGATGAACGGGATGATGATAATAAAATCGTAATGGAAAAATCAGATAAAATTCCAACAATAATTGATCTGTATAGCGATTATCAGATTAATAAAAATTTATTGCTTAAATTTTCTGTGCAGAATTTAACTAATCGAAACTACTCTGACGCATTGAACCGTATGAATACGTCACCGATGATGGCGGACCAAGATACTAAAACCCAAACCGCTCGTGGCAGAACCTACGTCATGGGAGCCGAAATTCGTTTCTAATTTCGCTAGCGGAAAATAGCTATCTAAATAGCCATATAACGATAGCGGTGAAGAACCACCGCTATCTATACACATGCATCTTGACGTTAGATTGGTATATAAATCTATTTTAATTTCTTTCTCTTATTGGCTTTTGTAACCTGCGTTACCTGGCTATCAATCCAGCCATCCTGCAACCGTGTTTTCAGCATATCACCTGCTTTGACTTGCTTAACCTGTCTTAGTAACTTTCCATCAGGAGCTTCGCTAATACTATAACCACGACTTAACGTTGCCAGTGGGCTAACAGCCTCCATGCGCGAACAGGAAATGGCAAACTTTTCCCGATAACGCCCTAACTGTCGTTCGATGGACTGTTTTAAACGAAAATCAAATTGTTGGATGGATTGGCTGTAGCGCTGAATTTCCCGCTCAGGATGGATTTGTAACAATCGTTGATTCAGCTTCTCATATGAAACTGATCGCTGTTTCAGGCAACGTAAAAAACGATCAATCAACTTTTGCCGTAACTCAGCTAAATGATTCTGTTGACGTGCCAGTTGCAAATCAGGACGTTGCTGCAGGAGGCGATGCTGCAATACATTAACTCTCTGTTGTTTTTGAGCAAAGAAATAATCCATTGCCATTTCCAGACGTTGTTGCAGGGATTGTATTTGTCGCAATAACTCTATTTGATTGCGGCTAACTAACTCTGCTGCCGCAGAAGGTGTCGGTGCGCGTAAATCAGCGACAAAATCCGCAATAGTGACATCGGTTTCATGACCGACAGCACTAACAATGGGAATATGGCTTTGGAATATTGCCCGTGCTACTTGTTCATCATTGAAACACCACAAGTCTTCCAAGGATCCGCCGCCGCGGCCGACAATCAAAACATCACACTCTTGTCGTGCATTTGCCAGTTCGATTGCCCGAATAATCTGTAATGGTGCTTCGGCTCCCTGAACAGCTGTAGGATAAATGACGATTGGCAAGGAAGGATCACGGCGTTTCAGGATATGCAGAATATCATGCAGTGCTGCGCCACTACTGGAAGTGATGACACCAAGTCGTTTGGCCGGAGAGGGCAATGATTTTTTATGAATTTGATCGAACAAGCCTTCGGTGGAAAGCTTTTGTTTTAACATCTCAAACTGTTGTTGCAGCAAACCATCTCCGGCAGGCTGGATACTTTCTACAATCAGTTGATAGTCACCCCTTGGCTCATACAATGTGATTTGTGCCCGCACCAATACCTGCTGACCATTTTGTGGACGAAAGGTTGCCCTCAAATTGTGGCTGCGAAACATGGCCGCACGAACCTGTGCTCGCTCATCTTTTAATGTGAAGTACCAATGCCCTGACGATGGCTGAGAAAAATTGGATATTTCGGCGGATAACCAAATTCTGCCCATTTCCAGCTCAAGCAACTGACGAACAGTCTGGTTTAAACGGCTAACGGAAAAAATTCCGGTATTGATTGGTAGTGACATGTGAGCTAGATCAAATTTTAAAACAATGACTTAATCGACTGATATTAATCCCATCATATTACTAATCAAGAATTTTTTTCAAAAAATGCTGGAGGCAACCGATTTCGGCCTGTATAATGCCGCGGCAATATTTTATCCCTCTTATTGCTCCATAGCCTGGTGAGATATTGCCCATGTTACGAATTAAAAAAGAAGCATTAACGTTTGACGATGTATTGTTGGTTCCTGCCCACTCAACAGTCTTGCCTAACACAGCAGATTTGTCCACTCAATTAACTTCCGCTATTCGCCTGAACATACCTATGCTTTCCGCAGCCATGGATACTGTGACGGAATCTTCACTGGCAATCGCACTGGCACAAGAAGGGGGCATTGGCTTCATTCATAAAAATATGTCAATTGAACGCCAAGCTGAAGAAGTCAGCCGCGTGAAGAAACATGAAAGCGGTGTGGTGACTGATCCTGTCACTGTCACGCCACAGACGACTCTGCGCGAAGTCCATGAACTGGCCAAACGTAATGGTTTTGCGGGTTACCCAGTGGTAACAGGAAAAAACGAACTGGTAGGTATCATTACGGGTCGTGATGTGCGCTTTGTGACTGATCTGGAACAACCTGTGACTGCGGTGATGACGCCTAAAGAACGTTTGGTGACGGTAAAAGAAGGTGAAGCCCGTGAAGTGGTTTTGCAAAAAATGCACGAACAACGTGTTGAAAAAGCGCTGGTTGTTGATGATAACTTCCACTTGCTTGGCTTGATTACCGTGAAAGATTTCCAGAAAGCAGAGCGTAAGCCAAACGCATGTAAAGACGAACAAGGTCGCTTACGTGTTGGCGCTGCGGTAGGCGCAGGTTCTGGCAACGAAGAACGTATTGACGCATTGGTTGCTGCGGGAGTAGATGTTCTGCTTATTGACTCTTCCCATGGCCATTCTGAAGGTGTATTGCAGCGTATTCGTGAAACTCGCGCTAAGTATCCTGATCTGCCCATCATCGGCGGTAACGTAGCGACAGGTGAAGGCGCCAAGGCACTGGTAGACGCAGGTGTGAACGCCGTTAAAGTAGGTATCGGTCCTGGTTCCATTTGTACAACCCGTATCGTTACTGGTGTTGGCGTTCCTCAAATCACGGCTATTGCAGATGCAGTTGAAGCACTCAATGGCACAGGCATTCCTGTTATTGCAGACGGTGGTATCCGTTTCTCTGGTGACATTGCTAAAGCAATTGCGGCGGGTGCATCGTGTGTGATGGTTGGCTCCATGCTGGCAGGAACAGAAGAATCTCCAGGTGAAATCGAACTTTACCAAGGCCGTTCGTTCAAATCTTATCGCGGCATGGGTTCTTTGGGCGCGATGTCCAAAGGTTCTTCAGATCGTTACTTCCAATCTGATAATGCGGCTGACAAACTGGTTCCTGAAGGCATCGAGGGTCGCGTAGCTTACAAGGGCCTGCTGAAAACCATCGTTCACCAGCAAATGGGCGGTTTACGTTCCTGTATGGGGCTGACGGGTTGTGCAACCATTGATGAACTGAGAACTAAAGCCGAATTCGTTCGTATCAGTGGTGCAGGTATTCAGGAAAGCCACGTTCATGACGTGACGATCACCAAAGAATCACCAAACTATCGTTTAGGTCTGTAATTTTATTCAGAGTGGCCCATCATTGGGCCACTGACTTTTTTATTTTTTAATCGCCACTTGTTTTTGGAATTCACCTCAAATGACAACTAATATCCATCAGCATCGCATTCTGATCCTTGATTTTGGCTCGCAGTATACCCAGCTTATTGCTCGCCGCATTCGTGAAATCGGTGTTTATTGTGAACTTTGGACATGGAATGTCACTGAAGAACAAATTCGTGCATTTAATCCGAATGGTATTATTCTTTCTGGTGGACCAGAAAGTACGACTGAGCATAATAGCCCACGTGCGCCGGAGTATGTTTTCAATGCAGGTGTACCTGTGTTGGGTATTTGCTACGGTATGCAAACCATGTCTATGCAATTGGGCGGTCAAGTTTCCAACTCTGATGAGCGTGAATTTGGTTATGCGCAGGTTGAAATCAAGAATAATTGTGAACTATTCCGCGATATTCAAGATGCCCTGAGTGAAGCAGGCAAACCGCTGCTGGATGTATGGATGAGCCATGGTGATAAAGTAACGGCAATCCCTGCTGACTTTACAACCATTGCCAGCACAGATACTTGCCCGTTTGCTATCATGGCTAACGATGAAAAACGTTTTTATGGCGTACAGTTCCATCCTGAAGTCACCCATACTCACCAAGGCCTGAATATCCTGCAACGTTTTGTGCTGGATATTTGTCAATGTGAAGCTTTGTGGACGCCTGCTTCTATCATCGATGATATCGTAGAACGTCTGCGTACACAGATTGGTGATGACCATGTTATTTTGGCTCTGTCTGGCGGCGTGGATTCTTCTGTGACTGCACTGCTGTTGAACCGTGCGATTGGTCAGCGCCTGACTTGCGTTTTCGTCGATAATGGCTTGCTGCGTTTGAACGAAGCGGATCAAGTGATGGAGATGTTTGCAGGTAAATTTGACCTGAACATCGTCCATGTTAAAGCAGAAGACCGCTTCCTGTCTGCATTGGCAGGCATTGATGAGCCGGAAGCTAAACGCAAAACCATCGGTCACGTATTTATTGATGTGTTTGATGAAGAAGCATCGAAACAAACTCAGGTGAAATGGTTGGCACAGGGCACGATTTATCCAGATGTTATCGAGTCAGCCGCATCTGCTACTGGCAACGCCCATGTGATTAAATCTCACCACAATGTTGGTGGCCTGCCAGAAGATATGAAGCTGGGGCTGGTTGAACCGCTGAAAGAGTTGTTTAAAGACGAAGTACGTCGTATCGGTCTGGAATTGGGCTTGCCATATGACATGCTGTATCGTCATCCATTCCCAGGTCCAGGCCTTGGTGTTCGCGTATTGGGTGAAGTGAAGAAAGAATATTGTGACTTGCTGCGCCGTGCTGATGCTATCTTTATCGAAGAACTGCATAAAGCGGATCTGTACCATAAAGTCAGCCAGGCATTTACCGTATTCCTGCCAGTTCGTTCTGTTGGTGTTATGGGAGATGGCCGTAAATACGACTGGGTTGTATCCTTGCGTGCGGTAGAAACCATTGACTTTATGACCGCTCATTGGGCGCATCTGCCATATGACTTCTTGGGACGTGTTTCGAACAGAATCATCAATGAAATTGATGGTATTTCGCGGGTAGTTTATGACATCAGTGGTAAACCACCAGCGACAATTGAGTGGGAATGATTTAGAACCTCCCCAAATCATCATGATTTTCTAATTAAGGCCCTGATTTCAGGGCTTTTTTGTCTTTATATCTCACCAAATCACACCATATCAGTATGCAACTTTTGACGGTAAACCATGCATCCAGTAAAAATCATTTTGCCGTAGATGAAATAATGCACAATGCAATACAAATTTGAGTAAAGAGTGTGATTTCTTTCACGCTTTATGCTCGAACAGGATAAAACTAGGAAATATTCCTAGTCCAACTAAGACCATAGCTCAAGCCAATCTTCCTTTAGTTTTCTAAACTGACCAGATAATAACTATATCTGCAAAATTATATTTACGAAAACTATAACTACGAAAACTTTTGCTTTCTTGCGATTTGCCTTTTTTATCTTCACCTGCTTCAAAAAGGCGCTTTTTCTCGTAGTTATCTAAGGATTTCAAATGCTTAAGATTCTAGAACAAATTCGTAAGCCAACACTGGATCTACCAGTGGAAGTACGCCGCAAAATGTGGTTCAAACCCTTTATGCAGTCGTATTTGGTGGTTTTTATTGGCTATATGGCTATGTATTTGGTACGTAAAAACTTTAACATAGCCCAAAACGATATGATCTCAACTTATGGTCTGTCGATGACGCAGCTTGGGTTGATAGGATTAGGTTTTTCTATTACTTATGGTATTGGTAAAACCGCTGTTGCTTATTATGCCGATGGCAAAAATACCAAACAATTCCTGCCATTTATGCTGATCCTGTCTGGCATTGCCATGTTAGGGTTTAGCATGAGTATGGGAAATTCCGGCGTCAGTATTTTCCTGATGGTGGCATTTTATGCGTTGAGTGGCTTTTTCCAAAGTATAGGTGGGCCGGCCAGCTATTCCACCATTACAAAATGGACTCCCCGCAACAAGCGTGGAACCTATCTGGGTTTGTGGAATATGTCACATAATGTCGGGGGGGCTGCTGCGGCTGGGGTGGCACTCTTTGGGGCCAATTATTTCTTTGATGGTCATGTGATAGGGATGTTTATTTTCCCTTCAATTATTGCCCTGATTATTGGTTTCATTGGATTGCGTTATGGTAGCGACTCTCCAGAAAGTTACGGCTTGGGTAAGGTAGAAGAGTTATTTGATGAACCTGTCAGTGAAGAAGATATCGCGGCAGAAGAAAACCAGATGACTAAACGTGAGATCTTTGTTGAATATGTATTAAAAAACAAAGTCATTTGGCTACTCTGTTTTGCCAATATCTTCCTTTACATCGTGCGTATTGGTATCGACCAATGGTCAACTGTGTATGCGTATCAGGAACTGGGACAATCAAAAGAAACCGCCATCACGGGTTTTACCATGTTCGAAATAGGTGCGCTGGTAGGGACATTAATGTGGGGGTATTTGTCAGACTTGGCAAATGGTCGTCGTGCTCTGGTTGCCTGTGTCTCGTTAGGGTTGATTATTGTTTGCCTTGAATTCTATCAACATGCAACCAGTGAATATATGTATCTGGGTTCCCTGTTTGTGCTTGGTTTCCTGGTATTTGGTCCACAGTTGTTGATTGGTGTGGCGGCTGTTGGATTTGTACCGAAAAAAGCAATCAGTGTGGCTGATGGTGTTAAAGGAACATTTGCTTATTTAATCGGTGACAGCTTTGCCAAGCTTGGCTTGGGAATGATTGCTGATGGTGTGCCTGTCTTTGGTTTAACAGGTTGGAAAGGGACATTTGTTGCCCTGGATACTTCAGCATTCGTATGTCTTACTTTGCTTGCTTTCGTGGCTATTGCGGAAGAGAAAAAGATCCGAAAAGCGAAGAAAGCACATTAAGCCAGATTAAAAGTTTACTGATGCTACTGTATATCCGCAGTAGCATCTTTTCATCATTTTTTGCCCTAATATTCCCTAATTTTTTATCTATACTCGATAAACTTCAAGTTGCAATCCGCAAGACGAGGCGAGTCCTTATATTTCCCCGCTGCGCGGGGAAATATAACACGCATCTTGAAGTTGGATTGGTATATTACGTACTATTGCGAAGCCATATCAATAAGAGTAGCTTAATTCGATAATAAGTGATGATGATTAAAGTAGCATTAGTGGATGATCATGTTGTTGTACGCTCAGGATTCGCGCAGTTGCTGAATTTAGAGCCTGATATTGAAGTCGTGGGAGAGTTCAGTTCATGTGCTGAAGCCAGACAAGGCTTACCGGGATCGGGTGCAACGGTTTGTATTCTTGATATTTCAATGAAAGATGAAAGCGGGCTTTCACTACTGAAAGATCTTCCCTCAGGTATTACCTGTATTATGCTGAGTGTTCATGATTCTGCCACAATGGTGGAAAATGCCTTGAAGGCAGGTGCGCGCGGTTATCTCAGTAAACGTTGCAGCCCGGATGAACTGATTCAAGCGGTGCGGACGACCGCCAATAATGGTTGTTATCTTACACCGGATATTGTACTTAATTTAACATCATCAAAGAGCAATCCGTCTTCATTGGAATACCTGACCAGACGAGAACGACAAGTTGGAGAGATGTTGGCGAGTGGTATGGATGTTAAAGCCATCGCGGCTGAATTAGGATTAAGCCATAAAACCGTACATGTCCATCGAGCCAATGCGATGAGTAAATTAGGGGTAACGAATAACGTTGGTTTGGCAAATTATTTTGCTACTAGTGATCTTTAATGCGTCAATATCTGATTAATTCATTTTGCGGCTGGTTACTGTTTTCTTGTTGGTGGTTCTGCTTATGGGTTATCGCCTACTATTTTGTCAATGACTCTGAACTGGCGATCCTGTTTTTTCCTTTTGCTTTGCGCCTCGGTATTGTTCTCCATACCCCCAAGCGCTATTGGACGACTATTTACAGTGCAGAATGGGGGCTTACCATTTGTTTGACGCTCCTCATGGGGCAACTACAATGGTTGACGGTGTTAACAGCTAGCGTGGCCAGTTTTCCTCTTGTTTGGTTTGCCAGTCGCTATTATTGTGGCAACCAATGGCAGCGATTTGTAGTCATGGCTGGTATCATTCTGACAACATCTATGATTAATGTGGCGGCGATCAGTAATCATAATTCTGCTTTGAGTATTGCATTTTTGGTGAGTTTAACCGGTGGTGTCATGTTAGTTCCTTTATGCTATTTAATATGGCACTACTTGTTCCAAAATATTTGGTTGCCGCTGACTGCTAATCTTGTATCACATCGTATTCAGTTTCACCTGAAGCACATTATTCTTTATAGTTCGTTGTTTATACTGAATATTTTTCTTCAGGTTGGTCTGCCGAATGAGTTGCGTTATTTTGCCCCGTTTTGTCTGGCCATTCCCATTATCTTGCTGGCTTTTCGTTACGGCTGGCAAGGGGCGGTGGTTGGCACTTTGCTAAACAGTATTGCCTTGATTGCCGCGCGCAATGGTGTCTCGAATAATGGTGTTTCGAATATAGAGATCACGGATCTCTTGTTATCGCTATTGGCTCAAACGCTAACGGGGATCATGCTGGGAATGGCGGTGCAGCGTCAGCGTGATCTTAATGCACAATTAAAGCGTCAACTTCATTGCAATCACAGCTTGTCCCGTCAATTGGTGAAAGCAGAAGAGTCGGTAAGGCGAGAAATTGCACGTGAACTGCATGATGAAATTGGTCAGAATATTACCGCTATTCGTACTCAGGCCAATATTATCCAGCGAGTAGAAGTTGCACCGATTAGCGCTAATTGTGCGAAAACGATCGAATCGTTATCCCTCAACGTTTATGATACAACTAAAGGGTTACTTAGTCGGCTGCGGCCTAAAATTCTTGATGACCTCGGTTTGAAAGAGGCTATTGAACAATTATTGCGGGATATGGAATTTGCATCCCATGGCATATTGGTAGATGTTTATTGGGAAACGGATTCAGCTATGGCAATTGCGCAACTAAGTGACACCACCCAAATTACGTTATACCGCCTTTGTCAGGAAGCGCTGAATAATGCCATGAAATATTCTCAAGCGGATCGTATTGAATTACATTTTTCCATCAACGGGATGATCCATGTATTAATCAGAGATAATGGTATTGGCTGTAAGTCTGAGGATCATATGAAAGGGTTTGGCTTACGTGGTATGCGGGAACGTGTGCAGGCGCTGGGTGGAACGTTCTCAATTCACAGTGAAAAACGGCAAGCTGATTCGACATCTTCGGGGACGGACTTGTCTATCACTTTGCCTAAACTTTAAAATACGCTCATGACAGCTTCTTATCAATCCAGGCCGATACATGACGAGCCGCTATCTGCTGAAGAAATCCGGCAACAGTATCGCTACTGGCGCTTGCATATCATGCTGAGTCTTTATGTGGGATATGCGCTGTTTTACTTTACCCGTAAAAGTTTCAACTATGCGATGCCTGCCATGATAACCGATCTCGGCCTTGATAAAGGCGAGATTGGCCTGATTGGAACCTTGTTTTATATCACTTATGGTTGTTCCAAATTTCTTTCCGGCATTATCTCTGATCGCTCCAACCCGCGTTATTTCATGGGAATCGGGTTAATTGCGACAGGGATCATTAATATCTTTTTTGGTCTGTCCAGCTCGATTGTGATGTTTACCTTTTTGTGGATATTAAATGCGTGGTTTCAGGGCTGGGGTTCGCCACCCTGCGCCAAATTGCTCACCAGTTGGTATTCTCGCTCAGAGCGTGGTTTTTGGTGGTCTTTATGGAATACATCACACCATATAGGCAGCGCTTTGGTTGCGTTGTTTATCAGTTTCTTAACATTACATTTTAGCTGGCGAGAAGGGTTTATTGTGCCGGGCTGTTTAGGTATTTTGGCCGGAATATTTTTATGTTGGCGGTTACGTGACAAGCCTGCAACTATGGGGTTACCGACCATTGGCCAATTTCGTAATGATCATTTAGAAAAAGTACAGGAAAATCAAGGGAAAGGGCTAACGACCAGAGAAATACTGCAAACCTATGTTTTTGGCAATAAATATATTTGGTTGCTTTCATTGAGTTACGTTTTGGTTTATCTCGTCCGTACGGTTATTAACGATTGGGGAAACCTCTATCTGACAGAATATCACCATTATGATTTAGTGAGTGCGAACGCTGTATTATCACTTTTTGAAGTGGGGGGATTTATGGGTTCGCTGGTGGCAGGCTGGGGATCGGATCGCGTGTTTGGCGGTAACCGTGGGCCGATGAATTTGATATTTGCGATGGGTATTTTCTTATCGGTGGCTGCCTTATGGCTGATGCCTATGACTGATTTGATTTTTCAATCCATTGGCTTTTTCGCCATTGGTTTTTTTGTTTTTGGTCCACAATTGTTAATTGGTATGGCTGCGGCGGAATGTTCCCATAAAGATTCAGCGGGGGCGGCGACGGGGTTTGTCGGCCTTTTTGCGTATACGGGAGCTGCACTTGCTGGCTATCCTTTTGCCATTATTTTAAAATATTATCATTGGAAGGGGTTATTTATCACTATTTCTGTTTGTGCTGTATTGATAGGTTTATTATTACTGCCATTCCTGCAAGCCCAGTTTCCCAGGCAGAAAATGCAGGATTAATGGGTAGTTAAAATTTATTAAGAAGGCGCATGTCGATTACACCATTCTTCCCTGGTTATTTCCCAGAACTCACAAGCATATTTTCCTGAAACATACTCTTTTTCTTCCACTTTTATCAACCTTTCACCTTGTGCTAATGAGATTTTTTTCGAACCGTGGTTAATACTGGCTTTTTGTGTTCTCAGAACGGATTTCCCCAGTACGTGAAACCAATAATCAGTCACTTTCTCACAGGCTTCGCGCATCAATCCTTGGCCTTGATGCTCCAGTGAAAGCCAGAACCCTCGGTTATTATCTTGCCGGTCATGTAACCCGATCACTCCGATGAGTTCATCGGGATGTTTTTTTATCCGAATAGACCATAGCCAGGCTTTTCCTGATTGTATGGCGGGAAAAGCCACATTTTTAACAAAATATTCTGCACCATCATTGGGATAAGGCCAGGGGACTGCACTGCTATCTAAATATTTGACAACATCCCAATGAGGAAATTTTTGCTGAATTTGAATAGCGTCGTCATAAGCAAGTTTTTTTAATAGAAGCCGTTTGGTCTCTAGATTATCGTATGGCATATCACTCTCCATTTGTAATAAAAATGTTATTTAATGGTAAAAAATAAATAGGGTGTTGAGAATAGTCAATATAATTTCTTTAACGCAGTCAGACAGTGGAGTGTCACGTTTAAATTTCAAAAGCATGGAGTTTAAAAACGTATATACCAATCTCACTTCAAGATGATGGTTTTAAAATCTGGAAATTATCAGTCAGTCGAGTCGTCAATTCTTTTGCTTTTTCTGGCAAAGTGACATGAAAAAAGTGACGA
>NZ_JADEUF010000159.1 GCF_015163655.1 Xenorhabdus griffiniae | reverse complement strand
TAAGTGCCATCGGCGAGGGCGTCCCGCCGGTCGACTTTGTAAGCCTATCCAGCCGTAAGTTTTAAAGCGTTTTATCCAGCGCCATACTGAAGATTGTGCAGTACAAAGTACCTCAGCGATTTGATAGACCGGCTTTCCCTGAAGAGCCATAAGAATGGACAGGAGCCGGATGGCGTACTTTTTATCGCGTGTTTTTTGTGCCATTTTTTTCATCTGGCGCCGCTCATTACGGGGGATTGGTGGTAGGATAGGCATAACTCAGTCCTTCTTTTTGCTTTTTTGTTTCTGGAAAATCAAAACTCGCAAAAATTGGACTGAGTTTCTTTGATACTCCTATCATTTTGAAAAGGCATATAGAGTTTCATCAGAGAAAAAGAGGAAGTATAAACTCTGAAGATAGTCAAAATTCAGCATATTATTAAATTAATTATTCTCTATGCTCACTAAGCCTAGTATTATGAAGCTACAACTTATAAATATTGATTTTTCTGATTAGTTATAGCGCTCATAATTCCGTAGCTTCTTATCTGAGGATTTAGTGTGGATCGATGTGGTAATTACTTTATTGAGGATTTAGACAGGCTCGGACGTGGTGGTTTCGGTGAAGTGTATGAAGTTAATGTACACAATTTAAGAATGACTCACTCGCGAAGGTATGCTAGAAAATATTTCTCACCTTCTCCTGAAAATGATAAAACAGCTATAAAAGAAATTGCTGACTTAAGAGAGAGATTTCTGGTTGAAATTAAAACTCAATATACATTGAACATAATTGATTATGACTCTATAGCACCTATAGTGCTTTTTAACACCGCAGGAGACAAGCCTTACTTTATTATGGAGAAGGCCGAAGCTAACTTATTGGAAGCCATTAAGATCGGGATGTCCGCGGAAGAAAAAATTATGGCGGTGCGACAAATAATTAAGGGTGTTAAAACAATACACGACAATAGTTATGTTCATCGCGATTTGAAGCCAGCTAATATTCTAAAATACAGTGATGGAAGATACAAAATCAGTGATTTTGGATTAGTGAAAGATTTAAATCATGTCAGAGCTGAGGTAAAAACAAAATTTCAACCAAATGGGATAGGAACTGACGGTTATAGAGCCCCAGAAATAACAGAGAGCGGGTTGTTTTCAAATCAGTCTGATATTTTTGCTATAGGTCAGGTCATTAACGACGTGTACTCAAAAAACCTTCCCCAGAAGTTAAAAGACGTCATATCAAAATGTAGGGCGCATTGGCCTGAAAATAGATATGCAGACGCTAATGAGTTATTACTTGATTTTTGTAGAGCTATGGGGGTAACACCGTGAATAGAATAGTTGACATGTCCTGCTTTAGCGCTGCTGCAAAAGGCAAAGCTATAAATGAAGATTATTTCTTGCCTCCTACTTGTGATAGTGATTCAAATATTGTATTTGCAGTAGCCGATGGAGTTGGTTCGACTGAACAAGCGAATTTGGCATCAAAGTATGCAATACAAGCAATTCAAAACGCATTAACAGAGCCGAATTTTAGTATAGAAAAGGCGTTTTCACAGGCTAAGCAGGCTATAGATAACTTTGATTTTAGCGTTGCAACTACACTCACTATCGTGCATGTAGTTAATACCAAGGTTTATATAGGGCATGTAGGAGATTGTCGGCTTTACTTTAAAAATGGGAATAAGTTAGTTCAATTAACTAAAGATCATACAAAATTTCAAGAACTCTTGGATTCTGGTGAGCATAGCATGCGGAACTTAAAGAATCATAAAGAGAGACTTTCTACTATCCTTACATCAGCCTTATCTAATGATATTGAATTACATTTTGATATCTTAGTTAAAGACATCAAAGATATCAGTAATGGAAATGATGTCATTCTGACATTAATGTCGGATGGTGCATACAAACACTGGGAGTTAAGACCTAGATTTTCAGAAAGAACAATGGCGTTACCATCGGCATTTTCTGCAAGCTTGAGGCGTCGAATAGAGAAAGATATAATTGACGATTATACCTTTTTGGGTATTAAGCTAAAAATATAGTATTAATCAAAAATTAATGACAACTCGATTACAATATTCTTAATAGCCATCAGTTAATAGCTGGTGGTTTTCTGTTTTATGGAGGTCAGAACATGCCACCTCGCATCCCCAGAGCCTGCCGCAAACGTGGCTGCCCCAAGACCACCACCGACCGCTCAGGTTACTGTGCTGACCATCTGCACACAGGCTGGCAGACTCACCAGCAAGGCAAGAACCGACATGAACGCGGCTATGGCAGCAAGTGGGACAGGTTACGCGCCAGTGTTAAGCAACGGGATAAACAGTTGTGCCAGCAATGCTTACGTGAGGGGCGAGCGACAACAGGTGTGACCGTTGACCATATCACACCCAAGGCACAGGGTGGCACGGATGAACTACCTAATCTGCAATTAGCTGGTCTTGCCATAAACGTAAGACAGCCACGGAGAGACTACGATGAGGTATAAGTAAAGAGAATATTATTTTCTCAATGCAATCATCGCGTGAGTCATAGCCACTCATAGGGAGGGCGGGTCAAATCCCTGCCACTCTCACCCTTAAGGACCGCCGCCTTGCCTCTTTTCACATCGTCGCAGGTTAGAAAACTTTTTTCCGGGATCCCCGGATGGGTATCAATAGGAGAAAACGATTATGTCGGGACCACCGAAAACCCCGTCACACCTGCGTTTGGTCAGGGGGAACCCATCAAAACGGCCGATTAATAAAAAAGAACCGAAACCACCTTCAGGGGTGCCCCCAACGCCGAAGCATTTTACCAAGCAGAGGAAATACTGGTTCAAACGGATCGGGGAGGAACTCGACGCACTGGGCGTCATGAGCTCGATGGATGCCAAAGCGCTGGAATTGCTGATCGAGGCATACACCGAATACAGACAGCATTGCGACACATTGGATGAAGAAGGTTACACCTACACAACACAGAGTGAAGGCGGACCGCTGATAAAAGCGCACCCAGCAGCGGCAATGAAAGCGGATGCCTGGAAACGGATCCGGGCGATGCTCGGTGAATTTGGTATGACACCGGCAGCCCGCTCGAAGGTAACGATTAACACACCAGCCGAAGAAGACCCTTTCGAGGCATTTCTGAAAAAAAGCAAATGATGAATGGCAACCGTAGCAGTAGCAGATGGGATCCGGTACGCCGAACAGGTGGTCGCCGGAGAAATAGTTACGGGCGAACTGATACGCCTGGCGTGTCAGCGGTTTCTTGATGATTTGGATCGTGGGCCTGAGCGCGACATCTTTTTCATTGAAGAACGCGCCCAGCATATTCTGGATTTTTACCAGTTTATCCCGCATGTCAAAGGAGCGCTGGCAGGTAAGCCTATTGAGCTGATGCCGTGGCATACCTTTATTCTGATTAACATTTTTGGTTTTGTGGTTCCGCTGGTTGATGAACTGAGCGGAGAGGTTCAGTACGATGATGATGGTGAGCCGGTGCTGGTTCGCCGGTTCCGGACAGCATATAACGAGGTAGCGCGCAAAAACGCTAAATCCACACTGTCATCCGGTATCGGTCTGTATATGACCGGCGCTGACGGTGAGGGTGGTGCAGAGGTTTACTCGGCGGCCACAACCCGCGATCAGGCGCGTATCGTGTTTGAGGATGCGAAAAACATGCTCAAAAAGGCGAAATCGACACTGGGCCGGTTGCTTGAATTTAATAAGCTCGCGATTTATCAGGAACAATCCGCATCCAAGTTTGAACCACTGTCCAGTGATGCCAACAATCTGGATGGTCTCAATATTCACTGCGGTATTGTCGATGAACTCCACGCGCACAAAACCCGTGATGTATGGGATGTGCTGGAAACCGCGACCGGTGCCCGCCTACAGTCACTGCTGTTTGCGATCACCACGTCGGGGTTTAACCGTGAGGGAATTTGTTACGAACTGCGGGATTACGCTATCAAGGTGGTGCGGGGCGTGGTGGATGATGACACCTTTTTCGCGGCGATTTACACGCCGGATGAAGGTGATGACCCGTTCGATGAAAGTATCTGGATAAAAGCCAATCCGGGGCTGGGTGCCTGTAAGCGCTTTGATGATATGCGCCGCCTGGCGAAGAAGGCAAAAGAGCAGATTGCCGCCCGACCTAACTTTCTGACCAAACACCTCAATATGTGGGTTAATGCGGAGTCCGTCTGGATGGATTCTGGGAAGTGGGATAGTTGCCCTGAGAACGCACCGGATGATGAACTGAAGGAATATCCGGTCTGGGTCGGCGTGGATCTGTCAAACAAAATCGATGTGACTGCCGCGATCAAAGTGTACGAAGATAATCGCGGGCAGACTCATATTAAGTGCAAATTCTGGTTACCGGAAGGCCGGATAGAAACTGCACCTAAGCACATTGCAGAGCTGTACCGTAAATGGGGCGCTGCCGGTTATCTGGAACTGACGGACGGTGAGGTTATCGATCACGACATTATCAAAGCTGACATTCTGGAGTGGTGTGAAGGTGAGGATTTGCGTGAACTTGGTTTTGACCCGTGGAGTGCCGTTCAGTTCTCCCGCCGCCTGGCGGAAGAGGGTATCCCGCTGGTGGAAGCGGCGCAGACGGTGAAAAACATGTCTGAATCCATGAAAACAGTACAGGCCGATGTGTATTCCGGCAAATTTCACCACGATCACAATCCGATGATGGCTTGGATGATGTCAAACGTGACGGTAAAACCGGACAGGAATGACAATATCTTCCCGAACAAATCGACACCGGAAAACAAAATTGACGGTCCGTTCGCCCTGTTTACTGTCAAATCACGCCAGATGGTGAATGGCGGCGGTGGTTCCGACTTTCTTTCCTCTCTGGACCCTGACGAAGAAATTCTATTCCTATGAAAAAGTTACTGATTGATATCACTGCCCTGACGGGTGTCGGGGCGGTACTGGCGGGTTGTTACCTGAAATACGGGCTGGCAAATACCTTAATTATTGGTGGCGGTCTGTTGATTACCTATGCGCTGGCGGTCGCCAGAAGGGGGAAACATGCTGCTTGATGCCCTGTTTCGCAGTGAACCGCTGGAAAACCCCAAAACCCCGCTGACGACCGAAGCGGCGGATCATGACGGCCTGTTCAATGCGGATGTGTATGTCAGTCCCGAAACCGCCATGAAACTGGCCGCCGTGTATGCCTGTATCTATGTATTGTCCTCGTCGGTCGCTCAGATGCCGTTGCATGTGATGCGCAAGGCGGGGCAATCGGTGGAAATGGCTCGTGACCATCCGGTGTTTTACCTGGTGCATGATGAGCCGAAACTCTGGCAGACCAGCTATAAATGGCGGGAGCTGAAACAGCGCCATATTCTCGGCTGGGGGAATGGTTACTCGTGGGTAATCCCGTTCAAATTGCCCTCGGCTATGGCAAGATTATGCTGATGACGGGATCTGACCTGATACTCGTCTGAATCATGTTGTCCTTTTTTATTGCTGATGGTGTTGGAGTGTTAACTGTAGTTGACGAACTGCGTTATTTATATACAATAATGAGGAATGAGCATGATAACCATTGAAAGGACTCAAGATTTTGAAAAATGGTTAAAATCCTTAAAAGGCAGGATAGCAAAAGCCAAGATCTTAATCAGAATTGAGAGAATGGAAGAAGGAAATTTTGGTGATGTTGAACCGGTGGAAAACGGCGTTTCGGAACTCAGAATACATTACGAGCAGGGCTATCGTGTCTACTTTGCTCATAAAAATAACGAAATAATACTATTACTCTGTGGCGGAGATAAAAGCAGCCAGCAGGCCGATATAAAGAAAGCTAAACAACTCGCGATAGAATGGGGATTTTAACATGAAAACAGAACCAAAAAAATTTGGGTCACGTATTCAAAATGTTGATTGGTCTTAAATATAATATTCTCTTTCGATAAAAGTCCCGATGACTTTGTCATGCATTTCCGGTGATTTTGAATAGCCTAATGTTTT
>NZ_JADEUF010000158.1 GCF_015163655.1 Xenorhabdus griffiniae | reverse complement strand
GTATTTTGTAATTGCCGTTCTGGTTGATACCACTCACTGCATTCTTTACATTTCCGTTGTCGAAACTTTGCCACCTTATCCCCCTAACACCAATCCCATAATCAGCATGAGCGCTGTCCAAAATCCGATAAATATTAAAAATCTCACTGATTCTGCTCCTGTTTGAGTTAAATCCTGTGACCGTAGTAATTCAGCTCGTATCGTGCTTCAGTGAGCTTTACGCCCTGATATACAGCCCACGCCTGTGAATATTCAATTAAGCTGCTCATGCGCTTCATGCTCATTTTGGCAGTGCTTTCTCTTGCCAGTGGCACCAGCTCACCTTCTAGCCCCTCAATTATCTGCCCCTCTTTTCCGGTCGCTTTGGCATGACCGGAAACAAAAATACATTTCCATTCTGGTGTCTTCCATGTGTGGCCAGCCCATTCAATACCCTGCTTAGAGACGTCACCACATAACGCATGAAACTTATCGTTCTGCGGTAATGTTCGGCTTGAGTCTGAAATAGTAATCTGAATGGGGAATGTGTCGTTGAGGGGGAGGTTTTCGAGAGTAGCTTTCAGGTTATCGAGTATTTGCGCATTTCGTAGCAGAAAGATCTGCTTATCCATCTAACCTCCGTTATAACCCCTCATGAGTTGCATTTTCTGCACACCAGTTCCGCATTTCTGCGCTATCAATTTGTTGATTGTATGCACATGGCGGCTCAACTTTTGATTTATAACCAGCCCACCAATACCAGCCTGAACGATGTTCAGCGGTTCCGCATTTAGTACAGATATGAACCCGGCATGATTCCGACCATGAGTAATTGTGTTTCGCAGCATTATTAGCTCGTTCAATCGCTGTTCTTGCCATAGTTATTTGCCCTCTGGTTCCATGCAATCCTCGCACTCTCTGCTGTATAATCCTCTGGCCCATTTACAGCACAATTATTACATTGCACAAAAAACCACGAATCATCCAAATATGAGTTCATTTCCGTATCCCCACTACCGCAAAATGGGCACGGTTTGAGTTTGCCTGTCATTTTGCCTCCACCAATTCATCCGGTATCTCAACCTCGTCGCCTAATTGTGCAGTAACCAACGCTCGGCAAAATGCAATCTTCAGAGTGTCCCCAGATGCCAACCTCATTGTGTCCTGTCCGCGACACGGTATACCATAGGCAAACGCGCGCCATGTTTTATCGGTTATGCCCTGAACCATGCCGAACGATTTGCAGTATTTATCCATCAACTGACCGCATAACGCCCAATTGGTTGATGGAGAATACTGATAATATGCAGGCATCAGATTGCCATTAAAATCTGTGGAGAACAGATTTGGGATGCCTACAACATATTTTCCATTTTCGTTAATTAGAGTGGGCATAGATTCATTAATCATCGCCACAGCCCAATCCAACGCCCGCCCGGTTAGTGCGCTCGTTTTGATTTTCATTATTAAAATGCCTTACCGCCAGTCTTGGTGCGGTTTTCTCGTTTATGGTCTGCCCGATGCCTGTTGTATTCTAATTTTTCAGCAATCGCGCCCTCGATGTCATAACCAAATGCCGCTGCATAATCTAGAATTCGGATCACTGCATCAGCCAATTCGACCTCAGCCATAGGACGATGAGGCAAATGATTGTCCATCAAATTTTTACGCTCTCCCTCTAGAGCCTCGCTGATTTCTGAGTGAATTAAACACAGTAATGTCCCTCGCTCTCTTGGATTATCCCACCAACCTGCCTCAACATTTTGCTGGTGAATTTTCTGTTGTAATTCAGTTAGTTTCATCTCAAAAGTCCTTATGGTGTTTTCTGTTGCTCTCACGTAACCATTCATGAAAACTTAAGTCAGTTTTCTTAAGCATCTCTTTCAGGTAATAAATCTTCCTTAATGATTCATAGGAGTCGGTAGGCGTATATTTTTCTTCAATCTGAATAACAGGTTCTGGTATTTTCTCGCCTGCCTGAATACGCTTCACCATTGCCCCTAATTCGCGGCCACAGAGTTTTTTTACTTCCGAATCCGTTAAATTCTGACGCAGCATCTCAGAGTGAACTCTCGTCACCATCCAGTAACAGGCGTTGGATTGCCATTTGTATTCACGCCAACCACGATGAGCGCAATAGTCACGGAACATATCGTAAAGCTCATCGTCAGTTGGCAAGCCAATTGCCAGTGCTTCACCCTGTTTGCACCACTGGACAAATTGACCAGGGGACGGCCAGAACGGTGATGCACTGGCTCGCGCCTGACGCATTCCCGCAGACAGTTGCTCTTTGGTGCGAATGCTATTTTCAGCGAATGCAGCGATCCACTGACGCTTAGCGGCAACTTCATCACTGGGATCTCGAAACGTTGTAGAAACAGCGGCGGGGAAGACTTGCTTAAGGTTTTTGAATAGTACATCGACCAGTTTTTCGGCTTCATCGTTGACGACTTTATCCGGTGATTTCCCCGTTCCAGCCATCTTTGCCAATGCTGCCCCGTCTCGATCCTGAATAACTCTGGCAAGGTTAGTACTCATATAAATTCCTCCTCCCATTCTTCACGGTTATTCCAGTTTCCAGCTGATTCTGAGGTGGCTTTCCTCCGGTTTGCCTGTGTACTTTGCTCTTCGAGCGTATCCCACTTTTCCCGTAACTTGGCGGGGGACAAGATGTTGCAGTACCAGAACGAATCCTTGTTCGCCCATTTGAACAAGTGGCAAATATCGGCGTGAGTATGGTTATCCAATTGTCTCATCAGGCGGATATCATTCGCCCATGCAGCCCAATTAGGCTCTTTAGCGTTTGGACGAACGGTTTTAACTTTCCTGAAAATCCACTCAGCAGCAGTCAGATCTTCGGCAGTTCCCCACTTATCGCCTTTGGGTGAACTAACAGCGGCATCAGGATTAACCTTGCCAGACGATTTAGATTTTCTCGGACGATCATTAGATACGTTAGTATCTAATAATTTATTACTCTGCTTGACCTGATTTGTTACTAACTTTGTTACCTGACCTCGTTCTGAGGCCGCGTTATCACTGGGTTTGTTTGTTACCTGATTTGTTACCTCGTTTGTTACCTCAAAAATACCCTGATATTGGGTATAATTTGTGATGGTGATCACTGTTCCGTGACGGTTTCCTTTGAAGGTTAACATTCCCTCGGAAGAGAAAAATTCGAGCATATCTCTGGCCTGCTTGGGTGTCTTTTCATTCCCTTTGGCATCCTTTAGCTTTCTGGCTAATAACGGTATTTGTGTTACTAACTGCCCAGCCTCCAGATCCCAGTAAACTCCGCTAAATTCAACACGCCTAGGCTTAGGTTGAGTTAACCCCAGCAGTCTAACCCACAGTGCTAATTTAGCGGTGTCCTCAGCCCATCCACTGGACAGAAGACTCCTGTACAGTGCAAAGTGCCCCTGTTTTTGGTTTTCCATCCGTGCGCTCCTTGAAGACGTTCTCGCTCCAAAATCAGCGTATGCAACGTTACCCATGCTGTTTCCCTCCATCCTCAGTAACGGAACGTGCCGACCTGTCGCGCATGTTGTTTTTATGCACAGCGCTAGGATTAAATTTATTTTTCATGTATAATTCTCCATAGAAATGTTGTTTTGAGGGGGACTTGCATACTGCCCCTCAGTCGTTAAATCGACATCTCAAGTTGCATTTCAGAAGCCTCGGTTGTTCGCGCAACCGAGGTTTTTCTTTTGATCTTGCCTTTCCCTTCCAGAGCTTGAATCAGCCGTTCTGCGTGCTCACCCTCAATAACTACAACGGGTTTAGATTCACAGTCAGAAATGCCAACCTCAAACGCCCATTCAGGCAATCCCAATTTCACAACCATCAAACTAGCTAATTTCGCTATCCGGTTTTTATCCCGACTCAATGTAGATGGGTGAATTCCCATTTCACGCGCCAGATCATTGTTTCCAAAATCCAAAGCTGACTTGAGAAAATAACTCTCCAAATATTGGGCGCTACACGTAATACGAGTATTTTTGACGGTTTTTGCGATTTCCATCTGATATAGTTCCTAAAGTTAAATTAATGTTTGTTTAGTTAATAAACAGAGAGATCACCTATCCTGAGATAGGTGATGTGCCCTGACAATTGTTCAGGGTCTTGTACTGCCCAGATTGTTAAAGAACATACTTAATACTGCTGTTTATCCCTCGTGAGGGAAGAGATGCGGTAAATCAGGACGGATCTCATGAGCCTTGATTAATCCATCCGTGGCGTTAACGATGGAAAGTACTCGCTGTGGAGATACTCCTCCTCCTCTCAGCCATTTATGTACTGCTGGCTGACTAACACCACAGAGGTGAGCCAGTTTGTCTTGGCTGCCAACGATGTTAACCGCACGCTTAATAACTAAATTCATGGTTATACCTCTTGTGGTAATGATTTAAACAGAAATATAACCAATGTTATGGATTAAAGCAATAACTTTGGTTCTTTGAT
This sequence comes from Xenorhabdus griffiniae, assembly GCF_015163655.1. Lineage (GTDB taxonomy): Bacteria > Pseudomonadota > Gammaproteobacteria > Enterobacterales > Enterobacteriaceae > Xenorhabdus > Xenorhabdus griffiniae. Next base: position 1,738 of record NZ_JADEUF010000158.1, on the reverse strand, counting down.
CTTGCATAACTGGAGTTATATATTCATTGCATGAAAACGTTATCTGAACGCCTAAAAATGGCACTAGAAGCGGCTCAAATGTCGCAAGAGCAATTAGCACAAAAAGCGGGACTCTCTCAGCCAGCTATAGCAAAGCTCGTTTCTGGAAAAGCAAAATCATCTAGAAAATCGCTGGAAATAGCTCTTGCGCTGGGTGTTAGTCCTGCATGGTTAGTCAATGGAACTGGTAGTATCAAAAATGGAGTTAATGATTCCAATGTCCCTCCCAAGACAGAATGGGGAGAAATCAGGCCTTGGGACAGTAAGACGCCTTTAGAGTGTGATGAAGTAGAGGTTCCATTTTTGAAAGATATAGAGTTTGCTTGTGGTAGTGGTGCGTGTAGTGAATCTGATTATAACGGGTTTAAGCTAAGGTTTTCTAAAGCCACTTTTAGGAGGATCGGAGCTAACACTGATGGTACTGGAGTGTTATGTTTTCCGGCTAGAGGGGATAGCATGGAGCCATTGATACCTAATGGAGCAACCGTTGCTATTAATTGTAATGATAAAAAAATCGTAGATGGAAAGGTCTACGCAATCAATCAAGATGGTTGGAAGAGAATTAAAATATTAATCAGGTCATCGCACGACAAAGTCACTATCAGAAGTTGCAATAGAGATGAATATCCTGATGAAGAGGCTTTAATCAGTAGCATAGAAATACTAGGTAAAGTATTCTGGGTTGCATCCATTCTAGATTAGTTAATCAAAGCCGCATTTGCGGCTTTTTTATTATCCATTCCTCTCATCTATCACACCATAACTATTTTTCTAAAATATTCCTTTCTTATTCAATCATTTATAACTTAATTCATAATTAATATGAAAAAAGTTATTGCACCACACCATAACCTTGGTTATATTGAATTCATCAAAGGCACACAGCCAAAAGTAAAAGGAAGTTTTGCTCTTTAACAATCCGAACCCACAAACAGCGTATAGCTCTGTTATACCCCTACGCACAAATGCGATGTATCGCTGGCAGTTGATTAGTATGTCAGTGAGAAGATTAGCCTCGAAAGAGCGCGAACGGGCATCCCTGACAGAGAGGGCGCTGTAATTAACCAAAAGGAAAACTAATTATGGTTTAGCAAAGCGGATAGACCGCAAGAGTAATGCTTAATGATGCGGTAGTGACGCATCCCTGAGTAACCGAATGGTTAGCCTGTGTAGCGACGGGTCAAGGTTCATAGATTACAAGTAGCTCCGATGCTCCAAGCTGAACGCCAATCAGCTATCGGTTAGAGGTGAGGGATTCGCGGAGATACCCCTGACGACGGACTCAAGGGCATGAGCGCGACCACTGCGAGAGTGTGGTTCAAAACTAGTTGGTTTTGAGGTGTGGATCGCCATAGCATCAAAGCCAATTAACGGAGAAGTTTCATGAAAGATAATCTTGAATCAATTTTCGATAATTTTTTCGGTGAGCTGGAGAGAAAGCAGCGTGAAAAAAAGCGCGAAAATTTCTGGTCTAACCGCGAACCCAAACAGCGTATGACCAAACAGGAACGCGACACTATCAACGTGTTCAGCAGTTTCATTCCGGCGATAAATGGCGCTCCGTCAAAAGAGCAAGTTTCAACCAAACCCAACTCCCGCCGTAGACTGGCGTCGGGGAATGTGACAGCGAGGGTGTGAGTTGTAAATCACGCGACGAGATCTAGGTCATTGCTAAATTTTTATTAATGATGAATCATCA
>NZ_JADEUF010000157.1 GCF_015163655.1 Xenorhabdus griffiniae | reverse complement strand
TAAAACATTAGGCTATTCAAAATCACCGGAAATGCATGACAAAGTCATCGGGACTTTTATCGAAAGAGAATATTATATTTAAGACCAATCAACATTTTGAATACGTGACCGAATCTCTCGACAACATATACGCATTAAACTTCAAGTTGCAATTTACAACACTATATGAAACTTGATTTTTCCCCGCTTAGCGGGGAAAAATCACACGTATCTTGAAGTTAGATTAGTATGGTTAATCTGAATTAAAGAAGGGAAATAATTAAAAATTGCTAGTATTAACCAATTGGATTCTGGTGTTAACAAGGTGGGACCACAGTCCCACTTATTTTTTAAATGGAAAAACTCATTGATTTACCATTAGGTAAATTAACACCTAGTGTCATTTCGCCGCCCATAGATTCAATATATTTTTTCAGCGTGGATATTTTCAGTTCATTTCCACGTTGTTCAATAGCAGCGACTGACGATTGTGCGATCCCCAAATTTTTAGCTACTTGGGTTTGTGATAGTTCTAATTCCTCACGAATTTGATAAAGTTGTGTTTCAAGCAGTAATTCTGCTGCTTTCTCTTTAATTCTATCTCTGCTTTCTGGACTGCGTTTGTCCATCAATTCTTTTAACGTAGCCATGTTATTTCTCCCATTTTTCCAAATGAATTTTGAATTGTTTATCAGCAATCTTGAGCATTTTTTTGTAGAACAATTTTTGGTTTTGCCCGGCCTTGCTACCAGCACAAAGAATGATCGCACTGCGATTCGGATCAAAAGCGAAAAACGCTCGAATGGGTTCACCAACATGTTGTATCCGTAGTTCTTTCATATTTGGATACTGTGAGCCATTCAAAGTATCAGCTAGTGGTCGTCCTAGCATTGGTCCTTTAATTTCCAGTACATGCATAGCAGCCAAAACATCTTCCTGTAGCTCATCAGATTGTTCATTAAACCATTGGTCAAATAATGTTGTTGTTATTATTTCCCACACACTGACTCTCTCTATATAATTGCAATATTATTTTATAGATCATAGTCTATAATTAGTATAGATTCTAGTCTATAATAATCAAGTCATTTATGAAATTGAGACGTAGTTTAGGTGTCACACGACTAATACAATAACTTACGACAAATGCCTGGGAGCGGGGGAGACTACGTCAGAATAGTAGTGTCATTCTCCCCGCCCTTGTGTGATAGCGTATGAAGAACGGGGTCTTACGGCACCTTGGAAAAAAACAACGCCATATTCTCAAGCAAAGAAAATTTTATTTGGAAATATCTACGCCAAAATATTTCTCAGAGATACGGGTATACGTACCGTCATCCTTTATCTCTTGTAGAGTCTTATTCACTGCTTCCAGTAACTCTGCATCCCCTTTACGCAGCAAGACGGCAGATTTACTCGCATCGGTTTGTTGGGCGACAATTTTTACCGGCGCATTAGGGCGCTGTTTTTTGAAGTCAAGGAATGACAGACGATCATTGAGTGTGGCATCAGCGCGTCCGGTAGCGACCAGATCAATGGCCTGGTTAAAGCCATCTGTACTGACCAAACTTGCGCCATAAGACGTTGCCAGTTGCCCGTAATTGCTGGTCAATGATTGGGCTGAGCGTTTACCTTTAATATCTGTGAAGGCTTTAATATCACTGTTATCGTTACGGGTTATCAACACAACCTGAGAAGTCGTATAAGGAATGGAAAAACTGTATTTCGCTGCCCGTTCGGGGGTGACGCCGACTTGGTTGATAACCGCATCAAAACGTTTAGCATCTAATCCGGCAATCAAGCCATCCCATTTAACTTCCATAAATTCAGGTTTGACGTTCAAACGTCGGGCAATTTCCCGGGCGATATCCACGTCAAAGCCGATTAATTTATTGCTGGCATCGTGGTAAGTAAAAGGAGGATAAGTGCCTTCCGTGCCAATCTTAAAGATGCCAGAGGCTTTGATGGCATCAAAATCTTCGCCGGCATAACCAGGGGCAGAAATAGCAAGGGCAGTCGCACTCGCCAGTAATAAATTCAAAATTTTTTTCATCGTGTTTCTCCGAATAAATAATGTACGTGACTGCTCGCTATATTTCCCAATCCGGTAAAGTTTCTGTCAGGGTTGAAATAAACTCGACAGTTCGTACCTTACTGGGGTGGGTAAAGAGGGTTTTTGCCGTACCCGATTCAATAATTTCACCAGATTCCAGAAATACGACATCATGAGCAAGATTAGCAGCCAGGCGCAGATCATGCGTTGCCATTAACATGGTCGTGCCTTCTCCTGCTAATTGCTTCAAAACCGAGACGACTTCTTTCGATAATTCGGGATCAAGCGCCGAAGTCGGTTCATCGCACAGCAGCACTTTGGGGGAAGGTGCCATCGCTCTGGCGATGGCCACACGCTGCTGCTGACCACCTGACAGTGTGGCTGGCCAAACATCCGCTTTGTGGGATAAGCCGACTTTTTCCAGCAACGCCAGCGCCCGTTCTCTGGCGCGTTCGCGGGACCATTTCTGTACCCAAATCAGCCCTTCCATAATGTTTTCAATCACAGTCAGATGCGGGAAAAGCTGAAAGTTCTGGAATACCATGCCGGTTTGCAGGCTAAAACGCTGAATTTCCCGATGCGGCAATCGCTCCTTACCCGTAAAAGTGATCTGTTCTTTGCCGATTTCCAGCTTGCCAGCCTGTGGGATCTCCAACAGATTAATGCAACGCAGCAAGGTACTTTTACCGCTACCGGAAGGGCCAATCAGTGCCGTCAGGCTGCCTTCTTTAATCGTCAGGTTAATATTTTTCAGCACCTTCTGTCCGTCGAAACTTTTTTCAATGTTGGTAAGCTGAATCATTTTTGGCTTCCTTATGGTTGCTGCTGTTTTGCTGAGCGAATTTCTTTTCCAACCGCACTTGCAGTGCTGATAATACTGAACTCAAAAGGAGATAAAGAATGGCGGCCTCGGTATACAGGATTAACGGTTGATAAGTGACGGCAGCGATGCGCTGTGCCGCCAGAAACATTTCTGGCACGGTAATAACAGAAGCCAGAGAAGTGTCTTTTACCAGCGAAATAAAGGTATTGGACAAGGGAGGAATCGAAACCCGCGCCGCCTGTGGCAGAATAATCCGACGCAGTGATTGCCACCAGCTCATGCCGATAGAGTGAGATGCTTCCCATTGCCCTTTGGGAACCGAGATTAGTGCGGCACGGATCACTTCTGAGGTATAGGCACCGACATTTAGGGTAAAGCCGATGATGGCGGAGGTGAACGCGTCCAAAGTAATGCCCGCGCTAGGCAGGGCGTAGAAGATCAGGAATAACTGAACCAGCAGAGGCGTACCGCGAATCAACCAGACGTAAAACCGAACGACAGCAACCAGTGGTTTAGGGCCATATAGCCTAATTAAAGCAACGATAAACCCCAATGAGATCCCAAGTGCGAATGTAATCAGCGTGAGGGGAATAGTGAATGTCAGGCCGGCGTAAATCATCGGCCATAGAGAATCCAACGCTAAATTGAGCCATGATGGGGTCATAGAACCTTCCTGATAGATATTAAAAATATGTTTATTTTTTATAGGGTTGTTTTAATGATGATATGGCAAGAAAAGGTGAACTCTATATACAATAAAGTTATAGCTTAGAACATAAGATTTATTTTAAAAGCCTATTCCATTAGGCTCTTATTTTCATTATTGATTAGTCGCTTTCGGCGAAATATTTATCCCAGATACGTTGATAAGTCCCATCCGCTTTTATCTCAGTAATCGCTTTATCTACTGCGGTTTTTAATTCAATGTCATTTTTACGTAATAACACAGCAGATTGTGCTGCCTGGGTATCTGCGGCAACAATTTTTACCGGAGCATCCGGGCGATGTTTTTTGTAATCGAGGTAAGAAAGTTTATCGTTGATTGTTGCATCTGCACGGCCTGTGCTCACCAAATCGACTTCCTGATTAAAGCCATTAGTGCCGATAATGTCGGCGCCATAATGTCTGGCGATCTGGGCAAAGTTATTGGTCAGGGTATGTGCCGATTTTTTCCCTTTTAAGTCGCTAAATGTCTTAATATCGTTGTTATCTTTTCGGGTAATCAGTACAGCTTCTGAAATAACGTAAGGCTGGGAAAAACTGTATTTTTTCTCGCGTTCCGGTGTAATAGCGATTTGGTTCATCACGGCATCGAAACGTCCAGCATCAAGCCCACCAATCAAGCCATCCCATTTACCTTCAATAAATTCGGGCTGCACTTGCATGCGAAGTGCAATTTCACGGCCGATTTCCACATCAAATCCGGTCAGTTTTCCAGAGGTGTCATGATAACTGAATGGGGCATAAGCGCCTTCAGTCCCAATCCTGAATATGCCTGTGGAATGAATGTTATCAAGGGTGGATTGTGCATAAGAGAAGTGGGTGAAACCCAATTGAATAATGCCCGCTAATAATATATTTAGTACGGCTTTCATGTTATCTATTTCTCCAAGAAGGAATTATTGTTTTTAAAATTATCTTCACTATAGCGGTAATATCATAAGCCTTATATATAAAATAAAGTTATATCATATCCTGATGTTACTGCTGATAAATTAGGGTCATATTGATTATCGTTTAATTATATTTATCATAAGCTATATCAGCTTCTCAGTTACCCTAAATATAACGCTAATATAGGTGCCAAGTGTTGAATTCACTCTTTCGGAAAGGCATGGTTGATTCTTTACCTGTTTGTATCTCTTTTTTCTTTATTTTTACTTCAATTGGTGCGCTTTATCAAAGTCACGGTATCCCATTAATGGAAACGTTGGTCGGATCATTGTTGATATATGCCGCACCGTTACAAGTGGCTGCGGTTGGTTATCTGGCTGACGGGGCGATACTTTCTGTTATCGTTTTGGCATTGCTGATTAACTTCCGCTTTTTCTTGATGGCGATGGTGATGTCGCAATATTTTCGTGGCATCCCTAAGCGAAATATTTTGCTGTCGATGTTAGGATTTAGCGCCAGCATTTATACGGTGACGCACGCACATCTCTCTGCGGAAAATATCACGGATGGGAAATCCCAATTTCATTTTTATCTGGGGGTTGCTGTACCCTGTTTTGTGATCACCTTCTGTGCCACGTTGTTGGGGTATATTTCAGCCGAATATCTGGATTACGATTCCTTTTCGCAATTCCTCGTGATGTTAGTTCCTGTCCATTTTGCCTCCCTGACTGCCAGGCGTTCAGGCAAGGATATGTCTGTTCTGGCAACAGTCATGGGTGGGTTATGTGCACCGTTATTGAATGAAATGGATATGAAATTAATCGATCTGATAGTCCCTGTTTTATGTGGGATAGGGATTGCGTTCATTGAACAGAAAATCAGACAGGATAGAAGATTATGATGCTGTTGATCGTATTGATGGGATTAATCAGTTTTATATTAAGAGCTGCCCCTTTTTTGATGAATGATAATCGCTTATTAAAGGGAAAGCGTTTTCTCATTACTGCGCTGGATTATGCCATCTGTTTTATTCTGGGGACGATTATCGTTAATATTTCATTGAATAATCTGACTCTAAGTGAATTAATTGCACAATTTAATATTAAATATCTATTCGCATTGATTACGGTAGTGTTAGCTTATTTTATCAGCAAATATACGCATTCAATCTTAAAGAGTTTGGGGTTTTCTCTGCTGTTTTTTATGTTAATGCAGTGGTTGTTTTATTCCTGAGAGGGTATCTGAGTTCTGGTTAAATAGCGTTTCAAAATAATAGGAGTATTCCTTACCCCGTGCGGGGTAAGGAACTCCAACATCTGATACGCTTAGTATTATGAAAACCTATTTAAACTGTTACCAAAGTATTCATTTCTAAGTGAGCAATATTTAGTGACAGTTTATTTTTTTAAGGCAATAAAAAATGACAGGATTGCGCATCACTGTGAAACTTAATGCTGTTACGTTATAAAATAATTATTATTGTAATTAAATGGTATATCAATAGTTAACTTTTTGTTTATTATTTGTGTGAGTTATTGAGCCTATACTCCAAGAGTCATCGCGAGTTTCGGCATGACATCTAATTTAAAAATAAGGAGATATCATGAGCAAATTACAACGTGAGGTCATGATTCCAATTTATTGATAGTGACGAATGTTCAAATAATACCCAATGACTCTGTCATGCATTTCTATGGATTTTGAAAAAGATAAGGTCTTGCGAGTCAGTCTTG
>NZ_JADEUF010000156.1 GCF_015163655.1 Xenorhabdus griffiniae | reverse complement strand
CGCTAATATTATTTGAAATAGTTCTTAATCAACTCCTCAAATACCTCGCCAAAATCTACCAAAATATGGTTTTGATTTATTAGCACCGTTTTGTGGGGATCCCTCAGCGCTACGCGGGGAGATATAAGACGCATCTTGAAAGGCGATTAGTATATACAAAAAACGGCACCGCAAGGTGCCGTTAGTTTAATTAAGTAATAACTGATATCTTAGCTATCGCTATAGATATTCACGCGGTCACGTAACTCTTTACCGGGTTTAAAGTGGGGAACATATTTACCGTCCAATTCCACTTTGTCACCCGTTTTAGGGTTACGACCCACACGCGGAGCCCGGTAGTGAAGAGAAAAGCTGCCGAATCCGCGAACTTCAATACGTTCACCTGCGGCTAGTGTTTCTGCCATATGATCAAGCATTTCTTTCACTGCATCTTCAACGGCTTTGGCCGGCATGTGAGATTGCTGCTCTGCAAGTCTTTCGATTAATTCAGACTTGGTCATGGTACCTCCCTAAACTACCGTATTCGGGTAATATTCCCATTATAGAGAATATTACCCGCCGTTATTGACTTAGATTATTCGCCTTTAGCTGCTTTGAAAGCTTCAGCCATTGCGTTGTTAGCAAAGTTTGTGTCTTCTTGTTTGTTCACAGAAGCGATAGCGTCTTTTTCATCAGCTTCGTCTTTTGCACGAACAGACAGGTTGATTACGCGGTTTTTGCGATCAACGCCAACATATTTAGCTTCAACTTCATCGCCAACGTTCAGAACTTGAGTTGCATCTTCAACGCGGTCACGAGAAGCTTCTGATGCACGCAGGTAACCTTCAACACCGTCAGCTAATTCAACTGTAGCACCTTTTGCGTCAACTGCAGTGACTTTACCAGTAACAATGACACCTTTCTTGTTTACAGACAGGTAATTATTGAATGGATCTTCTGCCAGTTGCTTGATGCCCAGAGAGATACGCTCACGCTCTGCATCTACTTGCAGAACTACAGCAGCGATTTCGTCGCCTTTTTTGTATTCACGAACTGCTTCTTCACCTGCAACGTTCCAGGAGATGTCAGACAGGTGAACCAGGCCGTCGATGCCGCCTTCCAGACCAATGAAGATACCGAAGTCAGTGATAGACTTGATTTTACCTTCAACGCGATCGTTCTTGTTGTGAGTCTCAGCAAATTGCTGCCAAGGGTTAGCTTTGCACTGTTTCAGGCCCAGGGAGATACGACGACGCTCTTCATCGATATCCAGAACCATAACTTCCACAACGTCACCAACGTTAACAACTTTGGATGGGTGGATGTTCTTGTTGGTCCAATCCATTTCTGAAACGTGTACCAGACCTTCAACACCTTCTTCGATTTCAACGAAGCAGCCGTAATCAGTCAGGTTAGTTACGCGACCAGTCAGTTTAGTACTTTCTGGATAACGTTTAGCGATTGCTACCCATGGATCTTCACCCAGTTGTTTCAGACCCAGAGATACGCGTGTACGCTCACGGTCGAATTTCAGTACCTTAACTGTGATTTCATCGCCCACATTGACAATTTCGCTTGGGTGTTTAACACGTTTCCAAGCCATATCAGTAATGTGCAGCAAGCCATCAACGCCGCCCAGATCAACGAATGCACCGTAGTCAGTCAGGTTCTTAACGATACCTTTAACTTCCATGCCTTCTTGCAGGTTTTCCAGCAGCTGATCACGTTCTGCGCTGTTTTCAGATTCGATAACTGCACGACGAGAAACAACTACGTTGTTGCGTTTCTGATCCAGCTTGATGACTTTGAACTCAAGCTCTTTGCCTTCAAGGTGAGCAGTGTCACGAACTGGACGAACGTCAACCAGTGAACCTGGCAGGAACGCACGGATGCCGTTCAGTTCTACAGTGAAGCCACCTTTTACTTTGCCATTGATAATACCAGTGACAGTTTCAGCTTCTTCGTATGCTTTTTCCAGCATCAGCCATGCTTCGTGACGTTTCGCTTTCTCACGAGACAAGACAGTTTCACCGAAACCATCTTCTACCGCATCCAAAGCTACGTCGATTTCATCGCCAACCTGGATTTCCAGCTCACCTTGAGCATTTTTGAATTGTTCTACAGGAATTGCAGATTCTGATTTCAGGCCTGCGTCAACCAATACAACGTCTTTATCGATAGCAACCACGACACCGCGAACGATGGCACCTGGACGAGTTTCGATAGCCTGTAGGGATTCTTCAAAGAGTTGAGCAAAGGATTCTGTCATGTTTATGATCTTCAAGATTTTTAATTAACGTCCATTAAGCTTCCAGCCGAATGGGGTTGTTTTACATACCTCGCAACTTTTCCCTGTTACAAGGTGTTTTAGTGTACCAGAATATTTCACTACCAATACACTAGAATTCTATATACATCTTCTTGATACGCTACTGCAATAGCCTATTTGCGAAAATTAACGATTATGCGGGTATTTCCAGCGCGTTTTTCGCATAAACCAGTGCTTTATCAATCACTTCTTCGATAGACATACTGGTCGAATCCAGGATCAATGCATCTTGTGCAGGCACTAAGGGCGCAACAGCCCGATTGCGATCGCGGAAGTCCCGTTCTTGTATCTCGGACAAAAGATTTTCAAAGTTAACACTAAAACCTCTCTCCTGCAACTGCAACATACGTCTGTGGGCGCGTTCTTCCGCACTTGCATCAAGAAATATTTTCACTGGCGCGTCAGGAAATACAACTGTTCCCATATCACGGCCATCAGCTATCAGCCCAGGCGCAATGCGGAAGGCCCTCTGCCGACGTAAAAGTGCTTCACGGACACGTGGGAATGTTGCCGCTTGCGAAGCCGTATTTCCAACGGTTTCAGTACGAATTTCATTGCTGACATCTTCGCCTTCCAGAATGACCCGGAGTTTGCCATTTGCAGGCACAAAACGAACATCCAGGTTTGCAGCCAGAGGAACCAGTGCGTCTTCAGACTGGATATCCACCTGATGATGGATGGCAGCCAGTGCCAATACACGATAAATGGCGCCTGAATCAAGCAACTGCCAATCTAACGCTTCAGCCAATGCCTGACATAGTGTTCCCTTGCCAGCACCACTTGGCCCATCAACGGTTATTACTGGGGCTATCGCCGCCATCATTATCCTCCTTTTCGCATAACATTCGTATAACAGACAGGTCATTTACCGAATGCAAAAAATTGCTTAATTAGCAAGCAATAAAAACCTGTCCTATTATACGCGCTCAGCAGATGAGAGAAACAGGCAAAGCCCATTTATTTCTATCCCTACCGACTTTTGCGTCTCCCTCTATTTTACGTATTGACTGAGCTTTTCGAGCTGATTGAAATAGTCTGGGAATGTCTTTGCTGTACAGCCTGGATCAAGGATAGTAACTGGCGTATCCGACAGAGCTACCAACGAGAAACACATCGCAATGCGGTGATCATTATAGGTCGCAATTTCAGCATGGTTGAGCTTTTCTGGCGGAGAAATTCGAATATAATCATGTCCCTCCTCCACTTCGGCGCCTATTTTTCTCAATTCGGTTGCCATCGCATTTAGCCGATCGGTTTCTTTTACCCGCCAATTGTAGATATTGCGGATAACGGTTTCTCCCTGTGCAAATAACGCAGTTGTCGCAATTGTCATTGCTGCGTCAGGAATAGCATTCATATCCATATCAATGCCCGTCAATGTACCACGCTCACATTCAACAAAATCGTCCCCCCACCGAATCGTTGCTCCCATCTGTTCCAATACATTGGCAAATTGGGTATCCCCTTGCAGGCTATTTCTGCCAATGCCCGTGACACGAACAGTTCCGCCTTTAATTGCCGCTGCTGCCAGAAAATAAGATGCCGATGAAGCATCGCCTTCTACCAGATACTGCCCCGGAGACAAATATTGTTGCTGACCTTTAATGTGAAAAGCCTGATATTGTTCATTGTCTACTGTTACACCAAAACTTTTCATCAGTGCCAATGTAATATCAATATAAGGTTTAGAGACCAAATCACCTTGTATGTGGATTTCCGTGTCATTTTTTGCCAATGGCGCTGCCATCAACAAAGCGGTCAGGAACTGGCTGGAAACAGTGCCATCAACGGTGACTTTTCCGCCTAAAAATCCCCCTTTGATATGCAAAGGCGGGTAATTTTCCTGTTCAAGATAAGCAATTTTTGCTCCACCTTGACGCAATGCATCGACCAAATGACCAATTGGACGTTCTTTCATCCGCGGTTCGCCGGTTAACACCACACTTATGCCATTGTCTCCTAAACTGCTGTCCCCTAGACATAGAGCCGCGGCCAATGGGCGCATTGCTGTACCGGCATTGCCCAAAAACAGTTCAATATCACTTTTGCCCGTAATGCGGCCTCCAATGCCATCGACTTCACAGACAGTCCGATTGGCAGAGAGACGATAGGAAATACCCAATGCAGCCAGAGCGTTAAGCATGTAACGAATATCATCGCTGTCCAACAAATTGGTTAATCGAGTTGTTCCCTTAGCAAGCGCAGCGAGTAACAAAGCGCGGTTAGAAACGCTTTTAGAACCAGGCAAATTAATTGTTCCATTAATATGGGAAATAGGTTGTAACGTCAGGGATTGCATAATAGAGAGGAATCTCCAGAGATGATTTTAGTTTTTAGGATAGATCGAGGATTTTGGGATCGGGAGGTGTTATCCCTCCCGACGATAAAAAATTATGCGTTGCGGCGTTCAAAATCAGCCATAAATTCAACCAATGCGTTTACACCTTCATAAGGCATAGCATTATAAATCGAAGCACGAGCGCCACCCACAACTTTGTGCCCTTTCAATGCATGTAGCCCGTGTGCATAGGCTTCTTCCAAAAACTGACCATCTAATGCAGGGTTAGCCAGTTGGAAGGGGACATTCATGATGGAACGGTTTTGAGGAGCAACACGGTTGATATACAACTTACTGTTATCAACGGCATGATAAAGGTGTTTGGCTTTAGCATGATTACGTTTACTGATCTCTTGTAACCCTCCCTGCTCTTTCAACCACTTGAATACCATGCCAGACAGATACCATGCAAATGTCGGTGGCGTGTTATACATAGAGTCGTATTGAACCTGCACAGTATAATCCAGAATAGATGGTGTATGTGGGTGTGCTTTACCCAGCAGATCTTCACGGATAATGACGACGGTAATCCCTGCTGGCCCGATATTTTTTTGTGCCCCAGCATAAACAACGCCATAACGGCTAACATCAATGGGTGCAGAGAGAATGGTTGAAGAGTAATCGGCAATGACAATTTTATCATCGCCGAAATCAGGCTCTTCAAAAATGGCAACGCCTTCAATCGTTTCATTAGGACAATAATGGACATAGGCAGCATCACTGCTCAAAGTCCATTCACTCATCGGCTTTACGCTTTTGATGCCGTTCGTTTCTGTTCTGATATCAATGATGTTTGGCGTGCAATATTTTTCTGCTTCTTTCGCTGCACATTCAGACCAGTAACCACTGACGATATAATCTGCTGTCGATTTATCACCCAGTAAGTTCAGTGGTAACGCCGAAAATTGCCCACGAGCACCGCCGTGACAAAACAGCACCTTGTAATTCTCAGGTATGGCTAATAAATCTCGGAGATCTTTTTCTGCTTCTGCCGCAACAGCCACAAATTCTTTGCTGCGGTGACTAATTTCCATCACAGATGTCCCCAAGCCGTGCCAGTTGCAAAGTTCCTGCTCTGCACGTCGTAACACTTCCGCTGGCAACATAGCTGGGCCAGCGCTGAAATTATATACCTGACTCATTAACTTCACCCTATCAATGGATACAATAAAATCGGACGCATTGGTTTTATCATTCTCGCCCTGCCACTGCAATGGTTATTAAGAGATTGTCGCAAATATTGTTGCAGCCCATTGGCTACAGCACATTGTATAACTGGCTGATAAACTAAACATTAATAATTAGAATATTAAAAACTACTAAGACTATATCCATTAATATAGGTAAATTAAAAAATTACATTCAATCTCAACTCAAAGTTAAATATAAAAACACCCATTTATTGATTAAATTTAATAATGCAAGATAACATTTTTATAAAAACTAAAAAAAACACTTCACCCTGCATTTTTTCATTTATAATTTATATAAGATAGTTTTGTTGCAAACATAACCATCTCATTATAAATATTTTCACAACCCCCATGCATTACCTAAAATACTTTAACAATCAACCACACCAAATAATTTAGAATTTAAACCAAGATAGAAATAAAGTGTTCCATAAGGGACATATACATTTAAAAACATAACTTTAATTTTTTTACTAAATATTATAATTATCAGCTACTCCAAAAAATCAAAAAATACCTGACAAACAATAACAAGCAACCCCAAAAATAGGATGACATAAA
>NZ_JADEUF010000155.1 GCF_015163655.1 Xenorhabdus griffiniae | reverse complement strand
CTATAGTATAAATAGATGGCCTTGTTTCTATTGGTATTTCATTATCTTTAACAAAATTAATAGGTATGGCTGTATCAGATTTTTCATACTTAACATAGCCAAGATAGGCTTTATCTTTTTCTGAATACAAAGTGACATATTTTATATTTATTGGTTTTTCACCATATGAAGTAAAACACATAATCTCAGTAGACTCTTCAAAAGCCAACGCCTTAAAAGATAATAGTACCAACAAAAAAAGAGTGTTTTTTTTAATCACTTCCATTTCCTTTTAGATTAATAATTCTCTTGTTTATACCAATCTAACTTCAAGATGCGTATAATTTCTCCCCGCGAAGCGGGGGAGAAATCAGGTTTCATATCGTGTTGTAAACTGCAACTTGAAGTTTAATGCGTATATATAGGAAAGAACATCAGAATAGTATATTCCATATAAAGCGTACTTTTCGCCAGTGACAATCCTAATAATTCATTGATTATCTGAGTGATAAGTTCAATACTCCAGCGTGAACGCAAACAGTTAAAATTCTGCGGGGAGTGTGATAACAAGAACGACAGCAAGCTAAAAATCGGGGCTAAATTCCATCGAGCAGGTCTGCCTCTCGGCAAGCTTTTTAATCCTTCCAGCCCATATAATGTTAACCCATTTATCCAACGATGAACGGAAGAACGTGAACAATGAAGGATTCTGGCGTCGTTCACTTTGGGGGATTGGTGCTATGATTCGCATGACTCAGTCCATTTTGGGATTTTTTTGATTTGGCGATTAATCAGATCGCAAAAATTGGACTGAGTTCCCTCCAAGTGATCTACTATTTTGAAAGCTTATTTAGTTCTGATACTGGAGCCATTTCAACTTCCAGTGAAGTCTAGCTAAGTAAAATAATTTTTATAAAATACAATAAAATCAGTGTGAACTATTATTTTTACATCTAAATAGCGTTTCAAAATAATAGGAGTATTCCTTACCCTGCGCGCCGCGCGGGGTAAGGAACCCCAACATCTGATACTCTCAGTATTATGAAAACCTATTTAGTTTAGTCTGTTGCAATCAATATGCAGTGCGGGGCATAATTTGGGGCACTTACCATTTAAAAATCTCAATTCCTCATCTGTTTTTGCAGTGAGGAAATATTTTTCTGGCAGGTATTTTTTTCGGCTCTCCATGTTACCGAGTTAATGTATTAGCCCGGTAACATGGAGAAGACAAGCGCAGCGCGTCAGTGATATTTGCTGTCTCTGGATTCAAGAATACCCATTAACTTTTTATATTCAGGTCTAACCTCGCCATAAACAATATCGCCATTAGGATATGTCATAAATGGCCTGTCATTATTCTTTCTATCAGTCCAAACTGAAAGCATTTGTTTTATATATATGTAATTTAGGTTAATGTTTTTAGCTGTTCCTGTTTTATACGTTAACGGATCGTGTTTCCCTATAAGGTCAAATGAAAACTCCTTGCCATTTAAAAAGAGTTTTGTTATAAGGGGAAATAAAATTATTTTTTCATGTACATCCCCGTTTATTTTTAAATAACCGCCATCAAATTCTTGTGGTGCATTACCATCAATAACAAATGTCGTTTTAAATCCAAAGTTTTTGTTAATAAGAGGATCAATTTTTGACGTATCTTTCAGCTTGACTTCAAAAGTAATATTACTCAGTTTCCAATCACACTTCCCTCCTCCTTCCTTAGGGACACTGACCTTAACTTGATTTGGCTGACCGATTGAGAGCGGGTAGGTGGCACGATGAAAGCCCGGAACAGAATACGACTTCATATTCGCGGTTCGGCGTTCTTTGCGGCAGATTTCAGAACGATACATGGCTGAAAGGGGTAAGGCATCCAACTCATCAGGAAGAGTTGCCATAAAATGAACATTCTCTCCATTAATCGGTGGAGAAAATGATTCACTTTGCGCGCACCCTTGTATGAAAAACACAGCAAGTAGGGAGGATAATACGCTTTTATTGCATAGAGATTTCATTGGTGTTTTCCTTGTATCGCTCAAGAACGTATTCAATAATTCAGATAGACATCGTTATGATGTATTATTTCATCAAATGACCCTATTGAAGCTATTAGCTTAGGCGTTCCGAATTTAATCTGACAGGCACTAAATCAAAGTGGGCGACTGCCAGATTAAGTCTGAATGACTACATCTTAGTTTGTTTGCTGTTTCTGGATTCAAGAATACGCATTAATTTATCAAAGTCTGGTGTTACATCACCATTGTATATTATTGTTCCGTCAGGGTAAGTCATTGATGTTTCTCTATCCTTATTTTTCCCTCCCTGCCAATAAGTCAAAAAGTTTTTTTCATATAAGACATTAAGATGAATTTTTCTACCATTATTCATTTTATATGTCATAACATCATATTTTCCTACCAAATAAAATGATTTACTATGATCCCCAAAAAACCTTTCTCTTAGTAAAGGAAATAAAATAATTTCTTCATTTAAATTACCTGTTTTTTTTATATATCCACCATCGAACTCTTGGGGTGCATTACTATCAATAACAAATGTCGTTTTAAATCCAAAATTATCGTCAATAAGAGGCGCAATTGTTGACGTATCTTTCAGCTTGACTTCGAAAGTGATATTACTCAGTTTCCAATCACACTTCCCTCCTCCCTCCTTAGGGACACTGACCTCAACTTGATTTGGCTGACCGATTGATAGAGGGTAGGTGGCACGATGAAAACCCGGAACAGAATACGACTTCATATTCGCGGTTCGGCGTTCTTTGCGGCAAATTTCAGAACGATACATGGCTGAAAGGGGTAAGGCATCCAACTCATCAGGAATCGTTGCCATAAAATGAATATTCTCTCCATTAACTGAGGGAGAAAATGATTCGCTTTGCGCGCATCCTTGTATGAAAAACACAGCAAGTAGGGAGGATAATACGCCTTTATTGCATAGAGATTTCATGGGTGTTTTCCTTATATCGCTCGAGAGCGTATTCAATAATTCAGATAGACATCGTTAAGATTCATTATTTCATCAAATGACCCTATTGAAGCTATTAGCTTAGGCGTTCCGAATTTAATCTGACAGGCACTAAATCAAAGTGGGCGACTGCCAGATTAAGTCTGAATGACTACATCTTAGTCTGTTTGCTGTCTCTGGATTCAAGAATGCCCATTAACTTTTTATATTCAGGTCTAACCTCGCCAGAAACAATATCACCATTAGGATATGTCATAAATGGCATGTCATTGTTCTTTCTACCAGTCCAAACTGAAAGCATTTGTTTTATATATATGTAATTTAGATTAATGTTTTTAGCCGTTCCTATTTTATACGTTAACGGACTTCCTTTCCCTATAAGATAAAATGTATTCTCATTGCCATTTAAAAAGCTTTTTGTTATAAGGGGAAATAAAATTATTTTTTCATGTACATCCCCATTTATTTTTAAATAACCTCCATCAAATTCTTGTGGTGCATTACCATCAATAACAAATGTTGTTTTAAATCCAAAATTTTTGTTAATAAAAGGCGCAATTGTTGACGTATCTTTCAGCTTGACTTCAAAAGTAATATTACTCAGTTTCCAATCACATTTCCCTCCTCCCTCCTTAGGGACACTGACCTCAACTTGATTTGACTGACCGATTGAGAGCGGGTAGGTGGCACGATGAAAACCCGGAACAGAATACGACTTCATATTCGCGGTTCGGCGTTCTTTGCGGCAAATTTCAGAACGATACATGGCTGAAATGGGTAAAGCATCTAACTCATCAGGAATCGTTGCCATAAAATGAATATTCTCTCCATTAATCGGTGGAGAAAATGATTCACTTTGCGCGCACCCTTGTATGAAAAACACAGCAAGTAGGGAGGATAATACGCTTTTATTGCATAGAGATTTCATTGGCACCTTCCTTATATCGCTCAAGAGCGTATTCAATAATTCAGATAGACATCGTTAGGATGCATTATTTCATCAAATGACCCTATTGAAGCTATTAGCTTAGGCATTCCGAATTTAATCTGACAGGCACTAAATCAAAGTGGGTGACTGCCAGATTAAGTCTGAATGACTACATCTTAGTTTGTTTGCTGTTTCTTGATTCAAGAATACGCATTAATTTATCAAAGTCTGGTGTTACATCACCATTGTATATTATTGTTCCGTCAGGGTAAGTCATTGATGTATCTGCACCCTGATTTTTTCTTCCCTGCCAATGAGTTAAAAAGTTTTTTTCATATAAGACATTAAGATGAATTTTTCTACCATTATCCATTTTATATGTCATAACATCATATTTTCCTACCAAATAAAATGATTTACTTCCCCCCCCTAAGAACCTTTCTCTTAGTAAAGGAAATAGAGTAATCTCTTCATTTAAATTACCTGTTTTTTTTATATACCCACCATCGAATTCTTGGGGTGCATTACCATCAATAACAAATGTCGTTCTAAATCCAAAATTATTTTTAATAAGAGATGCAATTGTTGACGTATCTTTCAGCTTGACTTCAAAAGTAATATTACTCAGTTTCCAACCACACTTCCCTCCCCCCTCCTTAGGGACACTGACCTCAACTTGATTTGACTGACCGATTGATAGAGGGTAGGTGGCACGATGAAAACCCGGAACAGAATACGACTTCATATTCGCGGTTCGGCGTTCTTTGCGGCAAATTTCAGAACGATACATGGCTGAAAGGGGTAAGGCATCCAACTCATCAGGAAGAGTTGCCATAAAATGAATATTCTCTCCATTAATCGGTGGAGATAATGATTCGCTTTGGGTGCACCCTTGTATGAAAAACACAGCAAGTAGGGAGGATAATACGCTTTTATTGCATAGAGATTTCATGGGTGTTTTCCTTATATCGCTCAAGAGCGCATTTCAATAATTCATCTTGGTTAACATCTTGTTCAAAAACATCGTGCAGTTTATTTTCGAGTGCCATAAAAGTAGTGTTACGTTTTGCACTCAGTGGAGCGGCATCTTGATGATGTATTAATTTATCAAATTTTTCTTTTGAAGCTATTAGCTTAGGCGTTTTCGTTGGCTCTAAGAAACTGAGCAATTGATTATTTATGATGGCTTGATATTTACTGCCCATAAAGTGGTCTGTTGCTGTCGTTATAATCGTATCTAAATCAGACCCTGTCCATAAATTTGTGTAATTGCCTGTTTCGATTATTTTTAATTAATCAACTCAAACAGGTGACAAAATGGACGAAAAACAATTACAGGTGCTGGTCACTGAGCTGGCTAAAAATCTAAAGATCCCTGAAGATTTAAGCCAGCTTTCTCGTTTCCTCAAAAAATTGACCGTTGAAGCAGCATTGAAAGCAGAGTTGACCACGCATTTGGGTCATGAAAAGCACCAGCTCAAATCTGGCTCGAATATCCTCATGCTAAAGTTCAGCTATGTATCCGCAATAATCTGCGCTATGTGTCCTGGAAAGACGCGAAAGCCGTGGTTAAAGACCTGAAACAGATTTATCAGGCACAGACAGAAGAGTTCGCTCAGCAAGCACTGGAGACGTTTTCCCAACAATGGGATGAACGTTATCCCCAAATCAGTAAGAGTTGGCGGGAAAGTTGGCTTCATTTATCCACTTTTTTTGTTTATCCGCCTGAAATCAGGAAGGTTATCTACACGACAAATGCTATCGAATCACTGAACAGTGTGATCCGCCATGCCATCAAACGGCGAAAAATATTCTCATCAGATAATTCAGTGAAAAAAGTCGTCTGGCTGGCGATCCAAGCGGCATCGAAAAAGTGGACAATGCCGATCTAGGATTGGCTTCGTGCAATGAGCCGGTTTATTATTGAATTCGGTGACCGTTTAGACGGTCACATTTAAAAATGAAAAATGGTGATTACACAAAATCGGGAACAGGGTCGGTATGTCTCAAATTCTTCGGAAACAAGATCCTATTTTTTCCAGACACAATCACTTATTTTTTCATCATAAGCATCTTCAATTTCTACAAAGTCAATCTGCTTACCTTTTTTATTTTTATATATTAAACCAGAGTAGTATGTTCCTTGTGAAAGAACCATATAGGTTCCATTGACTTCTCCTTTAATCATTTCATTCCATATCGTTGTGTCGATAGATGGCCTAGTCTCACTTAATATTACATCGTTCTTAACGAAAACAATCGGTATAGCTATATCAGACTTTTCATACTTAACATAACCAATTTCAGCATTATCTTTTTTTGAATACAGAGTGACATATTTTATATTTATCGGCTTATCGTCATTATTAGTATAACAAGCAACTGAAATAGATAATTCAGAAGCAAAAACATTAGAAGATAGTATAACCAACAACGAAATGATTTTTTTATACATTTTAATTTCTTCCCCTTCCTTCTTCCTTTTTCAGGGCAGTGATTCTTTTGTTTATGTAGGCTGGGATATCCATCAGCCGCAGTACCACAATCTGACCACGCAGCAACACCTGTTGATGTAACCGCCAATGCTCTAGCTGAAATGACCACGGCAGTGTGCTGCGATAACCCCAGCCCCAACTGGCATCGCTGAGTTCGTGTTTATCGAGCAGCAGAGC
>NZ_JADEUF010000154.1 GCF_015163655.1 Xenorhabdus griffiniae | reverse complement strand
ATGGAATAGCGTGATCTTAGCGTTTTAATGGGAGAAATAGCTATAAAAAGTCATATTCTGGTCTTTATTTAACCTCAATAACCTTGCTAAAAATGTGAGATCTCGCCCTGATTTAGAGGGTGGCTATATACCAAACTTGCGGCAATTGGTGCAGTGTTAGGATTTATCTTCTGGTTCATAGAATACAGAAAATACCGATATCGGGATGAATTAGATAAATACTTCAAACGCTGACTTAAATACCAACTCAAATCATCTACTCTGAGATGATAATGCTTTCCCTGAAAGTTAAAGGGCCGATTGTGCCCAACATATTGACAATTAACGAATATCCGCCACCGTGATAGCAAGTGATATTGACAATGAATTTGGTGTGTATCTTTTTTACTGCTGTTTGTGCATTCGGCTTTATCTCTCTGCGTTGTGCATTTGCTTAATTGTAGCGTCTAAGGTCTTGTTAATTGAGTATACAGCATCGATCATTAAATAATACCTGACCACCTCAGAGCAAATGATGCTGAGGTGGTCAGAACTAATACAGAGTCATGACGAAAGGACGGCAGGAGCGCTACCGTTCTGCGATTTTGTTATAAACAGAGTAGAATGCTGCCTCCTATTTGACTCTGTGTTATTATGCATTGAGTTACACAGTTGTGCCATGCTTGGCTATCTATAGGATATACTGAGCACGCCAAGGCATAAGTTTGCATTGAAGCTAAAAGTGTAGTGCCTGCTAACAGGCAAAGAAGAATGAACTTTTTCATTTTACTTACCCCATTTCACTGACAACAACAAAAACCAATTAACCCATTAAACCTATTTTCACCCAATAACAAGCGAATAATGCTTAACAATTAGTTACCATCTGAAACTAAAAGAAATATTTTTGTATCCATTCCCTGAGTGGCTACAGAAAACGAATGCTGCTACCCGTCTATGAGCGGTGTTGATAGGGTTTTGCATAAGTTTTGTGCTTCGGTAGTATCGAAATTCATCGGGGTTATATCAACCAATGCAGTTGATGATGCTAAATGAAACGAAAAAGCTGACAGCAATATGCCCATGAAGTAGACTGAAACTTCAATGATATTAATGAACAAAGGAGGTTTTGGTTATGGGAATAATTCTGATTCTTTTCGTTATTGCACTACCTATTGTTACTGTTTTGACAGTGGCTTTATTGATTGGATTAATTGCTGCGTTACAAAGTTGCAAGAAAGATAACAAACTATTTAGCTGGCTGCTTGTCATATTATTGAGTGTAGGATTTATCTTCTCATTCTATTACTTCTGCATCATTTGGTCTCAGGTTCCCGCTATCATTGGAATTTTTAGATAAAGTCATGTTTAGGCTTTAATAACCTTGTCACCTTCGTGAAGTGAACCTCTAATTGCGGCTAGGTATTTTTGTTTCAATGCAGGTGTTTCGGTTGCTCGTCAATCGATGCCCTGCGACAACATAGTTAGCTTAACCGCGGCTTTTTCGATTGCATTCAGCTCAAGGAATTAGAATGCCAAGGCTGCCGCTGCGTATGAAAAAATGATTGATTTAGTTGAACGCGAAAGAGAACGTGAATAGCGGTTGGAATGACGGCTACGAACCTATACAAGCATTTTGCTTAAAGGAGAAATTCATGGAATCTGCTCGTGATAAACGTACCCGTGAAATTGTTGAGGCCGAGAATCTTTGGTTGCTTGATAGCGTTGATACTGAAGGTTACGTAGGTTATGTTCCCAATAGTTAGATCGGTTAAACAAGGTAGTATTCACGCTCAATGAACATGCCTATCACTTTATCGTGTATTTCTTCGGATTTAGAATGGCCTATCGTTTTTCGATTCAGTCTCTTGATGCGAATACGTAGGGTGAGATTGGTTCTCTCGATACGTTGAGTAAATTTCTTTCTATGAAATGTTTTTTTTCAGGAAGACAATCGTAAACGATGTAATCATCCGTACAGTAGAACTGGATGTTGAAAGGAGACAGAAGAGCCAGCAATGTTTCCAACGTTTTCCTGCTGCGATCACCCAAGACATGTGCGATGACCCGCTTCATATTCGGTTCCCAAGCATACCAGAGCCAGCACTGATTTTTCTTGTTACCGACAAACGACCATGTTCGTCTATTTCAACAATAATCTGCACTTTCATGCCGGGATTACAGGCTTGATAGGTATAAGTCAGTTGAAACGTTTTGCGGCAGGCATAACAGTGATAACGGGGATGTCCAGTACGTCCTTTTCCATGTTCTTTTACCTCTTCCGTCTTGTGACAGTAACGACAAATCACATCAACTTTAGCCATCTTTCACCCATAATAAAAAACGGAAAGTTTATCACAACATCTAATCATTGGGCACATGACCAAAGGGGGAATGAAGTGACTTGGAGTGAAATTTATACAGCCATTAAGTCAAAATCAATTGATCTCACTGCTCTTGTTATATCAATGGCAGCATTATTTACTTCATGTAGCAATCAAAAATATGTAGAAGCAGCCTATGCAAACAACCAAAAAATAATAGATTACAGCAAAAAAATATTGAAAAAAACACAATGCAAGTTCAAGCCCTAGGGGGTAATAAAAAAATATTATCTATCAACATAATTTTCCCTAAAGGTTTCACCCAAAAGGAAGAATATATCGATTCTACTGAGCTTTTTTATCCAAGCCAGAATATGAATGTACTTATTGAAAAGATCTTTCCTAAAAACATGGCAGAAGGTGAATATTCCGTAGCTATACCAGTTCGATTTGTTACCAGATATGCTGCGGAAGGCGATGCATACATTGATAATTCTATTTACATGATGAATTTTTATATAAATGTAAAAGGGGAAAATTCTAAGCGAAGAATTTCAATAAATGACATTCAAATTACTTATGCTTCCAGAACCCCGATGAACCTCTTATACTACGCTCATTTATTAACTTTTGGTGAGATTGATGAAAATAATATAGATAAAATGTTTGAGGAAAAACAGTATAAAAAAACTATAAAATTTGTGGGGAGTATATAATGCAACAATACCCCCGAAAATCAGGTGCGGGTTGTTTGCGAAGCTTTATAAAAGTTGATACTGTTTTATCATGGTAGCTATCTTTATGGTAGCTATCTTTAGTTGAGAGTTAATTCACTTCTTCGCGTGTTCACTATATTGCTGGGTAAGAACAATCGAGTGATTTTTTGGTTTAATAACCTCCCGTTTGAGCGAAAACGGGAGATTTGTCTGCTTAAACTTGGCTTCCGAAGCCGCTGGGGCAATTCAACTCCGATAAAAGTTATTATTGCTTGACAATTAAAAATTTTATCTCTGAAATTGCACTGAATAGGCTAGATTCTCCAGCACATCTTCGATCGTAGGGTAGAAAATGCAACATTTAAATGATTTCCCCAAAAGAGATAGAAATCACAGAGTTGAAAGGCTTGCCATTACAGCTTTTGAAGGATTTCTTAGGGACTCAAAGGATTTTTTCATACAGAGTCAGGATGTTAATGACTACGGGGTAGACTATCAACTTGAAATAACAGTTAACGGTCAAGCGACAAATATCAGATTATTTGTTCAACTGAAAGGTACGGAACAAGAACTGAATTTTGATGGTTCAATTAGTATTTCAGTTAATAGAGCTAACTTGAATTACTTATTAATGCATCCATATTCATTTTATGTTTGCTTTCACGCTCCTACAAAATTGCTCAAAATATGCTTCGCTGAAAATATATTGCGCAATTATGAGCAGTCAGGAAAAAATTGGTCTGAGCAAGAAACCCTCACTGTGAAATTTGTGGATGATATATCTGAGTCACGTTTGCACGAAATATCCGAACTACTTAAACTCAATGCTCTTGCAACTCGGGATGCAAGAATAAACATAGTTACAAATCCAATTGAAAATGTTGCGGAGATAATTAGTAAAACTGTACCAAAGATTCATATCCCTGAAGATAAAAAATTAGTTCAAGAAATGTTAACATCATTATATGATCATAATCATGATGAAATAATTAGTGCTAATTTCCATGATTTTTTGGCAATTTTGGGTGCAGAACATCCTGCCATGATTTTCCCTTATATGTCAGAAATTAATAAGGGTATGGATGGAATGTGTCATGATAAAGGGCGAATTATTGATGGTATTCAGTACCTTAGATCAAGGCTATCTGAAGGAAAACTTACTAAAGGTAGTCTCTATTATTCTATTGGCAACGGGTTTACGGCTCTTAAAAAAGAAAATGAAGCTATTCAAGAATATAAAAATGCATTGGAGTATTTATCTGACGACAACCAATTAACAGCACAATGCTATAGAAACTTGGGAGGGAGTTATTCTGCTCTTGGAGAAGAAAATAAAGCATTGGATTGCTATCAAAAAGCACTTAAATTAGATCCTAATTTAAGTGAGGCAAATTATGCGGTAGGTGTTTACTACAATAGAAAAGGGAGTTATGCGTTGGCGCTTGAGTATTTCGATGCCATTATTTTTTCGCATAACACTCCAAATAGACTAGTTGGTGTAGTGCAGTGGCGAATCAATACTCTTTTTAATCTAAATGACTATCGTTCAGCATATAGAGAAATTAATACATTACTGAGTGGAAGCGAAAATAAAGATCAGTTATGGAAGTGGTGCTTAATGATAGTTGCTACTTTTTGTCGAACGTCTACAATTTCAGCAAAATTAAGCCTACCATTCTGGGAGCGTTTTTTAAATAGGTATCCACACAACCCTGATGCATCAAGAGAACTATTATTAGCAAAAAATTTTCTTAGAATGAATAATGATGAAATGGTCTTCTCTTATGATGACTTCAAAAAGGAATTTGAACTGTGCATCTTGGATGTTAAATATGAAGATACAGCATTTTTATGGGATCGTTTGGGTCATTGGGCTCAAGATGAAGATAAATGGTTGGATGCAGAATCATGCTTTCGAAAAGCCTATAACATTGATGGAGGGGAATATGGGTACTGCCTTGGTGTCGTTTTAAATCATCTTGGACGGTTTAAGGAGAGTTTACCCTTACTACTTGAACAAGCTGAAAAAATTCAACCAGATGATTTTAGTTGGTTTCAAGTGGCAATATCCTATGAGTTTCAAGGGCGTATACTTGAAGCTATCGAAGCTTATGAAAAATGTTTGTCTTTGAATGAAAAAAATGAACTGGCATTGTTTAATCTTGGTGGACTTCATTGGAATAACGATAACTTAGAAGAGGCAAGCCGTGTGTGGAAATTAGCCGTTATGTTTTATCCTGAGCATGAACTTGCGCATAAACTTCTCAGGGATATTCCGTTTATCCTGATTTGATAGTATTGAATTTAAGTTGGATACAAAATTGAATTTTAGATAAAAAATTAACTATCATGTCTTCACCCTCTGCTTGTTTCAATATGTATATTGGAGGCGTGTCACTTCTGGCATTATTCAGCCCAAATATACTTTGTCAGGGGTGCTGAACTGTCAGCAACCCCATGACATTCAGTCAGGTCAATTTAGCTCAACCAAAAAAAATATTCCGACTTTTAGAGGCTGCTACAGCGTAAACGCCCAATTAACCCCACATACCCGATGAATTAATCTTTTGTCATAGTGTGTTTTCTTCTGATAAAGGAAAAAACACCATGACACTGACTGAAAAACAACAACATTGGATAACCGTTATCGCAGCCCAGAAACAAAGTGGGATGACCGTGACAGCCTATTGTCAGCACCATGAGATTAACCTGGCCACATTTTACTATTGGGCAAAAAAACTTCGTCAACAGCAGGCGCCTCAACGCCTACATCCTGTGGTGGTTGACGAACATGCCGAGGCTGAGCAGACCGTCACGCTCTTTTTACCCGGCGGACTTCGGGCTGAGTTGCCGGTTGAGTTATCCACCGCACAGATACGCCACTGGATTGAGGCGCTACAATGATACCCGTCAGTACCCTTTATCTGGTTTCCGGTCAGACCGACAACTGCTTGGCATACGTGACTTCCCCCTGAAAACTGGGGCCAAATGCCACATCCCGGACCAGCCGGCTACGTAATGAGCTGAGTGCACATAATCGGACAATCGGGTATTCCGTTGTTTTTGTCGCACTGTATTAATCCGGCCAAAATGGTGGTCAAGCTCGTCTGTATCGGCGGTTCTGAACTGTGTCCCATCGACAGCATACAGCCTTAAACCGTGCCAGATATCGTGACTGTCTTCCTGCTTAACCCAGTGCGAGGCCGTAATGTCAAACAGTTTAGCTAAGGGTTCGTGAGTCAGTCTCTGACGCGCCTGAGGGATTGCGCTGGGCGCGACGGTTTCACCGGCACTATTTTGTACACTGAGATCCAATTTCGTGACCACTTCGGTGATGGAATGGTCACGAAAAAAGCCCATGGCAACGACAAGCCAAACCACGAGTTCAGCCGGTAACTTACGTCGTCGAACGCTGAATTTTTGTGTGGATTCTAGATTCTGTCGTCATGAAACATTCAGCCAAAGAACAAGACAACGAATTTGTACTGCGGCAAGAAAAGATGCGCGATTTTTTGCATAGCGCGTCGCGATACCCCGCCAGCGCTTAAGATGAAGAAACG
>NZ_JADEUF010000153.1 GCF_015163655.1 Xenorhabdus griffiniae | reverse complement strand
CCAGTATAAAAGATAGTCAAGTGGCTAAACGTCGAAGAGCAACGTGGTCAGCAGAATTCCGTAGTCAGCTTATCTTTGATTGAATTAAATACAAAGTGGAATCCCGCCCTGGTTATTAAGGTGAGTTTTTTTGTGAATTACATAATTTGTTATCAACTTTTAATTTTATTGGCCTGCAACATGATATCCTCACTCCCCATTCGTTGTGCTGTCGGGGAAATTGCTATTCCCCGCAATGGGAAAATGATATGGCAGATGACACAATATTAAATTCAACCCCCATCCACTGGTTATCATCAAATGAAACTGAGCTTCTATCTGAATCTGTTTTAGATTGGCTGATGGAAGTCGGTTCAATGACACGTCGCTTTGAACAATATTGTCAGCAGGTATCGGTTGCTCCTTTCCGGGAGGATTTTATTCCCCTGACAGAGTTAAATGATGAAAGTGAGCACTTACCTGTAAGTGAAAAATATTGGTTACGTGAAATTGTCTTGTATGGGGATAACATCCCGTGGCTTTTGGGACGCACAGTGATTCCTGAGGAAACACTCACTGGCCCAGATAAAAAATTGGTTGATGTAGGCACGGTTCCACTTGGACGTTATCTTTTTAGTGGTAATAATTTAACGCGGGATTATATTCAAATAGGCCGGCAGGGGGATCGCTGGGCACGTCGTTCTTTATTGAGGCTGTCGGGCAAGCCACTGTTGCTCACAGAGACTTTTTTACCGAATTCACCTGTATATAAATAGAATTAAGATCAACAGAACTAAAGGGGAGAAATAGATTGAAGGTTAGTATGACGCGAGATAAATGGCGTGCTTATTGCCGTTTAATGCGTATTGATAAACCTATTGGCGCATTATTACTATTATGGCCAACCTATTGGGCATTGTGGATCGCCGCAAAAGGCATACCAGATTGGCACATAGGATTAGTATTTACTCTTGGTGTGTTTTTCATGCGTGCTGCGGGATGTTGCATTAATGACTTCGCAGACAGAAAATTTGATGGGTATGTAGAACGGACAAAATCTCGTCCTCTCCCCAGTGGCGATATTACCGAAAAAGAAAGCAAAATCTTGTTTGCCACACTGGTACTCATTTCTTTCGCACTGGTTTTGACATTGAATAAAATGACGATTGCATTGTCGGTCGTTGGTCTGGCATTGGCGTGTGTTTACCCTTTTGTCAAGCGTGTTAGTCACTTGCCACAAGTTGTGTTAGGTGCGGCTTACGGCTGGTCAATTCCGATGGCCTTTGCTGCAGTTAGTGAATCCTTACCCTTGGAATGCTGGCTGTTATTTTTAGCCAATATCGTTTGGTCTGTAATTTATGATACGCAGTATGCCATGGTTGATCGTGATGATGACCTGAAAATCGGCGTGAAATCGACCGCCGTACTTTTCGGACGCTTTGATAAACTGATCATTGGCATTCTGCAATTC
Organism: Xenorhabdus griffiniae; assembly: GCF_015163655.1. Taxonomy (GTDB): domain Bacteria; phylum Pseudomonadota; class Gammaproteobacteria; order Enterobacterales; family Enterobacteriaceae; genus Xenorhabdus; species Xenorhabdus griffiniae. The sequence continues at coordinate 5,199 of NZ_JADEUF010000153.1, read as the reverse complement.
ATTATGTTGGGCATTTTGGTCTTCATTGGTGGGATGGTGAATCTGGGCGGGATCTATTATTGGACGGTATTGCTGGTAACAGCATTATTCATTTATCAGCAAAAACTGATGACAAATCGGGAAAGGTCTGCCTGTTTTCACGCTTTTATGAACAATAACTACGTTGGTTTAGTTTTGTTCCTCGGTATCTTTTTTAGCTATGTCTAATAGGGTGTAGCGTTTAGATAACGGGCAGATTACCGCCCGTTATCTTCTGACCAGCTTGGTGTCGTTATTGCTGATCTTGTGTTACCTGTACAGGTTCATTTTGTTCTGGTGGCATACTGACACTTTCAATCGTTAAACGAATTTCAGGTGACATCAGCTCACTCAATACATGATAGAGTTCTTGGGCACTGGTGGTAATCATATCGCCGCTGTCTTGAATATAACCTTCTTCACGCAACGTATTGACTGAACAGGCAAAAACAGCCTTGTCAAAGAACTCCGGCGCATTGATGCCATGCAGCACTGACAGACGTTGTGCCAGCATCCGGCTCTCTTTTTCCAGTACACCACGGCTGATTTCAGGTGTGGCATTCAACAAAGAGAGCGTAATGGCATAACGTTGCAGCGTTTCCCTGATGCCGGCTGCCAGCAATTGCAATGGGCGAATACGCGCAGGATTTAGCACCAGCATTCCTTGCTCTTTGTTGCAGATAAGGCATTGGCGTGCCAGCTCATCAATCAAGGTATTGACAACCTCCGGGAGCGTTTCCTTGCTGTAACGCATGAAAAGTTCCTGCTTGATCAGCGGATAAATCAGCGCTACCTGTCTGAGCAATTCACTGCGGCTAATGCGGCGGTGATGCATAATAATACTGGTGATCAGGGAAGGCAGGATCAATAAGTGCTGGATATTATTACGATAATAAGTCATCAATACCGCGCTTTCACGTGGCAGGATAATAATATCTCCCAGACTATCTTTCTCGACTTCAAACTTATCCATCATAAGAGCGTGATCTAGCAACTCTTCTGCGGTTTGGTTTGGCACCGTGATATCGTCAGTGTAAGGCACATTACGCAATAATTGCAGATAGCAATCCAACTGCTCAATAAGCTGTTCACGGGTCAGCGCTCGCTGGCGTGATGACAATAACGCGGTAGTGCATAAATTAATAGCATTGGCAGCGGCAGCATTATTGATATTGACCATAATATTGTCAGCCAGTTTACTGACTGTTGGTGTCAGCCATGTTGGACGTTGCGATTCGATTGGATCAATGGAGTCACGCCACTCGGGTACATGCTGATTCAGGTATTGTGTCAACGGGATCGGTTCACCAAAATTCACGTAACCTTGTCCCAGATTACGTAATTTGCGCAACCCGCGCACCATCTGGAAAAAGCTTTCTTTTTCCTTGGTTGCACCGCGCAGCTCTTTGGCATACGTTGCCACTTCCATCACATGCTCATAACCGATGTAGATCGGTACAATCGTGATGGGACGAGATTCCCCTCGCAGCATGGCTTGCAAGGTCATGGAGAGCGTCCCTGTTTTGGGATCAAGCAAACGACCAGTACGGGAACGTCCTCCTTCGACAAAGTATTCAACTGAATAACCACGGGTAAACAACTCGCCGAGATATTCACGAAAGAGGGTTGAATAGAGCTTATTACCTTTAAACGTACGGCGGATAAAGAACGCACCGAGACGACGGAATATCGGACCGGCAGGCCAGAAATTCAGGTTAATGCCCGCAGCAATGTGTGGTGGAACTAGCCCTTGGTGATAGAGCACATAAGAGAGCAAAAGGTAGTCCATATGGCTGCGGTGGCATGGAACATAAACCAGTTCATGGCCATCCTGCGCCAACTGGCGAACTCGTTCGGCGTTATGAACATTAATGCCTTGATACAAACGGTTCCAGGTCCAGCTTAAGACCCGATCAGTCAAGCGTACGGTTTCATAGGAGAAATTTGCGGCAATCTCTTCCAACATATTGATGGCATTCTGTTTTGCCTTTTCGGGAGAGATTTTCTTGCTACGGGCTTCATCAGCAATCGCTTTTTCTATTGCTTTTGAGGTCAATAACTTGTTGAACAGATCCTGTCTGGCAGGTAAACGAGGCCCAACTGCCGCAAGACGTTGGCGGGAATAGTGCATCCGAGCTACACGGGCGAGTTTATTGGCGATGATATTATCTGTACCATGCTCATCGGCCATATGACGTAAAGACACCGGTGTGGAGAAACGGACAAAACTATCCCGTCCAAGCCATAAGATGGCAAAAAACTTCTGCACGCCATTTAGCAAGCGTAATTGTGGCGTAGTATGTCCTTCTTGCCCTTCGCGTCCTGGGGAACGACCAAACATGACGGAAACAGGCACCATCTGAATATCCAGATCAGGATTATTGTGATGCAAGTCCAGATAGGAGTGAAAAATTCTCACAGATTCATGTTTTGGTGCATAACAACGGAACACGCGTGGACCGTTATCGATAAAGACACAGCTGGGAAGCTGTGTATCACTAATTTCCAAAGGATTCAACGGATCAGGCAGATCTTGCGCCAGACATTGTTGACGCAGAGTCAATAAGTCTGTTTTTGAGTGATACGGCAGTATATACAAAATAGGCCGAGTCGTATCAAGACGCAGCTCCGCAATAGGATCCGTAGGGATTAATTTACTTTTTACTAATAATTTTAGTGGTAAATTCAACAACTTATAATATATTTTACGCCAACCTGACATAACTGCTTTAAGCCTCTTGTTAGCAACGCATCGCAAGGATACCAGAAACAGATTTTGAGATCTGTGGAAATAAGACAATAATAAGAGCTAAAAGTTATATAACCATATAATCATTAAGTTCATTAAAGAAAATTTTTATGGCAAATCAATCAACAGGTTTGAGCCGTATCATTAAAGCGGCTGGGTATTCGATGAAAGGAATCAGAGCTGCATGGAAAAATGAAGCGGCATTTCGGCAGGAGGCAATCGTGGCCATACTTGCGATCATCGTTGCATTTTCTTTAGATTTTAGCTTGCATGAGAGGCTCTTCCTGATTGGCTCTGTTATGCTGGTGGTCATTGTCGAAATCCTCAATAGTGCCATAGAAGCCGTCGTCGATCGTATCGGTAGTGAATATCATGAATTATCAGGTCGAGCGAAAGATATGGGCTCGGCGGCTGTATTGCTCACCCTGCTTTTGGCGTTGTTTATTTGGGGAATGATCTTTTGGTCGCATTTTATGCATTGATGGCGCGTATCTTTTCATCAAATACGTTATTTAGCTGCTTTTACATGCTGACAGGTTCCCAATTCGACTTTACCTGTATATACTCACAGTCTGACTGTATAAACAAACAGGGGGCGAAATGAAAGCATTAACTGCCAGGCAGCAGCAAGTTTATGACTTGGTGCGTGACCATATTTCGCAAACGGGTATGCCACCAACACGTGCTGAAATTGCAGCGCGACTTGGTTTTCGTTCACCTAACGCAGCAGAAGAGCATTTAAAGGCACTTGCGCGTAAAGGGGTGATAGAGATTATCTCTGGTGCATCCAGAGGTATCCGTTTGCTGCTTGAAGAAGCTGAAGGGGCAGGATTGCCGCTGATCGGTCGTGTTGCTGCTGGGGAACCACTGCTGGCGCAGGAACACATCGAAAGCCATTATAAGGTTGATCCTGGTTTATTCAAACCAAGCGCTGATTTTCTGTTACGTGTCAGTGGCATGTCCATGAAAGACATTGGGATTATGGACGGAGATTTACTGGCTGTGCATAAAACACAGGATGTTCATAATGGGCAAGTCATTGTGGCGCGTATTGAAGATGAAGTCACAGTAAAACGCTTCAAACAAACAGGCAACAAAATTGAACTGATTGCTGAAAATCCGGAATTTAAACCTATTGTTGTTGATTTGAGCGAGCAGAATTTCACTATTGAAGGATTGGCCGTCGGCGTTATTCGTAGCGGGGACTGGTTCTGATTGTAAAGGCGGATAATTGCAGTTGCCATTCTGGGGCGGTCACTTTTCCCAGAACCCGTTAAACTTAAGTTCAACGGGAGCTTGAAAAATATATGATTATATCAGTTATGACCGCCTCATTGCCCAATTTGGCTGCAAATGTTTTTTCTTATTTCTTTTTATTTTCTTCAACCGAATGATTGTGCTGACATATATCGCGCTCCGTGCAGGATTCAATCTCATGGCAGGAAGAACATAGGCCATGAACTTCTATCACGCTATTTCGTAAATGAAACCCCGTACCTTGCGCTAACTGTTGAATCGCTGATTCAATATTCTTTGCATCCTTTTCGGTCACAGAACCACAAAATTCACAGATAAACATTGCCGAAGTATGGCATGGTTCTTCAAAATGATGGCAAAGCACATAGCTGTTTGTGGATTCTATCTTGTGAATAAAACCTTGTTCCAGCAGAAACTCTAATCCACGATAAACTGTTGGAGGCTTGGCTTGTGGCTCGACTTCACGCAATAAATCTAGCAAATCATAAGCGCTTATCGCGCCAGGCTGTTCAGTAATCAAACGAAGAATCTCAAGGCGTTGAGGTGTCAAACGAACCCCTCTTGACAGGCAGATTGTTTCAGCCTGTGCCAGTAACTTTTTTTGATTGATAGTTTTCATTACACCTCTCACACCTACCCGATGCTAATGACTTTAATGTTATCATGTTTTTTAACCTGAGAGTGGGATCTGGATGATGTTCGGTTCTCGTCTGATATGTAACATACCGGTGAAGAAGAGGGGTTAACTTGTCATGATGAGATACTTGAAAATAAAGTTAATCCGTGGATAAGAACAATAAAATGGGCTAAAAAACGGAGAAAATAAAACTGAAAATATTGGATAATATCTGAGAGTTTAAATTAATTTATCTGGATAATTATATTGAAAATTAAAATTATATACCAATCTAACTGCAAGATGCGTGTAATTTCTTCCCGCGAAGCGGGAAGAAATCAGGTTTCATATCGTGTTGTAAATTGCAACTTGAAGTTTAATGCGTATATGTTGTTTAAATATATCAATATTTATAATTAACACTGTAAATAGTATTCTCCATTACTAATAAGTTCATCAGAAAAACTATTTGCATCAGTGGTATAATCGGTCATCCGAAGACTGACTGCCTGTTCTTATGAAATTGAAATCGAATATCACCCTGTCTGAACCTGAACGT
>NZ_JADEUF010000152.1 GCF_015163655.1 Xenorhabdus griffiniae | reverse complement strand
AATTTTAATATAGCCGATAAATATGTTTTTTAAGTGGTTAATTTAAGAAACCTTTATAGTTTACCTCATATATTAAAAGTGTTCTTACATACCATACAACACTTTTATATGAATCAGTGAGAAAATTAATTATGCAAAATAAAATGAAAGATGTGAATGAATTGCTCGATGATTTAATTTCTAAACCTGAAATACAGGCACGTTGGGAAAATGAACCTGAACAGGTAATGCAAGAATATCAACTGACACCAGCGCAATACCGCGCACTTTCTGAAGGTAATATAGATGCTTTAATAAATGAAGGGTTAGCGGATAGACATGTCCAACAAATGAGAGTTAGCTGGTAATGATTGATTTCAGCACCCATTTCTTGGAAAGCATCGGCTTGCGGGTATCTCGTCTGGCTGTTGGCGGGAGCCATTTTGGTGTGAGTACCTGTAGAAAAGATGTCATGAGTATTGTTTCTACAGCGTTAGATTTGGGGGTGAATTTTTTTGATACCGCTGATATTTATGGCAAAGGTGAAAGTGAAAGTGCATTAGGTGATGCAGTATATGGGCGCCGGCATCATGTTGTTATTGCAACAAAATTTGGTCATAATGAAGCGGTAAAAGGAGCGAGTCGGACAGCGATGACTCAATGTTTACACAATAGTCTTAAGCGCTTGAAAACAGATTATATCGATCTATATCAGCTACATGCACCTGATCCGTCAACGCCGGTCGAAGAAACTATCTCCACCCTTCAATTATGGGTAAAAGAAGGGAAAATACGATGTTACGGCATCTGTAACGTTAAGCCTTCAGAAATAGAACATTATTGTAATACAGCCCAAGCAATGGGGGGAATGTTACCTACTAGCGTGCAAAACCCCGTCAATATATTGAATTACCAAAATTATGAAGAGATACAGTTTTCCCTCAACACATTCCAGCTTGGTTTGCTGGCATCACTTCCTCTGGCTCGTGGGTTATTGGGTGGGCGTTACCGTTCTGTGCTGGATGTTCCTCGAACACACCCTTTGTCAGGTTATAAAGGGCTTGGTTATCGTAATGTGCGCACAAAAAAGGCCATTGATCGATTGATATATGCTGCACAAGAATTAAATCGTCCCCCATCTTTATTAGCGCTGGAAGTCATATTAGCAAATAGGGATATTACTTCTGTTCTGGTTGGCATGAGTCATTCTGAACAATTACTTTCCTTGGCTGATCTTAATTCGTCATTACTCCAGAAAAAAACGATTGATTATATTCTTGGGCGACGTTTAGCTCTGGATTGAATACGTAAAAAAATTAATACATCACTATATTGGAGGTATATTAAATGGCTAATATTCTGAATTTAGATGCATTGAAAAATATGAAACTTAATTATGACCCTTCACCGTGGGCAACTTGCGAGAATACGTTCAAGCAAATAATTTCTGATGATGATTTTCCGGTCAGTCACTGGACTTATCATTCGCAGCGCAAACTTGCTGAAGCGCTTGGCAAGAAAGGATCACAAGAATGGTATCAGCATAATGTAAAAACCCGGCCCTTACTGGAATTGGGAGTAAAAGAACCTTACATGCCAGATGAACTCGCTGATATTTGGTTGTCAGTTGCAAGCGATCTTTTATCAGATGACTATATTGAATGTATTAGTGATGTCAGTGAATATAATGTCAGGACATTGCAATTTCAGGCACATTTTTGGGAATTCGGCCCTGGTTCATTCTTTCAGCCTCATGTAGATAAACCGCACAAGATGGTAACTCACTTAATGTATCTAACAGATAATTGGGTGCCTGAGATGGGAGGCTGTTTGCAATTGTTGCGCTCTGCTGATCTGAAGGATGTTGTGGTGGAAATTGCGCCGAGAAAAAATACGTCAGCACTGATTCGTAGAACAGATTCAGCCTGGCATGCAGTTACACCTATACCTAAAGACATGCAGACAGTAAGAAAAGTTTTGCAAGTATGGTTTTGGGATACACCTGCAACCTGAAATCAACCGAAGAGTGTTGCTCAGGAATAAATAAACATTTAACTGTTGGTTAATCATGTTGTTAATCAGCCAGGAATAGTCACATGATAAATTGGTTGAATACACTTTCTGAATATAATGATGTGGTTGCTTCTGGCTTAGGGATACCTATTATTCGACCAGAAAATACCGTGCAGGAAATCCTCTGGCGTCAAGTCATAGAAGAAATGTATACGGAAGAACTGCGTACCAGTGACAACAAGGACGTTGCAATATTGAATATAGGAGAAAATACGTATTCGATGGCTTTGTTATATGCAAAAGTGATGGAATATCGAGTTATTTCAGTTAACAATATTGATAATATCACTTTGTTATTATCAGAAGTCAGAGAAAAAAACATTCTGCTCATAACCATGGCACACAAATTGAAAGTTGGCTTTGTTGCTAATACTCTTGAAATAGCTTATAAGATTGGCAAAAATATCGGTTTTTTGTGTGGAAGAACTTTTTCTGGTCTGAGTTATTTAATTGTTAAGTCATTATTAAAACCAGCTGTGCTAGAACAGAATGAATTTCTTATCGATGCACCAAAACATAAATATACAAGTGATGAAAATCAGCCAGAAAAATTAGCAAAGTTACTTGCACAACCGGCTATGTTTAAAACGATCAGAAGCCATGGTGAAGGAAGTCATGCGAAACTGCCTTCATTAACTGTTTGTGGGTTACTTGAAGAAACAGAATTCCCTCTGACGCCTGAATGCGGGTGTTCGCGACTAGCTCAGCGATGTAAACGAGCACATGGAAAAACACAAGTATTTTATGGGTTAGATATTCGTGCTTATGCCATTAATTATATATGTTGCAATGGCTTTAATATGGCTGAAGAACTTTATCCTTCACCAGTATCAATGATTTTGGCATTGACAGAAGGGTGGCCAGCGGCTGTTTTAGCACCAATTCGTCCATTGATTGCTCCAGATTACCTTCTGACATTACTCAGAAATATGGCGAAAGAAGAAATACCGCTTGGGCAAATTGTGGCAACACTGAATGATGCTTGTGCAGTGCTTGGGCAACCTTTTACGTTTGCATTAATTGGTGATCCAACATTGCAATTGTCATTGCAAGATGAAAGTCCGTCTCTGCCAGAAGGCCTGCATGATAATACTGAATCAGAATCAACCCATCAAATCATGATAGGGATCAAAACAGTATTGGAAGAAGGAATTTATGGTCATCGGTTACTACGTTCAATTGATGCGTGGTTGGGTGAGACGGTGGCAGATAAATTATCCAGCTTGCGTGAAAAGCTGATAAATATTGAGCAACTAGCTCTTTTCTCTCTGAAAAAGCATGAAGTTTCTTATTTCCAGGAAGATACAAAAACGCTCTTGCGAAATAACGCGCTTATCCAACTATTGATTGTTCAATGGGAAAAAATCTTGGTATCGCTGTTACATGAGGGGCGTGAAAATTTTGATACTTTTGATTTACTGCATTATGATCAATTGATGAATACCATAAAATCCGTTGAACCTTGTCGGCGATGTGGGACATTAATGGAAGTATCTTCATTTGGTCATGCTGGCGGAATAACGGAATGTAGTGAAACTTATATGTGTCGGGTTTGTGGCCCACTTGCTGCCTACCGCTGTGGTGGTATCCGCCTAGAAGATTTGACAGAAACATGGATTGCCCGGCAAGGAGAAAAAGCCACAGTAAAAATTCGACTCCATATTCCTCGTTCTGTTCATCCCATTTCTCAGCGAGTACATTTAGAACTTCGTGGATATGATAAATCCACAGGGCAGTGTTTTGCCTCTGAAGTAAAAACAACGGAATTGAAACATAATAATGTCATAAAATTTGAATTTAAATTGGATGAAAATCAGGGATGCGATTTACATAGTATTCGAATTATCGCTGTATCTGGTTTTGATATTGCTTTTCTCCGTATTCGTCTGGCTTGTTTACCTAAACAGCCATAGGGATAATATTTTTCATGTCATCAAATTACGGCAGGAATATATGATGAAGGTATTAATTCTTAATCGTCGTCCTATTGTAGAAAAGATTGCATTATGGTTTTATGAAGCTGAAATTGACGTTTTTCTTGTAACACCAAAGGCATTGTTATATCCATCGACACAGCTATCTAATAAGGCACATCAATATATTAATAAAATTTATCCTGTTGATAATTATGATTCACCTTCAGTTAATGAATTAATTCTTAGATTAGTCGAAGAAAATCAAATTGATCGTATTATTTCAGCAACAGAGATTGATGTCTTACGGGCTGCGAAAGTGCGTGAAAAAATGGGTTTAATGGGCCAAAACGAAATATCAGCACTGACCTATCGCAACAAATGGATAATGAAATCCCTTTTAAAAAAGAATGGTATCCCAGTTGCTAGAATGCTGCAAGTCACTGATAGACAGTCAGTAGAGAAATTTGCTGATGAGTGTGGTTTTCCTGTCGTTATTAAACCGGTTGATGGAGGTGGCTCGGTAGGTGTGCAGATTATTCACCATGCCGCACAATTACAGGATATTAATTTTGAATTATTAAAATCAGGTTATCTTGTTGAGGAATGGATTGAAGGGGAGTTTTTCACGATTGATGGGTTAATGAGAAACGGTGAAATGCTACATTGTTGGCCATCACGCACAACAGCTAATTTTTCGGCAGTTAATGGGAATTCTGCGTTGCTTAGCTGGATGTTATTACCAGATAACCCTTTGACAACGGAAATATCCGCATTCATGTCGTGGGTGATTATGAGCCTTCCACCAACGCCAGATACTACAGCATTTCATGCAGAAGCTTTTTTTTGTGAAAAAACACATTGTCTTGTGCTGTGTGAGATTGCATGTCGCCCTGGGGGAGCAGGGCATGTACCTGTGTACGAAATGGCATTTGGCCTGAACTTGTATCAGGAAACTCTGCTTGGTCAGGCAGGGCTTCGCACTCAAGAAAATTATCGACATATTTATCCTCATGCGATGGCAGGGTTTGCCTGGTTTCCCCCCAAAAAGGGAGTATTTCATTATGCACCAAACAGTTGTCCTGTTTCTGGTATTGTTGATTATCAATTAATAGCGCGCACTGGCAGATACTATCAAGCTCCTCGCTCGATTTCAGATCACATTGCCAAGGCATTTGCTTTACAGCCGATTGATTGTGATCCCGCTGAGGTTATTACTGAAATTGATACCTGGTGGAAAACTAATGTAATTTGGTGCAATGAAGCGAATAAACCAAATCATTAGAGGAAAGCCTGATAGATTTCAAGTGATATGGTGTAGCCAATAAAATAGTAGCTTGAAAGATAAAAGGTATATTTTTTTTCATGCTTTATGGATGGGAAGTCAATGGCGATACAACGGGGATCAAATAATTGGTTTACGGAAATAAAAAAACATTTGAAGGAGTATTGGAAAGATCGTGAAGTTGGGTTTTTAATTGATTGTTCAGATAGTCTGGATGCGTTGAAAAGTTTGATGTTCGAACTACAAATATGTGGTGCTAAAATAAAAGCGTTAATATCCGTATCGGATAAAGTGTGGCGGCCTAAGGGGGTATTGTGTTGGCATATAGTTAATATTGAAAAATGTCCTCTATCAGAGTTATTAAAAAAAGAATTTGTTTGTATAAAACATTGGTTGGATAAAATTGATCCAGAGAAAAATATCACTTTCTTAGGGGGAGTGAGATTAGCACTTTCTCCATTAGCAGGCCGTTCTGTTTATGGTTGGCAAAGACCTGAATGGGCAAAATTTGAAGATAAGACTTATATTGATGAAAATTTTCACCGATGGGGAATTAATACACCTCCTTATAAAATCATTGCACCTGACTTTAACGATGCGGTAGCCACATTTCACCTTCTTAATAAAGGTAAAGGTGTTATATTGGCTGCCGATAGTTCAAAGTCATTTAAGGCAGGTTCAGAAGGTCTGTCTTGGATTAAAGATCACCATAAACTTGCTAAGGCGTTGGATAAATTTCACGATCAAACTGAAAAACTTCGTATGGCTGAATTTATACAAGGAATTCCATGCAGTATCTTGGCGATGGTTTTGCCCAATGGTGTTGCTGTCTTCGATCCGATAGAAATATTAACGGTTTTTGAAAAATCAACTAGTCAGCTTTTGTTTTGTGGTTCATCGAATCGTTGGCGACCGGGAAAAAATGCAGAAATTATGCGTGATTATACCCGATTAGCGGGAGAAAAACTGGCAGAAGAAGTCGGTTATCGAGGACTCTTCAGCCTTGATGGAATATGGACGGGCAGTGAGTTTTTTGCGACAGAAATTAATCCTCGCCATGCGTCTGGATTGGGACTCAATCGCGCAGTTCCTCTGTTTCCTGATTATCTATTTAATCGGGCTATTCAGGAAAATAGTGCTTTTATTGCGGAGCTTGACCCTTTTCAGGTTGAAACAATCTGGCGTGATATGATCCGAAATTATTCAGGCCAAGATATCACTGTATTGGATAGAGATGAAAAACATCAAAAGGTGATTGAAATCGAAGTGAATGATCAGATGATTGCATTGGGAGTTCCTTCTGAAGGTATTGAGGCTCTTATTTATCGTCCACTGGGGCAGGAAAAATTACTTGGGAATATTGTAGCCGAACTGGTTAGTCGAGTCTCCAATCGCCATTATGTAAGTTTCGTCGATCATAATATAAAAAATGACTAATTTTTTAATGTTCCAAGCTCTATTTTGTAATCTTAAATATACTAAATATAAGAAT
>NZ_JADEUF010000151.1 GCF_015163655.1 Xenorhabdus griffiniae | reverse complement strand
GCTGCTTTCTCACACATTAGGTATTTTTGCCAACTTTAAACAAGGTAAAAAACAACGCGATTGGCTTCAACAAACTCTCGTTATTGGGTGTTAAAGTCGAGCATCGCGTTAGTGTTGTAAATTTTTAATGCGTATATCTACTCCGCCGTAATTAACGGCGGAGTATTAAATTTGGGCTATTAAGTTCTTAACCCTCGCCCTGATTCAATGAGATACCAAGCTAATAGATAAAATCCAACAATGAAGATCCCCAACATACCTAATGTCATCGCCAGAGAAACATCCATAATACCGAGAAAACCATAACGGAAGCCACTGATCATATAGACGATCGGGTTAAGCTTTGACACTATCTGCCAAAAAGTAGGCAACAGAGTAAGGGAATAGAATACGCCCCCCAAATAGGTCAACGGAGTCAAAACAAATGTTGGGATAATACTAATATCATCAAACGTTTTCGCAAAAATGGCATTCAATAGCCCCGCCAACGAAAATAGAATCGACGTTGCCAGTAAAGTGATAACCACCATTCCCCATGAATGTATCTGCAGCGGTACGAATAATAGGGAAACCAATGTCACCAAGATACCAACGCATACCCCACGAGCGACTCCACCCCCTACAAATCCAGCAATGATGACATGGGTTGGAACCGGCGCAACCAGCACTTCTTCAATGCTGCGCTGGAACTTAGCACCAAAAAAAGATGAAGAAACGTTAGCGTAAGAGTTGGTGATCACTGACATCATGATCAACCCAGGCACAATAAACTGCATATAGCCAAATCCCCCCATTTCACCAATGCGGGAACCAACCAGATTGCCGAAGATAACGAAATAAAGGGACATTGTGATCACTGGCGGCAGTAATGTCTGTACCCAAATACGACCAAAACGAGTAACTTCTTTAATCCAAATGGTTTTCAGAGCCACCCAATATAGTTGGATCATTACCTGTCCCCTTGATTATTATTGGTTAATCCGACAAACAACTCTTCCAGGCGATTAGCTTTATTACGCATGCTGCTGATTTGTATGCCCTGCGTACTTAACTGGGAGAAAACATCATTTAATCCCTGCCCGCGTTTTACATCCACTTCCAGCGTTACTGCATCAACCAGACGGTAATCGTAACCTTCCACGACAGGTTTTGTTCCTTTCGGGGTGACTAAATCAAGTAAGAATGTTTCACTTTCAAGTTGGCTAAGCAGGTTTTTCATGCTTGTGTTTTCCACCAGCTCACCATGTTGGATAATGCCGATGTTACGGCATAACATCTCAGCTTCTTCAAGATAGTGTGTCGTCAAGATGATCGTGGTTCCCTGCTCATTTAATTCTTTCAAAAATTCCCACATAGATCGGCGCAGTTCGATATCCACTCCCGCTGTAGGTTCATCGAGAATCAACAATTTTGGCTGGTGCATTAAAGCACGGGCAATCATTAAACGTCGTTTCATACCACCAGATAAACGAATTGCCCGCTCGTTACGTTTTTCCCATAGATCCAATTGAGTAAGGTAGGTTTCCGCCCTCTCCTGCGCCACATTACGCGGAACACCATAATATCCCGCCTGGTTTAATACGATCTGAATCACCGTCTCGAATGGGTTGAAATTAAATTCCTGTGGAACAAGGCCAAGCTGCCGTTTGGCACTAACGAGATCCATATCGATATCGTAACCAAAGACCTTAACCTTACCGCCACTTTTATTAACCAAGGAACTAATAATACCTATCGTGGTGGATTTCCCCGCACCATTTGGCCCCAAAAGTGCGTAGAAATCGCCTGCTTCGACACGCAAATCAATTCCCCGCAGCGCTTTTACTCCACTCTCATAGACTTTCGTGAGCTGCCTCAATTCCAATGCGTAAGCCATAAGTAAAAAATACCCTTTATTATTTGCAATTGCTGACTGCTGAAAAATAGAAATTATGCCATTATTTTTCCCCTGTTTCTTAGCAATGGCAGGGGGTAAAATAAAAAACATTCTTCAATTAAATATTAAATTCTCAATTAATGTTGTATATGATTCTATCTCAAAAATGTTATCAGGCTATTAGTTATGATGAGAAAAATTGAAGAGCTGTTTGCCAGGAACAAACAGTGGTCAAAATCCGTAAACGAAGAAAATCCGCTTTTCTTCAAGGAATTATCAAAAGCGCAAAAACCTCATTTTCTGTGGATAGGCTGCTCTGATAGCCGAGTACCTGCCGAAAAACTGATTGATGCAGCCCCCGGCGATCTTTTTGTTCATCGAAACGTCGCTAACCTCGTTATCCATACCGATTTAAACTGTTTATCTGTTGTACAATATGCCGTTGATGTTTTACAGGTTGAACACATCATCATCTGTGGTCACTACGGTTGTGGTGGTATTGAAGCTGCCGTGGATGGCACTGAATTGGGCTTAATCAATAACTGGCTGCTCCATATCCGTGATTTGTGGTACAAACACAGTTCCATGCTTGGTGAGTTACCTCCTAACGACAGACTAAATCGCCTGTGTGAATTGAATGTCATTGAACAGGTTTACAATCTTGGCCACTCAACCATTATGCAATCCGCATGGAAACGCGGGCAGAAAGTGATGATCCACGGTTGGGTATATGGTTTGAAGGATGGTGAATTACATGATCTGGATATTACCGCTGACAGCCGTGAAAAGTTGGAACTTAATTACCGTCAGGCTATTTCCAAATTATCCCAGACAAAATAACCGTCCCAAAGACAACTTATTAATTAAATGGCAGCAGAAAGGCTGCCATTTGCTCTCAATATTAATCTTCTAGCAAGGTAACATGCCCGATATAAGGCAGATGGCGATAACGCTGTGCATAATCAATGCCATAACCGACAACAAATTTATCTTCAATTGAATAACCAATCCACTCAACGGGAACATCGACTTCGCGACGAGAAGGTTTGTTCAACAAAGTACAAATCGCCAGTGAGTTAGGCTCACGCAGTGCCAGAATCTCGCGGATTTTATTCAGAGTATTGCCCGAGTCGATAATATCTTCAACGATCAACACATCTTTACCACGAATGTCTTCATCCAGATCCTTGAGGATTTTCACATCGCGGGTAGAACTCATCTCATTGCCATAGCTGGATGCAGTCATAAAATCCACTTCGTGAGGAACCTGAATTTCACGGCATAAATCTGCCATAAAGATAAACGATCCTCTCAACAAGCCAATCAACACTAATTCACGATCGCTATTACGATAATGCTCTGTAATCTGTTGCCCCAGCTCAGCAATACGTTGCTTAATCTCCTGTTCGGAGATCATTACTTCTACAATATGTTTCTTCATTAAGATAACCAGTTGTTTTAATAACAAATTCATGTCTGATTATGTGATAATTCTTTAAAATTGATACACCGATTGATACACAGTTCGCCGCACAAATACGCACACATAAGAAAACATGAGAACAAAATATTGGCGAAGTATACCAGAAGGTATCGATTGCGGTAAAAGAGGAAGCTGGGTTTAGATGAATGTCTATCGGCAAAGATCGTTGTTTGTAAGTAGGTCAACATGCCAAATGTTACAACCTTGTGAATAGGTTGCGACGTATTGCGTCGAAAGCTATTGATATGACGTCACGAATGTTTATGCCAGTGATAAGTAGATAACGTGTGACACCGTGTCTCCTGTGATCTGACTTCCGATAAATATCGGATGAATTGAACAGGATACAACAGGAATATTTATGGATTCTAGTATGAGTAAAAGCCCATCAATAAAATTGTGATTAACGTCTATTCTTAAACAAAATCAAATAATTACATTATTTAAATTTCAGATAGCGCCAAAAAATAAAACGGATGCACTACGTATGCTTTCTCTGATTGGTCTGACTTTTAGATAGAAATGCGGGGGCGTGTTGCCGGATAAACTCACCAAGCGCATAAATTAACACTCTCTGCCATCAGAACAAACCTGTTCGTTAGCATACAACCCGATTTTCTCACCGGCAGAAAAAACGGCAATTTTATTAAAATGAAGCAAATAAAGTTTGGCTAACAAAGATATTAATATGTTAATTTAAGCAAAACGGTAGAAAATCAGTATAATAGAAATTATGCAAAAAATTGCCCTATTCGCGTACATTCTGGCTCTGTTTAGTTTTGCTCAACCAGCAATAGCGCTGTCTGAGAATGAAGCTGAAGATCTCGCCGATCTGACAGCCGTCTATATCTATCTAAAACATGACTGCGGCTATAGCCACATCCCAGATTTTCAAATTAAACGTACAATCATCTATTTTGCCCAACGTAACAAGTGGGATCTCAGTAACTATGATAGTCAGTTAATGCAGAAACTAAATCAATTAGGTTACAAAGACTTAAAGGGAATCAACCTGCCTCATGAGGTTAAATGCCGTTCTCTTGCAAAGAACTCCCTCAGCCTGCTCTCTTATATAAAATAATTCCTTTTGAATACTTCCAAGATTAATTTCATGTTGAAACTAAGTGACAACAATGTAAATTATTGGCTACTATGTGCAGCCAATGCCGACGAAGATCACAATGGAGGAATAGCGGAACATGTCACAAAAAGAAATTTGGTATGAAACGTTGCATCCCAATTTCGGTCAGTATTTCGCCGTTGAGAACGTGCTTTATCACGATAAAACAGAACATCAAGATCTCATTATTTTTGAAAATACAGAACTAGGCCGCATCATGGCACTTGATGGTGTGGTTCAAACCACAGAGCGCGATGAGTTTATCTATCATGAAATGATGGCCCATGTACCGCTATTTGCGCACGGCCAAGCCCAAAAAGTGTTAATCATTGGCGGTGGTGATGGCGGGATGCTGCGTGAAGTTTGCCGTCATCGCTATCTCGACAATATTACAATGGTAGAAATTGATGCTGGTGTGGTCGAATTCTGCTGCCAATATTTGCCAAACCATAACGCAGGGGCCTATAGCGATCCCCGTTTCAAGCTGGTGATTGACGATGGTGTTAATTTTGTCAAAACCACATCTGAAAAATTTGATGTTATCATTTCTGATTGTACCGATCCTGATGGACCGGGTGAAAGCCTGTTTACTTCTGACTTCTATGCAGGCTGCGCTAATTGCCTAAACGAAGGTGGTATTTTTGTTGCCCAAAATGGTGTTTGTTTCCTGCAGCAAGATGAGGCCGTTAACAGCCATAAAAAGTTAAGCCACTATTTTGCGGACAGCAGTTTTTATCAGGCTGCCATTCCAACTTATTACGGTGGGATCATGACATTTGCATGGGCAACCCAGAATTCTGCCTTGCGTCAGGTACCTCTGACAACGCTACAACAACGCTTTGAAGATGCGGCCATAACTTGCCGTTACTACACACCCGCCGTACATACAGGAAGTTTTGCACTGCCGCAATACTTACTGAATGCCCTATCTGGAAACCAATAATCACCCATTAACCGGGAGGTGAATTAAATTGCGCAAACTGAAATTGCACGGCTTTAATAATCTAACAAAAAGCTTGAGTTTCTGTATCTATGACATCTGTTATGCAAAAACGAAAGCCGATCGCGACAGTTATATCGCGTACATTGATGAACAATATAATGCCAACCGCTTAACTGAAATTCTCAGTGAAACCTGTTCAATCATTGGTGCAAACATTCTTAATATTGCTCGCCAAGACTACGATCCAAAAGGGGCGAGCGTTACCATTCTGATGAGTGAAGAACCCATTGATCCCAAGCTGGTAGATAATACGGAAAACCCTGGCCCACTTCCTGATTCTGTCGTCGCCCATTTGGACAAAAGCCATATCTGTGTACATACCTATCCAGAAAGCCATCCAAATGGCGGCATATGTACCTTCAGGGCAGATATTGAAGTATCAACCTGTGGTGTCATTTCTCCCCTTAAGGCACTGAATTATCTGATTTATGAATTGGAATCTGACATTGTGACGATGGATTATCGTGTTCGTGGTTTTACCCGAGATATTAATGGCGTAAAACACTATATCGACCATGAAATTAGCTCTATCCAGAATTATGTGACAGAAGAGATTCAATCTCAGTACCATATGCTTGATGTGAATATTTTTCAGGAAAATCTCTTCCATACTAAAATGATGCTGAAAGAATTTGATCTGAATGAATATTTGTTCAATACCACAGCAGAAGACTTGAGTGAAACGGAAAAGAAAGAAATCATTCGTTTACTTAAGCAGGAGATACAAGAAATCTACTATGGCCGAAATTTACCCGATCTATAACTAATTGTATTCAGCCTGATCTCTTTGACTGGTAGAATAGCAATCTGCCAGTCATTCATTTCTTACCAAGCATAGCATTCTTTATTTTGATAACACACCTAACTAAATAGCGTTTCAAAATGATAGCAGTATTCCTTACTCCGTGCGAGGCAAGGAACGCCAGCATCTGATACTCTCAGTATTATGAAAACCTATTTAGGTACTTGTGACAACTTTGGCGCTATAAAAATATTTGGGAGAAATCACACGCATCTTGAAGTTAGATTAGTATATACGTAGTTTTTCCGAAAAGTAACAACGGAAAAACAATAAAGCATATCTAATGATGTAATAATATTGCTTCCCATAGAGAAAAAATATTCATAGGGGAATCTGGCATAACTACCTCTATAAAGTGATTATGGTGAATTTTTTTCATTTCAGTTACCATAAAATAACATTTGAAATATAATAATGAAAATATACACAATCAAAGAGTAATTTAATTATTAAACTTACCTGTTTTATTTAATAAAGAAAAAAACACTACTCAATATTAATAAATGCTTTTGTTTTTATGAAAAATTAATGAAAATAAAATTCATTATTACTATAC
>NZ_JADEUF010000150.1 GCF_015163655.1 Xenorhabdus griffiniae | reverse complement strand
TTACCGATTCGGTTTGTTGACAAAATCGACATTTCACTTCTACCGTTGCCATCTGATTTCCTGAAAAAGTGAGGAGTATACATGAGAAACAACAAATTGAATACGTGACCCTTGGATGGCAGATCCACCAGTGAACATATTTTTATCAATTCAGTGATGCACCTCGATTTAGCGAGTACTCAGGCCATGCATTTAATCCGTTGATTACGTATTTTCGTTCAATGAACGTACTAATGACTTTATCATGTGCCAACGGATTGAATACATGACCAAATTTTAAAATCACAGTAATATGACAGGTGAAAAAAGAGCCGAATGGTTATGGTTTCGCTGGGATACATGCGATCTTGTCTGCGGCGCAGACGATACCTGTTCTTGAGACAAAACGGCTTCCATTGCGGAATGCAAAAACGACAAAAGTCATCAACATCACCGAACATTTCCACTAATGGTTTATTGCCTGTTCCTCCCCAGAGCGATTTTAGATGTGCACCAAAACCTTGCTCTTGGAACAGGCAATTAGTCAATTCCTTATCCAGAATTCAGATTGACCACTCAATTGGTTATATTAAACAACACCTTGTGACAACATCGCATCCGCCACTTTGACAAAACCAGCGATATT
This sequence comes from Xenorhabdus griffiniae, assembly GCF_015163655.1. Taxonomy (GTDB): domain Bacteria; phylum Pseudomonadota; class Gammaproteobacteria; order Enterobacterales; family Enterobacteriaceae; genus Xenorhabdus; species Xenorhabdus griffiniae. Next base: position 6,390 of record NZ_JADEUF010000150.1, on the reverse strand, counting down.
TGCGCCTTGTACGTAGTTAGTTTGTTTCTCTTCTCCACCATATTCTACGCAAGCCTGATGGATATCGAGCATGATGTGATGTAAGCGAATATCCACTTTCTCTGCTTTCCAGCTCAAACGCGCTGCGTTCTGTGCCATTTCCAAACCCGAAGTTGCCACTCCGCCCGCATTAGCTGCCTTGCCCGGTGCAAACAAAACACCTGCTTCAAGGAAAGCCGTAGTAGCCTCAATCGTCGCCGGCATATTGGCGCCTTCCGCAACAGCTTTCACACCATTTTTAATCAATGTCTTCGCCGCTTCCAAATCCAGTTCGTTCTGCGTCGCACAAGGCAGGGCAATATCCACAGGGATGGACCACGGGTCCTGGCCTTTGAGGAAAGTCAGTCCACGCTCTTTGGCATACTCTTCCACACGACCGTAGCGCTGGTTTTTAATCTCTTGAAGGTGAGCCAGTTTCTCCGCTGTAAAACCATCTTCATCCAATACCGTGCCGCCTGAATCCGATACGGTGATGACTTTCGCCCCCAACTCCATGCATTTTTCAATAGAATACTGGGCGACATTCCCCGCACCGGACACAGATACTCGCATGCCTTCAAGTTCCATACCATGGCGTTTAAGCATTTCATGGGTGAAATAAACCAGCCCATATCCGGTAGCTTCGGGGCGGATCAAACTGCCACCAAAAGACAGGCCCTTACCCGTGAAAACGCACGCCGTATTGTTGGACAATTTTTTCATCATACCAGCCATAAAACCGACTTCACGGCTGCCTACACCAATATCTCCGGCAGGCACATCGGTATCTGGCCCCAGATGGCGGTAAAGTTCTGTCATCAATGCCTGACAGAAGCGCATAATTTCACCGTGGCTTTTCCCTTTGGGATCGAAATCAGAACCCCCTTTTCCGCCTCCCATCGGCAGTGTCGTCAACGCATTCTTCAATGTCTGCTCAAAACCTAAAAATTTCAGGATAGAAAGATTCACAGAAGGATGAAAACGCATCCCTCCTTTAAAAGGCCCAATAGCAGAACTGAACTGAACACGCCATGCGCGGTTAACCTGTACTTTCCCTTGATCATCCACCCAGCAGACGCGGAATTGGATAACTCTTTCCGGCTCCACCAGACGTTCCAATAACCCTTGCTCACAATATTGCGGGTTTTGTTGCAGAAAAGGCCAGAGAGAGGTCAACACTTCTCGTACTGCCTGTAGGTATTCTACTTGATGCTGATTACGGGATTGAACCGAATCGAGAAATGAAACTAAAGATAATGAAACATTCATTTGGGCTTCCTTTTTGTCATTCAGATGTGATGACCCCCTGCCATTTTCCATATTATTTTTTTGTCGAAAATGTGAGGTAATTACGGTTTGCTTTCTGAATATAGCACTGTTCTATGCTTAAATTTCAACAACTATTTTTTATCTATTTTCTCAAAAATAACTTTGACAATTTCTAAACCAGTTTCATTATCTTTTCTGAGGATAAAAAAATCGCCTGCATAAGCAGGCGATTTTACGGAATAAAATATCAACCGAAGATTATTCTTCGTCACGTAAAGGTACAATCAACATATCAACATGAACGGTGTTAATAAGCTGGCGGGCTGAAGACATCAACTTACTCCAAAAATCCTGATGGTGACCACATACAACCAGATCCATATCGTATTGTTTAATCGCATCCACAAGGACTTGTCCTAAATCACCGCTGCCACTCAACGTTTCCTGAACAGGATAATCTGCACCAGTAGAGAGTTCTTTCAGGGAATTACGCGTTTCATCCGCGATACGCTCCTGCATATCGCCAAGATTTACGTCAATCAGGCCGGTATAAAGATCAGAGTAGTTAACATCAACATGGATCAGGGAAATTTTGGCATTGTATGGTTTCGCCAATGATACAGCTTTTTCCACCAAAATCTGACTTTCTGGAGATAAATCAACCGCAACAAGAATATGTTTGTAAGCCATAAGAGCTCCTTCCATAACGTCGTTTAAATGGATTGGCAACATTAAACGCCATGATTCGATGTTTATACTATAACCGCTCAATGTGTCTTTTGAGTGTTGTTGTGATCACAACTTATTGTTTTACTTTCAAACCAGCCACAATTGCGGATTATATGCCTTACGATAATACCCACTCAGCACTGTATTTTTAACTAAGATTTAATATAGTTATTATTCAAATCAAAACGTTTCCTATTGGTTTCTTCTTTTACTGGCAGCTATTGGCAATATTTACTGCCACAATCAGGAGGAGGGAAGTATGTTCAGTACCATTGCACTATTTTGGGCAGTCTGCCTTATCTGCATTATTAACATAATGCGCTATTTTTCTTCGCTCCGTGTACTTCTGTCCATTTTACGCGAGTCAGATCCCATGCTGTATCAAGCCGTTGATGGGAATGGTTTTTTTAAAACTAATGGTCAATTCAATAAGCAAGTGCGGCTCGTGCGTTATATCAATTCACAAAGTTATATCAATCATCACGACCCTGATGTCGTCTTATTGTGCGAAAGGATGAGGAAACAATTTATATTGACAGAAATGCTATGTGGCGTTGTTCTACTATGCCTAATAGCGATGATGGTCTGAGATAAAAAAGGTTGGCTTACAATAAAAAACAGCCAACCCTTTTTCTAAGATGTGATTAGATCAGCTTCAGAGCGATCCAATACAGTAAGCCCGACAATGCAATGGAAATCGGCAACGTCAAAATCCACGCCAACATGATATTCTTGATGGTCTTGCTCTGCACACCACCACCATCAACCAACATCGTCCCTGCTACCGCAGAAGAGAGCACTTGTGTCGTGGATACTGGCATACCTGTATAGCTGGCAACACCAATAGAAACCGCAGCAGTCACCTGCGCAGAAACACCCTGGGCGTAAGTCATGCCTTTTTTGCCAATCTTCTCACCGATAGTCACAGCAACTCGTTTCCAACCCACCATTGTGCCTAAAGACAGGGCAAGAGCCACGGCAACAATGATCCATAATGGCGCATATTCCACCGTACTGAGCAAATCTTTACGCAGCTTATTCAGGAAACGTGCATCTTCAAGGCTGGTTTCTGGCAGCTTAGCCACAACGTTGGTTGTATCAGCAGCGCACATCAACATACGACGCATACTGTTACGTTGATCCGGCGTTAATTCGTTGAAATTTTGAATACTTGCCAACATGCTCTCAGCCTTGTTCAGCACCACTAATGCGCGTGAACTATCGCAATGGAACGTCATATCTAGCTGATTTTCAACAGAAGAAACGGCTGGATTCAGCTCAATCGCATGAGTTAACGCTGGCGCATGTTGCCCATAATACTGTTGTAAGTGAACAACGGCATCACGAGTACGGGCAATATCATAACTGGTTGAGCTCATATTGACGACAAACCCCGCAGGGGCGACACCAATCAGAACCAGCATAATCAAACCGATACCTTTCTGACCATCATTCGCGCCGTGAGAGAAACTCACGCCGACAGCAGAGAGGATCAGGGCTGTACGTGTCCAGAATGGGGGTTTACGTTTGCCATCCTGTTTTTCACGCTCAACAGGCGTCATATGGATACGACGACGTTTTTTTGTACCACTCCAATAGCGACGCAGTAAAAACACCATCGCTCCGGCAATGATCAGGCCAACAAGAGGAGACAGGATCAAGGACATGAAAATCTGTATCATCTTCGGAATATTCAACGCATCAACCACGGAAGAACTGGTTACTATCGCATTAGTCAGACCGATGCCGATAATAGAACCAATCAACGTATGGGAGCTGGATGCAGGAATACCGAAATACCACGTACCTAAATTCCAGATGATCGCCGCCAGCAGCATGGAAAAGACCATAGCCAAACCGTGAGCTGAACTGACATTTAGCAGAAGATCCGTAGGTAGTAGATGCACAATCGCATAAGCGACACTTAACCCACCAAGGAGAACACCCAAAAAATTAAAAACCCCTGCCATCACAACAGCAAGCTGTGAACGCATTGCCCGGGTATAAATAACAGTTGCTACTGCGTTTGCGGTATCATGAAACCCATTGATGGCTTCATAGAAAAGCACAAACAACAGAGCAAGCACTAACATAAGGCCGGTATAAAATTCCAGGCCAGTAAACAGATGTAGCATAAACGTTAAGCCAGTTAGTAGGACATGAACGCGCGCATTATCAGTGACAAACGTTAGCGGGAAAAGAGAAATATGACCTTTTTTTGATTTAATGATGGTCAAATAGCATAAAAATCCTTGCATTTATTAACTATATCAATAAGTTATTTAATTTTAATATTTTGCTATTTTTTTGATGAAAAATAATTTTTCACCGCAGAAAGTTAAACCAAATGCCTATTTTTCTCCGTAGTTCGTGAACAGAGCCCTCACAATGCAGTGAATTCCCACAATTAACTCGGCCAAAAGAGACAAATGAATGGAAAAATTTGATGTAGTTATTATCGGTGCTGGCGCTGCTGGCTTATTCTGTGCTGCACAAGCAGGGCTTGCCGGATTAAATGTTCTGGTACTGGATAATGGCAAAAAAGCTGGCCGCAAGATTTTGATGTCCGGTGGCGGGCGCTGCAATTTCACCAACATGTATACCGAACCGGCGGCCTACCTTTCCGCCAATCCCCATTTTTGTAAGTCAGCACTTGCTCGCTATACCCAATGGGATTTTATTGATCTTGTACAGCGTTACGGTATCCCTTACCACGAAAAAACCTTGGGACAGCTTTTCTGCGACGACTCAGCTCAACAAATTATAGACCTGCTTTTGCAAGAGTGTGAAATAGGACAGGTCACGATCCAATTGCGCAGTGAAGTGACTCATGTCGAGAAGAAAGAGTCGGGGTTTGTCATTACGGCGGCTGGAAAAAAGGTAAGCGCACACTCACTTGTTGTGGCATCCGGTGGTTTATCCATGCCTGGCCTGGGAGCTTCTCCTTTGGGTTACCGTATCGCAGAACAATTTGGACTCAATATCTTGCCTACACGTGCAGCATTAGTTCCCTTTACCTTACATAAACCCCTGCTGGAACAACTGCAAACCCTTTCCGGTGTCTCGGTTCCTTCTGTTGTAACCGCAACAGATGGCACTGTATTCAGGGAAAATATTCTGTTCACCCATCGCGGTCTTTCTGGCCCAGCTATTTTACAGATTTCCAGCTATTGGCAACCTGGTGAGTATGTGAGTATTAACTTACTTCCTGACACAGATTTCGGATGTTTTCTGGATAAGGAACGGGAATCTCATCCCAATCAGAGTTTGAAAAACACACTGGCTAAATTACTGCCCAAACGTCTGGTGGAATGTTTACAGTCTCTTGGACAATTGCCGGAACTGTCTTTGAAACAACTTAATGCCGCACAACAAAAGGCGCTAATCACAACCCTGCAATGCTGGCAGGTACAACCTAATGGTACGGAAGGTTATCGTACAGCGGAAGTGACTCTTGGCGGCGTGGATACGCACGAGTTGTCATCAAAAACGATGGAAGCTCATAAGGTGAAGGGACTGTACTTTATTGGTGAAGTGGTTGATGTAACCGGTTGGCTTGGTGGGTATAACTTCCAATGGGCCTGGAGTTCGGCGTGGGCTTGTGCACAGGCTTTGATATTCCCTAAAAATTGAGAATATTGGATAGAACAACACCCTAAATACTCATACATCAATTTGATATTCAGGGTGAAGTTTTGGGATAGCTATGGGATCAAATTAGAAATGATAACCAACGCCAACTGTCCACGTTCCTGCTTTAGCCTGGCTTAAATCAGAATATTCGTAGGAAACATCAACAGCTATGCTTGATGTCGGGTTAAATTGTAATCCTGTACCGTAGGCAACCGCTGTTTTCTTTTTACTTACACTTGGTTGTGCAGTCAGACGAGCTTTACCTTCAACATTAGCTGCACCAATCAAAGCATAGGCGCTAACATATTCATTGAAACGATATGTTGGGCCAGCCATCAATGATCGATAAGTAATGTCCTCATTACCAACTGATAACTGCCGATTATGAGCGGCATAGTAGTTAATTTTTAGCTTGGTTTGTGTGACCGAGCTGATAAAGCCCCAATTATCATTAATCTCATAACGGTATTTCAGGTTGAGGCCTCTTGGATCTTTATCCAGATCCTTCATATTTTTTGTTTTATTTCCCTCAATCTGCATATTTATATTGCTTTGGGCGTAGCCTAATGAAAGGGTGTGTTTGCCACTTGCATGCGCTGTCAATGAAGAAACAGATAACCCCGCAATAATCTGAGGAATCCCCAGAAAATAGACAAGCATAGCGTTGTGTGATCTACTGATTGTTCCACCAAGTCAATAGGGTCACTGCTATGCCTGCACGTCAAGTATGCCATAACTTCT
>NZ_JADEUF010000015.1 GCF_015163655.1 Xenorhabdus griffiniae | reverse complement strand
ATATAAAATCATGATATTTATCTAACCAACATAATTATCAAGCGAATTGTTAATTGAAAATATCACTTAAAAAAACCGTTCAAATATTGTTAAGGTAATTAATTTTCATTCGCTTTTCAGAAAAATTAAAACAAAGGAAATACCTATTAAATAAATAGCTAAAAACTATTCTCAATAATATACCAATCGACTTTTATGGTGCGTCTTATATCTACCCGCATAGCGGGAAGATATATACCAATCTCACTTCAAGATGCGTGTGATTTCTCCCCGCGAAGCGGGGAGAAATCAGGTTTCATATCGTGTTATAAATTGCAGCTTGAAGTTTAATGCGTATAAACAATCACATTGATTTGAAGCTGCAACTTGAAGTTGGATTGGTATAGATATCAATTGGCCTGTAATTTATAAAAAAAACCCTTTCCAATAATGGAAAGGGCCTGTAATTCTTTAATGAAAGACTTAAACTATTTACGCTTTTTTAATTGTCACCCATCAGTATGGATTCAAGCGCAATCTCAATCATGTCATTAAATGTATTTTGGCGCTCTTCCGCCGTGGTTTGTTCACCAGTGCGGATATGGTCAGACACAGTACAAATCGTCAACGCTTTTGCCCCAAATTCAGCAGCCACACCATAAATACCCGCGGCTTCCATTTCAACACCCAGAATGCCGTATTTTTCCATGACGTCGAACATTTGCGGATCTGGCGAATAAAACAGATCCACAGAGAAGATATTACCAACACGCACATTGACATCTTTTGCCTTCGCCGCATCCACTGCATTACGCACCAGATCAAAATCAGCAATAGCAGCGAAATCGTGATCTTTAAAACGCATACGGTTTACTTTGGAATCCGTACATGCCCCCATACCGATCACAACATCACGGATTTTAACGTCTTTGCTGACGGCGCCACAGGAACCAATACGGATGATTTTTTTCACACCAAATTCAGTGATCAGCTCCTTGGCATAAATAGAGCAGGATGGGATACCCATTCCATGCCCCATAACAGAGATGCGGCGGCCTTTATAAGTACCGGTGAAACCCAGCATACCGCGAACATTGTTAACCTGACGAACATCTTCCAGAAAAGTTTCCGCAATGTATTTTGCGCGCAGTGGATCACCAGGCATCAAAACAACATCAGCAAAATCGCCCATCTCAGCATTAATATGTGGGGTGGCCATAAATGTATTTCCTTGTTTTTATTACGTATCAAAATAGATGAAAATGGGGGAGACCTGTAGGTCTCCGTCAAAACTTAAAACATCGCTTTACCATAATCCATTGGGGTTAGATCGAAGTATTTTGCTACTGTCTGCCCCATGTCGGCGAACGTTTCACGATGGCCTAATGAACCCGGTTTAACTTTAGGTCCGTAAACCAGAACCGGAACATGTTCACGGGTATGATCTGTTCCCACCCAAGTTGGGTCACAACCATGGTCAGCGGTCAAGATCAGAATGTCATCTTCTTTAACCAATTTCAGCATTTCTGGTAAACGACGGTCGAACAGCTCCAGTGCTGCCGCGTAACCGGCGACATCACGGCGGTGACCGTAGGAAGAGTCAAAATCAACAAAGTTGGTAAATACGATAGTGTTATCCCCCGCCTGCTCCATTTCAATCAACGAAGCATCAAACAGGGCATCAATGCCTGTCGCCTTGACCTTTTTGCTGATCCCGACATTCGCGTAGATATCTGCAATTTTGCCAATGGAAACCACTTCACCTTGCTTTTCATCAAGGAGTTTTTTCAAGACGGTTGGCGCTGGTGGCTCAACGGCCAAATCATGACGGTTGCCAGTACGTTGGAAACTTCCGGCTTTATCCCCCACAAATGGGCGGGCAATAACGCGGCCAATGTTATATTCGCCAATATTCAACTCTTCACGCGCGATTTCACACAGCTCGTACAGACGATCCAGGCCAAATGTTTCTTCATGGCAAGCAATCTGGAAAACAGAATCCGCAGAGGTATAAAAAATCGGCTTACCGGTTTTCATGTGCTCTTCGCCCAACTTGTCCAGAATCACAGTACCAGAAGAGTGACAGTTACCCAGATAACCAGGCAGATTTGCACGTTCGACCAGTTTATCCAGCAATTCCTGTGGGAAGCTGTTTTCTTCGTCACGGAAATAACCCCAGTCAAACAGAACCGGAACGCCTGCAATTTCCCAATGCCCTGACGGCGTGTCTTTACCAGAAGAAAGCTCACTCGCGTAACCATAGGCACCAATAATTTCGGCTTCTTTATCCAGGCCAATCGGGAACGTTCCGCAAGACTCTTCTGCAGCCTTACCCAATCCCAGACGACTTAAGTTTGGCAAATGTAGTGGTCCCTTACGGCCAATATCAGCCTCACCACGGGCACAACGTTCTGCTATATGACCCAAGGTGTTAGATCCCGTATCACCAAACTTTTCGGCATCAGCAGTTGCACCGATACCAAAGGAATCCAATACCATGATGAATGTACGTTTCATAATTTTCTCCTGCGTCAATTCACGCTCTCAATGCGGAAACTGCCAGCTATTAAAATCAATTTCATTGCTTGTATGGTTTATTCTCGGATATAACGATAAACCATCGGTGTAGTAGCTTGTGTCTCGCTTTCCTTAAAAACAAGAGCCTTACGTACTGCTTCTGCGGCTTCATGCCAATCATGCTCACTGCTAGCATGAATCATTGCCAAGGGAGTATCTGCATTCACGTTTGTGCCTAGCGCAATGATATCACTCAGCCCCACACTGTAATTAATCGGATCTGTCGCCTTACGACGCCCTCCACCTAATGCAACAACAGACATTCCTAAGGCACGGGTATCCATTTCTGCAACAATGCAATTTTTTCCCGCTAACGTCTGTTCAGCTAACACCTCTCCAGCCAATACTGGCTTGACAAATTCCGCAGTCGGGAAGTAACGCGTGTAATTCTCAACAAAATCAATCGGCCCTTTCTGCGCTGCCACCATACGACCAAATGTTTCCGCCGCCCTGCCACTGTCCAGTGCTGCCTGTAACTTATGGTATGCATCGCCACGATCAACTGCCAAATTACCTGACACCAGCATTTCAGCAGACAATGCCATGGTGACTTCGAGTAACCGCGGGTTACGATATTCCCCCGTCAGGAATTGGACAGCTTCACGCACTTCCAAAGCATTACCCGCGCTGGATGCCAAAACTTGATTCATATCCGTCAATAGTGCCGTAGTCTTACATCCCGCACCATTGGCGACTTCAACGATGGCTTCAGCCAGCCGTTCCGATTGTTCGTAGGTCGGCATAAATGCCCCAGAACCCACTTTCACGTCCATGACTAAAGCATCCAGCCCTTCAGCTAATTTTTTACCCAAGATAGAGGCGGTAATCAAAGGGATAGAATCAACGGTCGCCGTGATATCGCGTGTCGCATAAAAGCGTTTATCCGCAGGTGCCAGCGAATTTGTCTGGCCGATAATGGCAATGCCTACATCGCGAATAATATCGCGGAAACGGTGCTCATCAGGGAAAATGTCAAAATCGGGAATGGATTCTAATTTATCCAGCGTTCCGCCGGTATGCCCCAAGCCACGCCCCGATATCATCGGTACATATCCCCCGCAAGCCACCACCATTGGGCCAAGTATCAGGGAAGTCACATCCCCCACACCGCCCGTCGAGTGTTTATCGACAATCGGGCCGGGTAAATTCAATTTCCTCCAGTCTAAAACCGTACCGGAATCACGTATCGCTAATGTCAATGCAACACGTTCATCCATCGTCATGTCCTGGAAATAGATAGTCATTGCCAGTGCGGCAATCTGTCCTTCAGAAACCGTATTATCGCGGACGCCGTTAATAAAGAAGCGGATCTCTTCTTCATTCAATGGATGACCATCACGTTTTTTGCGGATAATTTCCTGTGCCAGAAACAAAGCTACCTCCCAATCATTATTATCTGAAAAGAATGGCAGTAATGCACACTATCTTAACCTGTGTGCAATTAATCATTATTGATCTCAATAACCACTACTCTGTTTTTGGCTCTGGTAACCAAGAGTCGTCAGCAAACTGCCCAACAAACTGGAAGCACCAAAACGGAAATGGCGGGAATCAACCCATTTGTCGCCCATAATGCATTCTGCCAACGCCAAATATTGTGCGGCTTCTTGAGTCGTGCGCACGCCACCCGCCGGTTTAAAACCAACGCTATCACCTACGCCCAGATCACGGATCACACTCAGCATAATTTCGGCACTTTCCAGCGTCGCATTAACCGGAACCTTACCGGTTGACGTTTTGATGAAATCCGCTCCAGCCTGAATGGAAATTTCAGATGCCTTACGAATCAAGGCCGCTTCTTTTAATTCACCTGTTTCAATGATGACTTTTAGCCAAACGCCCGATTCAGCACAAGCCGTTTTACAGGCTGTGACCAAATCAAAACCAATCTGCTCATTACCAGCCATCAATGCGCGATAAGGAAAAACAACATCCACTTCATCAGCACCATAAGCTATGGCAGCACGAGTTTCAGCCAGTGCAATGTCGATATCATCATTGCCATGCGGGAAATTAGTCACCGTGGCAATGCGAATATCAGGGGTTCCCTGTTCACGTAATACCTTACGTGCCACAGGGATAAAACTTGGGTAGATACAGATAGCGGCTGTCTGTCCGGCAGGACTGTTTGCCTGACGACAAAGTGCAGCCACTTTCTCATCTGTATCATCATCATTAAGCGTAGTTAAATCCATCAAACTCAGCGCCTGCTGAGCGGCGGCGGTTAAATCGGTCATAAAACTCTCCAACGGTATTATTATCGTCACTGAATCAGACAACAGACTTAAAACAAATGCAGGTGAGAAATCTCACCTGCATTCAATGTGATATAAACTTCCGACGTCTTACAACGAGAGGAAGAATCCGGCAATTGTTGCACTCATCAAGTTAGAGAGTGAACCCGCCAATACAGCTTTCAAACCGAAACGGGCAATGTCACCGCGACGGTTTGGTGCCATACCACCTAAGCCGCCCAGAAGGATCGCGACAGAAGACAGGTTAGCGAAACCACACAGAGCAAAAGAGATAATGGCTTTAGTATGATCAGAAAGCACTTGCAGACCTGCTGCCTTAACGACATCATCTGTTGCCAGGTATTCACTAAAGTTCATGAATGCCACGAATTCATTGACAACTAATTTCTGCCCAATGAAAGAACCCGCGATTGTTGCCTCATTCCACGGAATACCAATCAGGTAAGCGATTGGTGCAAAAACCCAACCCAAAACCAATTCCATCGATAATTGAGGATAATCAAACCAGCCGCCGATACCGCCTAAGATACCGTTTAGTAAAGCAATCAATGCGGTGAAGGCTAATAGCATGGCGCCGACATTCAGGGCTAACTGCATACCGGATGCGGCACCCGATGCTGCAGCATCAATAATATTTGCAGGGCGCTCTTCCGCCGCAACCAACGACATCGCGTCAGCCGTATCGTGCGTTTTTTCTGTTTCCGGCACCAGCAATTTTGCAAACAGCAGACCACCTGGCGCAGCCATAAATGAAGCCGCAATCAGGTATTCTAATGGAACACCCATAGATGCATAGCCCGCCAGTACAGAGCCAGCAACAGAAGCCAATCCACCGCACATCACAGCGAACAACTCAGATTGGGTCATGGTCGCGATATAAGGGCGTACAACCAAAGGGGCTTCGGTCTGACCTACGAAAATATTCGCCGTTGCAGACAAAGATTCAGTCCGTGAGGTTCCCAGTATTTTCTGCAATCCGCCACCCAATATTTTGATGACGATCTGCATAATGCCCATGTAATACAACACCGCAATGAGTGATGAGAAGAAAACAATGACTGGCAGGACACGCAGGGCAAAAACAAAACCACCGCCGCCGAACAATTCAAACATTTTGTCGGACACCAGGCCGCCAAAAATAAAATCTGTTCCTTTTTGTCCGTATCCTATTACGTTGGAAACGCCTTTTGACATTCCCCCCAGAATATCTTTACCGGCTGGTACGTAAAGTACAAATGCCCCAATGGCAACCTGAATCAGAAAGGCGCCCAGGACAGTGCGGATTTTAATGGCTCGATAATTACTGGAGAAGAGTACTGCGATAAAAACCAGCACTGCCATACCGACCAGGCTCATAAGGAGTTGCATTGGAAGAATCCCTGTTCACTAAAAAATAATAAGAAAATATGTCAGTTATTCCATAAGATTCTACTGACATTGTGTGTGGGCCGATTATACCTAGGACTAAAAAAGAACAAGCAACTAACATCACAAATTAATACAGCAAAAAGTAATATAAAAATGAAAAATGAGACATGCATCACATAAAGCCATCTAATTTCGGTAGGATTAGATAATTTAACGGAGGAAAAGGTAAAAAACAGGATAAACAGGCAAGAAATACAAGTTAAGCATTATTAATATGTTATATACCAATCTAGCTCCAAGATGCGTGTGATTTCATAGAGTGTTGTAAATTGCAACTTGAAGTTTAATGCGTATAAGTCAACCCAGTGCAAATAGGGTCATACTATTTTGATAAATTTGATTGGCAATTTCATCTGTCGACTCTCGACGCAACTGACACAATACGGAAAAAACCTGTGCAACTCTTTCTGGTCGATTTGGCTGCCCCTGAAATCCCGATAATGGCATGTCAGGCGCATCCGTTTCCAATACCAAAGATGACAGAGGTAATTGTGCGATAGCACTACGTGTTTTTTGTGCCCTGTCGTAGGTAATTGTCCCTCCGACACCAATGTAAAATCCCAGGCGAATAAAAGCTTGAGCTTGGGATAAACTCCCCGCAAAACCATGAATAACCCCGGCTCGTGGTAATTTGTGTTTTCTCAAGATTGCCGCCAATTGATCATGGCTTTTTCTGGAATGGAGGATCACAGGTAGATCGTATTGTTTAGCGAGTCTTAGCTGTACTTCTAACATGCTTTTCTGCTTTTCAAACTGCGGATTTGGCATATAAAGGTCAAGGCCAATTTCACCTACCGCCACACATTTGGCCTCTTTTTTCTGTAATTTTTGCGCCAACGCATCCAAATGAACCTGTTGGTGTTCAGCAATATAGAGAGGATGTAAACCAAATGCGGCATAAATCGGAGAATAAGTCTCAGCCAACGCAGAAACTCTCTGGAAGTTTGTTTGACTTATTGTGGGAACGATAATTTTTTCCACCCCCATTTGGCTGGCTTGTTGCAGACTCGCTATTTCATCACCAGCAAAAGGAGGAAAATCAAAATGGCAATGTGTATCAATAAGCATTTAGTCCAACTTATCCATCATGAGGGTTCTTGACGGCTCTACCACCTCAGGCGCAGGCGGTTCCACTGGCGAACAATGATTGCCACTGTTCAGGAAATGGTTTCGCCGAAAACAGTTGCGATCAGAACTCAACCCTGTACGGCATACCCCATAACTTTTACGTTCTGGATATCCAAATTTTCCTTCAACAAAAGTATGCCCAATCGTTGCCAGAAAATATCGTCCGCAACGCCGCCCCAAATGATAATCCTGATTTAGCGCATTGAGCCGACTGCCTAAAGCCATTGTTGCCAATGGTGCTGGTGGATAAATTTCGAAGATTTGCACATCATCCGGTGGATTTTCGATAAATTTCTGAGTTCGACGGTAACTTTGTGCATGAAGGTTAAGCATCTTGACCATTTTTTGCAAACTACTTACCTCTAACCAACGCTCTATGCGCTTGAACCACTGAGGTGTATAGTAAAGCTGTGAAGGCACTGTGCGAATCACAACAATAGTATCCGCGCCTCGGCGATAGGCTTCCTGCACAGGGATCGCATCACAAATACCCCCATCTTGATAAACCACATCCCCAAGAGTCACACCATTACGATAAAATCCCGGAATGGCACTTGAGGCTTTGACAATATCCATCCAATTTTTGTCATCTGGATGCAGGTAACTCGGTTCAAAATTATCCGAACGGCAAGCACACATGTAAAATTCACGTCCAGCATCAAACTGACGCATCGCAACAGAAATATTGAGCGGTAACTGCTCAGATATGGTATCGATATACCAATCTAAATCGATCAAATGTCCACCACGCACAAAGCGCAATGGATTAAAAAAAGCCGGGTCGGTTGTATAACGGTTGATTACCTTGCGGGCATATCCTCTCTGACCACAAATATAGGCAGAAAGGTTTTGCGCTCCCGCAGATGTTCCAAGGAATAGTTCAAACGGATTAAAACCAAGACGGAGAAACTCATCCAAAACACCAGCAGTAAAAATCCCTCGCTGACCACCACCTTCACAAACGAGAGCAATTTTCCCAGGTTTAATCTGTGATTTATAAGCTAAAGGTTCGATATTACCCAATGTTATTGAAATATGTTTCCCCACTCTTCTCTCCCTCTGAAAGCCGCCGGATATTTATCAGTATATCGTTGCTCAAACAACTTGCTTGTAACATTTTTATAAAAAGTGAAGAAATAAAGCATCAATCGTTAAATTGATATGAGAATAGCAAGTTACCAAAATACCGCCAGCGAATAGCATTCCTATGCATAATCTCGTCACTTAACAAGATATTATTTGAGGAAAAGAAGCAGAAAGAGTGGCTATTATCAGCCACTCTATTCTCAATATTTGTTATTTTTTCAGATTAAGATTATTTTTTAATCTCTATCGTGCTTTTTACTGATTTGACACCTTTTATTCCATGAGCAATCTTAACTATCTTTGCCGCTTGATGTTTGTTTTTGACAAAACCAGAAAGATGGACAATGCCTTTTTCCGTTTTCACCGCAATGTCACGGCTATTTATGCCCTTATGTTCCAGCAATTTTTTCTTCACTTTTGCTGTAATGGCACTATCGTCTAAATAAGCATCTGCTTTTTTCAAGGAGTTATCAATTTTATCTCCTGCTTTGTCTAGAGATTTATCGATTTTTTGTCCTGTACTCTCCAACGTTTTTCCCACAGAAAGATCCGCTGCCAGAGCACTACTGGTCAATACCGAGCCTAGAAAAACAGCCAGTAGTGAATGTGTAAACTTAATGCTTTTCATCCTACCACCTTATTTAATTTCAGCCTAAACACAGTTATCAAAACAATATGCAGTATGTCAATTAGGCAATGGCGATAAAATCAGATTTACAAAAAATAACGTATATTTTCATTAACACAGGGAGTTATTCTTTTATTAGTATGAAAAACAGCATATACAGATAGAATAAATAATAAGGGCCAACAGAATAGTTGGCCCAGAAAGAAGGATTAATGTTCCCGTGTTTTGCGGAAGGAAACATCAGGATAGCGTTCACTGGTCAAGTTTAAATTGACCATGGTTGGTGCGATGTAGGTTAAGTTATCGCCACCATCGAGAGCCAGGTTCTGCTCATTTTTGCGCTTGAACTCTTCCAATTTCTTCGCATCGCTGCACTCTACCCAGCGAGCCGTAGAAACGTTAACAGGTTCATACAGCGCTTCAACGTTGTATTCACTCTTCAGACGGGCAACAACTACGTCGAACTGAAGCACACCTACCGCCCCGACGATCAAATCGTTATTGGACAGCGGGCGGAATACCTGTACAGCACCTTCTTCTGACAATTGCACCAGACCTTTCAGCAACTGTTTCTGCTTCAACGGATCGCGCAGACGAATACGGCGGAACAATTCAGGGGCAAAGTTAGGGATGCCGGTAAACTTCAGCTCTTCGCCTTGGGTAAAGGTATCGCCAATCTGGATGGTGCCATGATTGTGCAGACCGATAATGTCCCCCGGATAAGCGTGCTCGACATGAGAGCGATCCCCTGCCATAAAGGTCAGTGCATCAGAAATGACAACATCTTTCTTAATGCGAACTTGACGCAGTTTCATGCCTTTTTCATATTTACCGGAAACAACACGCAAAAATGCCACACGGTCACGGTGTTTCGGGTCCATATTCGCCTGAATTTTGAAAACAAAACCGGTGAATTTTTCTTCACTGGCAGAGACTTGACGCGCATCAGTCTGACGCGGCATTGGGGTTGGAGCCCATTTAACCAGGCCGTCCAGCATGTGATCAACACCAAAGTTACCCAATGCAGTACCGAAAAAGACCGGTGTTAATTCTCCCTGTAAAAAAGCTTCCAGATCGAATTCATGGGATGCACCTTTGACGAGTTCCAACTCTTCACGCAATTGATCCGCCAGCTCTTCACCCACTGCCGCATCCAGTTCAGGGTTATCCAATCCCTTGATAGCACGAACCTCTTGAATGGTATGTCCCTGGCCTGATTGGTACAGGTAAATTTCATCAAGGTAAAGATGATAGACGCCTTTAAAGGACTTACCACAGCCGATTGGCCATGTAATCGGGCTACAGGCTATGTTCAGCTCATTTTCCACTTCATCCATCAGCTCCATCGGATCACGAATATCACGGTCGAGCTTGTTCATGAATGTCAGGATCGGCGTATCGCGCAGGCGAGTGACTTCCATTAACTTACGGGTACGATCCTCAACCCCTTTCGCGGCGTCAATGACCATCAAACAGCAGTCAACGGCTGTCAAAGTACGGTAAGTATCTTCCGAGAAGTCTTCGTGCCCTGGAGTATCCAGTAAGTTAACCAAACAGTCAGCATAGGGAAACTGCATCACGGAAGTGGTAATAGAGATACCACGCTGTTTTTCCATCTCCATCCAGTCTGATTTAGCGTGTTGGTTGGAACCTCGGCCTTTTACCGTCCCCGCTTTCTGGATCGCCTGTCCGAACAGTAATACTTTTTCGGTAATGGTTGTTTTACCCGCATCCGGGTGGGAAATGATTGCAAAAGTGCGTCGTTTCGCGACTTCCTGCTGAAATGAGGAGTTTGACATCAATTAGAATCTTCTAGTCCGTAGGCGGATTGATATCACTTGGAAAGCGCCTCGTGATTGGCGCCCCACTTGCAAATCCGTCGTGTTAATCGTGATTGGCGCTTATTTTGGCTGAACTTGGCGTTATAAACAATCAGTGATTTGTAGACGATTATCCAAATCTACTTCAAATAACGTCGAGCGCAGTAAAAGTCGAATTACTGCCATGCGTTAATTTTGTATTCAATTTGTTTTACAACCTCTATCAGTTCCCCGAACGAAGGTGCAATACCGTATATCATCTCAGCAGAAATCATGTTTTGGTAATCAGCTTTAAGCGCCGATAACCCTTCGCTATTTGGCAACAATAATAATCGTCCAGCTAAACATTCTTCATATCCGGCATAACTTGCGTTAAAAAAGACTGACTTATGCCTGATGACATCTTCAAGAAGAGTGCGATCACACATGGCCTTATAGCCGACTTCATGCCGAGCCAACATCACTAAATCGTACCAATGCCTTGAAAGGCGAGCTGCACTTTCTCTGAGACCACGACGACACTCAACATGAATCAACGTGGCTTTTTCCCAAAAAGTACGCTCTGGAGACAGAACAATGACTTGTCCGGTAGGAAACTCAAGTTCGGGGATTAAATCCGACACATAAGGTTTAACAACATGCAATTCATTCGGATCGATAACATTGCGTCCCCCTAATTCAATTAGAACTTCACTCCTTAAATACTCATCAATTTCCTCGGTAACAGATGGATAGCTCATCCAAATTTTTTCACCTGAATCATCAATTCGAATTGAGTGTAATTCAGCAGAAGGAAGTTTATTTAATTGAGAGCGAATATGAGGAACCATAATGTCATTTGCATACTGTTGCACATGCTGCTTAAGTTGTTCACTCAACTTTCTTAACTTATTTTTACTATGGCCGCCCCAAAAAGGATCAAAGCCATTTGCAAAATGCCGATAATCAAGGGTGATATCAATATCTTCAGAGAATCGATTGATAATATTAAAAACTTTTGATAACGAAGTTCCCCCTTTAAAAGCCATAGGAGGTGCGTCTGTTAGGCTGAATAATGTTTTTAATACCCAGCAAACCCAAATATCTTTTTCTAAGACATTTTCAGAGCGCCCTAACTGCTCCGCTGCATATCCCAAAATCGCCTGTTGTTCATCAGGCATAATCGCAAAATAAGAGTCAGTCATGGCGGGGAACACTATTAACATAGTGAATGACTGATGACATCCACGCAGGTAATTTGCAAGTTTTTAATAAACCAAATTCGTCCTCACTCATTAAGCTACGGACTTGCTCTACAGTGGCAGGCGTAACTGATTCTTTTCCCAAATACCATAAAGCTGAAATAGCCATACCAATTTTCGTACCTGCATATTGAAGTTTACGTTGGCTGGAAGTATGGATCAGTTTTACTTTACGATTTCCAATCCTTACCTGCCTTGATGAACCACTGGTATAGTAAACCAAAGTCGTTGGCATTTGAGTACTCAACTTAAACCTACGAGCAGCCTCAGCACCATGAATTTGGATCGTTTCACCATTTTGACATGTGATCATTTCAACCACTTTTGCGATATCAGGATGCACTTTTCCAACGAACCGATTCACTTTTGGCTTGATAAAGATACCACGTGCAACACGTTCAATTTCTCTCTTTTCGACCAAACGGGAAAGCGCCTTGTCAACCGCAGCACGTGAGCCAAAAGACAGGAAAGATTCACTCGTAAATAGCTTTCCTGCCCCATAACTGTGGATGCATTGCCTTATCGATTTTGAAGTTGTCATCATTTCCTCCATAAGACAGAAAAACTCATATATTTTCTGACATCTGGCAGCAAATTATGACCACAAAAAGAGCAAAAATCAACCAACCGATCAATAAATAGTTATCATTTTCCACCAAACAACGGCAATGCCATAATAATGGCATCTTCCTTACCCGCCGCTGTCGGGTAATAATTCTTACGGATGGAAACTTCATTTAAGCCCATCTCTTCGTATAAACGAATGGCGGCTAGGTTAGAACGCCGGACTTCAAGCCACAATGTATTAATCTGTTTTTCAGGTAATATGTTGATGAGATACGCCAGCAATGCCCTGCCATAGCCTCGTGATTGATATTGAGGATGAATAGCGATATTAAATAGTGTTGCTTCGTCCATCACACACTGTGTTATCGCAAAACCGATAATTTGGTCATTCTGCGTTATCTTATAGTTGAGATAACGTTCCCCTTGATTAGAGTAAAAGGTCTTTTCACCCCACGGAAACGCATGGCTGGCCTGTTCTATTTGAAATGCTGTGGAAAGATCAGCGGGAGTTAATAGAGAAATATTCTTCATAATGGTAAATTTGTTGCCAAAGAGCGCGTTTTGCATTCCCATCAAGAGATAAGTCATTTAATGCCGGGCTTCTCAAAGAAATCCCTTGTACTGGTAAGGTAATATCAACCCCCAGCAGCCAGCTTGGGCAATGGATTGATTCCGAAAGTAGCTCAACATCTTTTGTCGTGATGCAATATACCGATGAGGCTTCGATCCCCATGGCTGTAAAAATATCAGCAAACAATGAATGACTTAAGTCAATGTGATCATGGCTAATGATCAATAGACGGGTTGAATCAGGGATGAGGACAGATAATTCACCTTGCAAAGCCATTGGGCTACGCAAAATCCATTGGGTGATCCCCAACCGGGAGAGTAATCTGTCACGCTTTGTCATCGTGTTTTATTCCATCTGCCATAAGAAAATAACAGGTCATATATTATCAGAGGGCTTAGCTCTGCGCCAACCAGCCTGTCAGTACTGCCCGCTGATATTAATATTCAGATAAAGATTTATAAGGAGCTATACATAGATGTCAGTATTAACCCCGGCCAGCGAAGTTATCCTGCGCCATCATGAGCAATTTCGCTCCCATCATCTGCTTTTTGCCGGTGATCTTCAGGATAACCTGGCAACGGAAATCGAAGCCGCAAGTGTGCGTGTGCATACTAACCAATATCACCACTGGCAATCCCTGATCCGCCAGCTTGGTGATAATGCTTGGTTTGGCCTGGTAGCGGACAGCGCATTTATCAAAGGATGTGATACGCTGATTTATTATTGGCCAAAAAGCAAACAGGAAGCGCGTTTTCAACTACGCAACCTGTTTTCCATCCTGCCACCCGGTACGGATATTTTTATTGTGGGTGAAAACCGTAGTGGTGTACGCAGTATTGATAAGTTAATGGAAGGCATCGCTACTTTCCACAAAATTGATACGGCACGCCGTTGTAGCCTGTTTTACGGCCAATTGAAAAACCAGGTTCAATTTGATCAAAACAATTGGTGGAACAGCTATCAAGTGGAAGATATCGCTGTTAATACGCTGCCCGGCGTATTTAGCCAGGATAATTTGGATATCGGCAGTCGTCTGCTGCTTTCTACTTTCGATACCCCTATCTCTGGCAGTCTGTTGGATATGGCTTGCGGTGCTGGGGTATTGGCAGCCGTGTTAGGTAAAAAGAACCCAGATTTGTCCCTGACACTAAGCGATGTCAATGCTGCCGCCATCGTATCCAGTAAGGCAACCCTGCAAGCTAATAAACTGAAAGGCAATGTCGTCACAAGTAATGTGTATTCTGCCATTGAAGAAAAATTCGACTGGATTATTTCTAATCCTCCCTTCCATGATGGCCTGAAAACCAACCTGACGGCGGCTGAAGATATGATCCGCATGGCACCTAATTATCTGAAATCCGGCGGTAAATTGCGGATCGTTGCAAACGCTTTTTTACCTTACCCTAATCTGCTAGATAATACCTTTGGCAGCCATGAAGTCATTGCGCAAACAGGTAAATTCAAAGTATATCAAGCAACTAAGAAATAATTCAGGTAGCAAACGCAATCCCTGTGTTGCCTGCCCGTTAAATTGAGGCAGGCAATTTCTATTTTCCGGCATGTCATTCTGTCCTGACCAAACATATTGACATGCTGATTTTTACACCAATCACACATTTTCTCCCTAAATAATGATTGACGCCAGCCATAAAATCTCTAGAATGCGCCTCCATGCTATTCGTTTAAGCAATAGTATCTGATTAACGCGAGGGTGGCGGAATTGGTAGACGCGCTAGCTTCAGGTGTTAGTGTTCTTACGGACGTGGGGGTTCAAGTCCCCCCCTTCGCACCAAATCAGATGGCTATCGATTAAACAAACTAGATAAATGGCAGTACCTGCGAGGGTGGCGGAATTGGTAGACGCGCTAGCTTCAGGTGTTAGTGTCCTTACGGACGTGGGGGTTCAAGTCCCCCCCTTCGCACCACTGTTACATTTTTCTTCTCTCCCTGATCTTCCTTAATATCCCAAATAGCGCAAGCAGGCGAACAAGCTGCATATCACTGCAATGCCGGCAGGTATCAATAGAAAATGACGGGCATTACGATGCAGTAACAGAACAAGTGTCAGCAGTAAGGCGCCTTGAATGATAAATTTAAATTGTTCTATTCCTGCACCGACTATTTCCAGCACGGATACAACCAGTGCTGATGTGACCAGACTGGATAACAGCAATCCCCAAAATCCCATCATGCTTTGGCAAAAAAACGGCTTTAACTTCCACTTTTCGCTAAACATAGTCAGCCCCCACTACAACAATAATGATTCTCAATACCAAATATGATAGCGAATTAATCACAAGTTGAAAGTAAATCACCGAGATGATAAGCAACATGATAGAGAAAAGAGGCGGGAGAACATTTCCCGCACTGTATTAAGTAGCGATGGTATAAACCAGGTGAATATCGTCAGGTTCCCGTTGGTAAAGTTCAATATCAGGCTGAGCAATCAGCACACATCCTATATGCCGATAGAAATTCACCGCATTTTCAGACGGTATTGATGAGATATATAACCCTTTCGCGCCTTTTTCCTTGGCAAAATCAATACAGCAATGAAATAACTGTTTTCCCAACCCTAAGCCACGATATGCCTTGCTAATATGCAAAAATGACAATTGAAGCAGGTCACTATTTTCACCTCGCCAATGAGGATCAACGCTGGCGACAGCAATCAATTTGTCATTTTCGTTCTCTGCGAAAACGCCTAGAAAGAATGCCCCGCGATCATAACTATCCAGAAGAATTGGGGTATAAATTTCAGCTTCCCCTTCCGGCCAGCCTTGCATATCAAAACATTGCGGCGTAAGTATTAATTGATCTCGTTGCTGGACATATAAATTTTCGATCAATTCAGTGCGATCAATATTCCAGACTTCAGGGATTTCCTGACGGGATAACTGACGGATCGTCCTCATTTGTCACCATAATTTACTATCATAACTACGCTACCTTTTGCATAGAATAAAAAAGCTATTATTAACGTCTCCATTAATAACGCATCATGACCGATTTTAGCTCCGTATAATGTTCTATGAATGCACTGCCAAACTCACGGCCAACTCCTGAAGATTTAATCCCTCCAAATGGAACCGCAGGATCAAGGAACGTATGCATATTAATCCATAGCATACCCGCTTTAATGCATGGGGTCATACGCATCGCTTTACTCATATCATTCGTCCAGAGGCTGGCAGACAACCCAAATGGTGTCGCATTCATCATGGTAATAAGCTCTTCCTCATCATCATAACTGAGGAAAGTACCAATCGGCCCAAATGTCTCTTCGTTCATTAATGTATCTTTAACACTATTGGCTTTAATCACTGTTGGTGCGACAAAAAATCCCGGCCCCTCCAAGGCATAGCCTCCGTAGACAATTTCATTGCCCTCCTGACGCGCTGTTTCAAACATAGACAAAATTTTTTCGTAATGTTTTTTGTTTGCCAAAGGCCCCATTTCTGTTGATTCATCAAGGGGTGAGCCAATTTTCATCGCAGATAAACGTTCAGTAAGTAATGTCAAAACAGCATCCATGTGAATGGATGGAATATAAAAGCGCTCCGCGGCTGCACAAATTTGCCCTTGATACACATATCCCGCTTCCAGTATGCCATCAACGATCTTTTCAACGGCCATATCAGACAGAAAAGCCGCCGCGTTTTTACCGCCAAGTTCCAGCGTTGTGCGCTTCAATCCCTGCTCCAAGGCCAATTTTCCCACGCTTATTCCTGTTGGAACGGAGCCTGTAAAAGTGACTTTGGCACATTGAGGGTGATTAACCAGAGAAGATCCAACCCGAGCACCTGTACCGTTAACGATATTGATCACACCATCTGGAATTCCCGCTTCTTTTGCCAGTTCAGCCACACGAAGTAAGGTTAAGGGCGTATATTCACTGGGCTTAAGCACAATCGTACAGCCACAGGCCAGTGCCGCCCCCAATTTCCAGATCGCAATCATGATGGAAAAATTCCACGGAATAATGCCAACTACGACGCCGATAGGCTCACGGCGCGTGAATGCAGAATATTTTTCCCCTTTAAACGATGGCAATGAAACATTCAGTGTTTCACCCGTAATTTTGGTTGACCATCCGGCAAAATAGCGTAAATAATCGGCTGATGCTGCTACATCCAGCATACGGGATAATTGAATCGGTTTACCGGAACATAAACTTTCCAGCTGTGCTAACTCGTCACTATTTTTTTGTAATAGATCAGCCAACCGATTCAGGCAATTTCCCCGCTCCATAGGAGAAGTCTGCGCCCACACGCCGTGAAAAGCATCTGATGCTGCCTGCATTGCCTGATTAACTTCGTCCTCTCCACCCTGATTGACCGTAGCTATCGTTTCACCGGATGCTGGGTTAATGATAGAGAAAGTTTCATTTTCCTGACCAGGAATAGAGACGCCATTAATATAATGGCCATGAGAGTGCTGCAAAAAAGTTGTCACGGACTCCAGCAAATGAATGTCACTCATCACTTTTTCCCCTGTTTAATCAGACAATTGCCCATTTATACAAGCCATATAATGTTTGACGAAACGCTCACTGGTGATATCCCACAATACTTCGCACCCTTTTGCCGCAAACCACGAATCGCCTTTATGGTATTCGACCATCACCCCTGTTTTGACGTCTGTCAGTTTCACTGAACCTTCATGCACTGTTGCCATTTCATCAAAGGGATAGATCATTTTAAATTTGCCCTTGGTACAGGCAAAAATACCACATGTCAGATTATCCGATGGTTCCCCGTGGATCATGGCGACACTTGCCTGCGGATCGCCCTCCACCACAACAGAACCAAGATTAGTAACACTGCCAATTGGCATTAATTCAGGAAGAGTTTTATCTAACAATAATGGCTTTATCATAACTTTTACCTTTAACTGTGACCGTTGAAAAACTAACGACGCCCTTTCCAGTAACCTGAAGCCTGATGCCAAGTCTTACCGACAGAGAGCAACACATTTCTCAGTTTATCTTTCCCGATAATATCGAGGTGTGGAATCGAACTAAGTAGCGAATAACGCTCCGAACCTTCACTCATTCCCTCAGCCAGAATTTTGCAGATGATGTGGCTTGGCGTTACCCCAAATCCCGAATAACCTTGAACATAGAACACATTTTTATGATTAGGCAGAGAACCCATTTGTGGAAACAAATTAGCGCTGCAACATAATGGCCCGCCCCATGCCAGTTCTATCTCTACGTCTTTCAAATAAGGGAAAGTCTTGAGCATGAGATTGCGGTTCCATGCTTTTAAATCGGAAGGTATATATTCAATAAAGTGTGTCGCGCTGCCATATAGCAAGCGATTTTCTTTGGTAACACGGTAGTAATCAATGACTGGACTAATATCACTGTAGGCTCCTCGAATTGGGCTGATCCTTTCAATCAAATCATCCGACAGTTCTTCCGTCATCAATTGGAAAGCATAAGTATTGATTGTTTTTCTATAAATAGTCGGTTCGAGTCCATCCAAAAAGCCATTACATGCCCACAGCATCTTATTGGCGCGCACTGATCCCGTTACTGTGCGTACTGTGACTCTGGGACCATACTCTACGCTCACAACTTGACTGTTTTCGAAAATTTTGACGCCATATTCAGAAACAGCTTTGGCTTCTCCCAGCAGCAAGTTGAGTGAGTGAACATGCCCACCCCCCATATGTTTTAGGGCACTGGTATAACGGTCTGAGCCAATAACTTTTTTAACATCAGCTCCCGTATAAAGCTCAATTTCCTCATCGGGGAAAGCCGAACGAAATTCCTGCAACCAACTATGCAGGGTTTTATCATGACGCGAATTCCAGCCAAGATAGGCATAGCCTTGGCAAAAATCAGCCTGAATATCATATTTGGCAACTCGATCACGAATAATTCCCGCTCCCAAGCTGCTGATTTTAAATATAGTTTCCAGGCCTTTTTTACCCACGTGACGTTTGATCTTATCCAAATCATGACCAATGCCCGTCATCACCTGACCACCATTACGGCCTGTACCGCCATACCCCAAAGTTCGGCCTTCCAAAATAGCAATATTGGTGATGCCTTTTTCTGCCAACTCTAATGCGGTATTGATACCGGAAAAACCTCCGCCAATGATAACGACATCAACATCCAAATCTTCTGTCAGCATTGGAAAACGAAGATCATATTTTTTCGTCACCGTATAGTATGTTAATGAATCAAGTTTATTATTCATGTTATACCCCATGAGCATCTGCTTATCCCCTGATGGCGTAACCTTGCTATTCCTTTTATCAGGGGTGCTTATCACATTTTTTGAACATTAGTTGTTCATGTGTATTAACAAAACAATAAAGAACAAAACATTAATAAGTTAATAAACTAATAAAATCAGACATCCATGCATTTTGTGTCTGGTATATATATGAATCATATGTACTTGAAATGCTCAAATCATTTGTTGTTTTCATGTTAACAAAATCACAATTATTAAAATATTTATTAATAAATTGTAATTTTTACATTTTCATTTTGTGATGGAGTTGGAAGGAATTTTTTCTGTTAGTAAATTATCCTGAACGTAAATATTTACATATGTACTTAATAGGTTTCGAGTTGTAGCCGACAAAACAGCAACTTGAGAAATGAAGTTCATAATCACTGGAAAGGAATAAATATGCTACCCAAGAAAATTATCCTTGACTGCGATCCGGGGCATGATGATGCCATTGCTCTCCTGCTTGCCCACGGAGATCCCAATATTGAATTGTTGGCGGTAACGACAGTTGTTGGTAATCAAACCCTGAATAAAGTCACCCGCAATGCGCTTTGCGTTGCACGCATCGCTAATATTCATAACGTTCCTTTCGCAGCAGGTTGCCACCGACCACTGGTTCGGGAGATCAATACAGCCCCAGACATTCACGGTGAAACAGGTCTGGATGGTCCTATTCTTCCTGAACCTAGTATGAAACTGGATGAACGCCATGCCGTCGATCTCATTATTGATGTGATTATGGAAAATCCGCCCAAAAGTGTGACTTTAGTACCAACTGCGGGTTTGACGAATATCGCGATGGCCGCACGCAAAGCACCACAAATTGTTGAACGTGTAAAAGAAGTTGTATTAATGGGAGGGGGCTATCATAAAGGAAACAGAAGTGCTGTTGCAGA
The DNA here is from genome assembly GCF_015163655.1 of Xenorhabdus griffiniae. Taxonomy (GTDB): domain Bacteria; phylum Pseudomonadota; class Gammaproteobacteria; order Enterobacterales; family Enterobacteriaceae; genus Xenorhabdus; species Xenorhabdus griffiniae. The sequence continues at coordinate 27,784 of NZ_JADEUF010000015.1, read as the reverse complement.
ATTCAATATCGTGATCGATCCAGAAGCTGCCCACATTGTTTTTAATGAAAAATGGCCGCTGACGATGGTCGGTTTAGATCTCACTCACCAGGCACAAGCAACGCCTGAAATTATTGAAGCAATCACCCAGATTAAGACACGTTCCGCCCAGTTCGTTTTGGATGCACTGAAGTTTTATGGTGACAGGTATCGTGAGCACCAAGGATTTGGCTATCCTCCTGTGCATGATCCCTGTGCTGTAGCTTATGTGATCGATCCTGATGTTATGACAACCCAAAAAGTTCCCGTTAATATCGAACTGATGGGAAGCTTAACCACTGGCATGACCGTTGCGGATTTCCGTTTTCCACCACCTGAAGATTGCCATACGCAGGTCGCTGTCAAACTGGATCATGCCAAATTCTGGCAATTGGTGATTGATGCTCTAAAAAATATTGGTGAAACAACTTACTGATATTATTAATTTATTCTTTGGCTATTGAGGTTATCTTTCTGCCTCAATAGTCAAAAGCATTTCTGTCAAACTAACCGGATACCCATTAACACAGCACTACATAAGATCAAGAGTAATGTGACATATTGCAGCACTTTGTCAGACAAATACTTGATCAAATAATTGGCAAAAGGGATCGCCAGCAAAGAGCCAACAAACAGTACCAGAGCCAGTTTCCAATCCGTATGTCCGCCATAGGCATAAGCAAAAGCCGATGAGCCGGATAATATCATCGTGATAAAAAGGGAAACACCCACCGCTTGTTTAATACTCATTTGTCCATAGCGTAATAATAATGGCAATACCACTATACCACCTCCCACTCCTGTCGCCCCAAGCACCAACCCCGCCCCCGTACCAGGCAGCAGAAAAGGCTTAATCAACCCAGATTGTAATTGTGATTGCGTTTGGTTCATGTGCAACTGTGGCTGACGTATTCGGCAGTAAAAAAGATAAAGGGAAAACAAGATAGCCAATAAAACCAGTACATTAATTCCCCATTCAAATTGTCCCCGATCATGGCTTAAATGACTGAGCATTGTGATGCCATAACTGGCGAATACTGTGCCGGGTATCATGATCAGCAGAATAATCAAAGATTGGCGTAAGGGAATATTTCCCATGCGAAAGTGCATATAAGAAGATGATATTTTCATCAACATTGAAAGAAAATTAGCTGTCGCGACAGAAGCTAATGCATCTAATCCAAAAAAATAGGTCAGGATCGGTAAGACTATCACTCCACCACCAACACCGGTAATACTGATAATCAAACCAACAACCGCCCCAATCACAAGTTCAGGGATCACTAACATCGTTTTGTTCCCAGCTGATATCTACATTTTCTTACCAAATTTCAGCAAGCCTTGCTTACAATATGACAAAAATATATATCATATTCAAAAATAGAATATCACTCTCAGTTTGGCGCTAGGGCCAAACGACAAGTAAACATGGTTCTTTCAAGTCGCAGCTTTATTGGCTGCAACTTTGCAATTGAAAGTAAAGAAGATGAAAATATAGGAGATAAGTTGCTGAAATTTATATTTCTAACGAGCTGTATTTTATCTTACTCGTTGATTTTAATGGGGAGGATGTATTGTCCCAAAATCGAACAATTCACTGAGTTCAATCTGTAGTCCATTTGCTATCACATTAATTATTTCCAAGGTAGGATTCCTGACACCACGTTCAATACCACTGACATAAGTGCGATCCAGTCCACATTTATCGGCAAAAGCCTCTTGTGACATCCCAGCTTCTCTCCTGAGATACCTAATTCTTTGACCAAAAAGGGATCTGATGTTGTTCGATTTTTTCATCCGATAAGTATCGATTCATGTTACTTATCCGACCACGGACTATAAGTCACGTTTCAGCTAGATTTATGCTATGATGTGTGACTTATAGTCTACTGAATACTCATTTACTTTTTAATTAAAAAGATAATTGATAACTGGAGAACTTAAGAATGGAAAAAAAAGACTGGCATTCTGCTGACATCATCGCTGAATTGAAAAAACGCGGAACAACACTGTCAGAAGTATCGCGAACAGCAGGCTTGGCGTCATCCACTCTTGCCAATGCATTGCAACGACACTGGCCAAAAGGCGAACGTCTCATTGCAGCAGCGCTGGGACGCACGCCGGAAGAAATATGGCCTTCGCGTTATGAAAAAAAATAATCATAAACCCAGCACTACGCTGGGTTTATTTATAAGTAATCAGCTCGCTAACTTTAAGCCAATAATGCCAATCACAATCAGGCCAAGGCTCAATATCCGAGCGAAATTTGCAGATTCCCCCAACACCATGATGCCGAAAACCGCCGTCCCTACCGCACCAATACCTGTCCACACTGCATAGGCCGTTCCTGCCGGTAGGTTTTTCATGGCATAAGCCAGTAACCCCATACTGACCACCATTGCGCTGATCGTAATTAAACTCGGCACCCAGCGTGAAAAACCGTGGGTATATTTTAGGCCAACCGCCCACACGACTTCCAACAAACCAGCAATAAGAAGGATCAACCAAGACATGTCTTTCCCTTTATATCAATGACAAGTGGGGCCGTCCCCGATGAGATGACGTTTATCCAGGTCGTCCAGGATAACGATAAGAAATGAAATTGGATTATAGCTACCCGATTTAATAGCTGCAATGAGGCTAACCAAGAAGTGATGACAAAAAAACCGCAACCTCTGGACGAAGAGGCTGCGGTTTTTTTAGAATAGCAAACGCGGTTATTTCACGCGAGAAACGTATTCGCCAGAACGAGTGTCAACTTTGATCACTTCGCCGATTTGGACAAACAGAGGAACTTTAACGACAGCGCCGGTGCTCAAGGTTGCAGGTTTACCGCCAGTACCAGCAGTATCACCTTTCAGGCCTGGATCAGTATCAACGATTTCCAGTTCAACAAAGTTTGGTGGAGTTACAGCGATAGGACGGCCATCCCACAGAGTCAGAATACATTCTGCCTGATCGATCAGCCATTTTGCATTATCACCAACGGCTTTCTCATCCGCAGCCAACTGCTCGAAAGTCTCGTTATTCATGAAATGCCAGAATTCACCGTCGTTGTACAAATAAGTCAGGTTGACATCCATGACATCTGCACTTTCAGCAGAATCTGTTGATTTAAAAGTTTTTTCCAGCAGTTTACCAGAAATCAGCTTACGAATACGAACACGGGCAAATGCCTGCCCTTTACCTGGTTTAACAAATTCACTGTCAAGAATAGCGCACGGCTCGCCATCTAACATGATTTTAAGACCTGAACGGAATTCATTGGTACTATAAGTAGCCATGGAGATCCTCTAATTTTTAACAAAATGGCTTAGCCAAAAAATGGCACACATTATAACCCATATTCACCCCGTCAGAGAAGTCTGGCTACAACAACTCGCGGATGTTATTACTGATCCCAATGAGTTGTTGCAACTATTATCCTTAAACACACATACGAAGCTGCAAGAAGGTAATGAAGCAAAGCGCTTATTTCCTCTGCGTGTGCCAAGAGCATTTGTCACACGAATGAAAAAGGGCGATCCTCGTGATCCTCTTCTATTACAAGTCCTGACCTCACGGGAAGAGTTTGCTATATCCCCTGGTTTCACCCCTGATCCATTGGATGAACAACGCAGTGTTGTGCCAGGTCTATTGCATAAATATCACAATCGAGCCTTGCTATTGGTCAAAGGCGGCTGCGCGGTTAATTGTCGCTATTGTTTTCGCCGCCATTTCCCTTATGAGGATAATAAAGGCAATAAAAACAATTGGCTGCTTGCTTTGGATTATATTGAACAACACCCTGAGCTTGACGAAATTATCTTCTCTGGGGGTGATCCATTAATGGCTAAGGATCATGAACTGGACTGGTTGATCAACCGTCTTGAATCTATCCCACACATTAAGCGGTTACGTATCCATACACGTTTACCGGTTGTGATCCCCGATCGTATCACGCTTTCATTGTGTAATCGTCTAGCACAAACTCGTTTGCAGGTCATCATGGTAACCCATATCAACCATGCAAATGAAATTGATAATACGTTCCGCACAAGTATGATGCGACTAAAACAAGCTGGAGTGACACTGCTGAATCAAAGTGTGATGTTACGTGATGTCAATAATAATGCAGATACTTTGGCTGACTTAAGTAATGCACTCTTTGATGCGGGCATATTACCTTACTACATCCACGTTCTGGATAAAGTTCAAGGTGCTGCACATTTTCTCGTGGACGATGAAGAAGCAAAAGCTATCATGCGAGAATTATTAACTAAAGTATCCGGTTATTTGGTTCCAAGCCTGACCAGGGAAATTGGTGGAGAGCCAAGCAAAACTCCGCTGGATTTAGGACTAACACAAAACGAGTGATCGTTCCTATACCAATCGATCACTGGATAGGCCACGTTATTACCATTAACGCTCTTCTAAACAGGCAGTGCACAGAAACTAAATGTATACGCAAATCTTGCTGTTGCGAAACATTCTTTCTGGGCATTGCCCAAACCATTTCTTCACTAACCCCATTGATTAATGCCTAGGGACACTTGTAGACCTGACCAATCATTTTACTATCCAGGGGGACAAAACTTGCCAACAATCCCTCTGATGGACTATTGATGCCATAAATAACATTGCCACCCATGTCAGCCGCCTTATTACGTAAGTCATTGGCTGCACTACGCATAGAACTGCTCTCATTGCTAACGCCATTGAGCCAGTTGCTTTGAGTGCCAGTCACTTCACCTAACCGCTGGCATTCACTACCTGGTTGAGTATCCGCAAAATGCACATTAGCGCCAGCAGAGGTTAATTGATGAGTTGTTGTACAACCGGCCAACAGTAATACTGACGCACCAAACAAAATTTTAATTCGCATAACTTCCCTTATTAGTGATAGGAACAATAAAAAGGCGAGCAAGTTTTCCCTGCTCGCCTTTAAAGACTTATCCTAACGGATGGGCAATACCATCATCAGGATGAACAGCATTACATCATGCCGCCCATTCCACCCATACCGCCCATACCACCAGCAGCACCTAAGTCAGCTTTGTCATCTTTAGGCTGTTCAGTCACCATTGCTTCGGTAGTGATCATCAAACCAGCAATAGAAGCTGCGAATTGCAGTGCAGAACGGGTTACTTTAGTTGGATCCAGGATACCCATTTCGATCATATCGCCGTACTGTTCAGTTGCAGCGTTATAACCGTAGTTGTCTTTACCTGCTTTCACGTTGTTTACAACAACAGAAGGCTCTTCACCTGCGTTGTCTACGATCTGACGCATTGGCGCTTCCATTGCACGCAGTGCAACACGAATACCAACGTTCTGATCTTCGTTGTCACCAGTCAGGTTAGAGATCGCGCTAGCAACACGCACCAGAGCAACACCACCACCAGCAACAACACCTTCTTCTACAGCCGCACGCGTTGCGTGCAGTGCATCATCAACGCGAGCGCGTTTTTCTTTCATTTCAACTTCAGTTGCTGCACCTACTTTGATTACAGCAACACCGCCTGCCAGTTTAGCAACACGCTCTTGCAGTTTTTCACGGTCATAATCAGAAGTAGATTCTTCGATTTGCTGACGGATCTGAGTAACACGTGCAGCAATTGCGCTTTCTTCACCAACACCATCAATGATAGTTGTAGTGTCTTTGTTGATAACAATACGTTTTGCCTGGCCCAGATCTTCCAGAGTCGCTTTTTCCAGCTCCAGACCAATCTCTTCGGAGATAACAGTACCGTTAGTCAGGATAGCGATATCTTGCAGCATGGCTTTACGGCGATCACCAAAGCCAGGTGCTTTAACCGCAGCAACTTTCACGATACCACGCATGTTGTTAACAACCAGAGTTGCCAGCGCTTCACCTTCAACATCTTCAGCAATAATCATCAAAGGCTTGCTTGCCTTAGCGACGCCTTCCAGAACTGGCAGCAGTTCACGGATGTTGGAGATTTTTTTGTCAACCAGCAGGATGTATGGGTTTTCCAGTTCAACAGAACCCGCTTCTGGTTTGTTGATGAAATAAGGAGACAGGTAACCACGGTCGAACTGCATACCTTCAACAACATCCAGTTCGTCTTCCAGGCCAGTACCTTCTTCAACGGTGATTACACCTTCTTTACCGACTTTGTCCATCGCTTCTGCGATCAGTTTACCTACAGTTTCGTCGGAGTTTGCAGAGATAGTACCAACCTGTGCAATAGCAGTGGAATCAGAGCAAGGTACGGACAGTTTTTTCAGCTCCTCAACAGCGGAAACAACTGCTTTATCGATACCGCGTTTCAGATCCATTGGGTTCATGCCAGCAGCAACAGCTTTCAGACCTTCAGTGACGATAGCTTGAGCCAATACGGTTGCTGTAGTGGTACCATCACCTGCCGCATCATTAGCTTTAGAAGCGACTTCTTTAACCATCTGAGCACCCATGTTCTCGAATTTGTCTTCCAATTCGATTTCACGTGCTACAGATACACCGTCTTTAGTGATGACAGGCGCACCGAAAGATTTATCCAAAACTACATTACGGCCTTTAGGACCCAGGGTCACTTTAACTGCATCAGCCAGTACATTCACACCGCGTAGCATTTTGCTGCGAGCATCATTACCAAATTTTACGTCTTTAGCTGCCATTGTGTCTTTCCTTTAAATTCGTTCAATTAAGAAGATCTAAGCGTAATAAGATTCTCAATTACGCTTCAACAATTGCCAGAATGTCGCTTTCAGACATGATCAATACTTCTTCATTATCGATCTTTTCTGTTTTAACGCCGTAACCTTCATTAAAAATAACGGTATCACCCACTTTTACGTCCAGCGCCTTCACTTCCCCATTTTCGAGAATGCGACCATTGCCGACTGCCAAAACTTTCCCACGGGTAGATTTGCCCGCAGCAGAGCCAGTCAAAACAATACCGCCAGCGGATTTTGATTCAACTTCTGTACGCTTAATGATAACGCGGTCATGTAATGGACGAATTTTCATTGATAGATCTCCTATAAATAAAGTCCATATCAGGTAAGAGGATTGATACCAGAACCCAACAGAACCAGTATCATGAAGCTACAAATTGGGGCTTGAGATCATGACTTCAAGGGTAGGTAACAAAAAAATTTTACTTTTTTCTTACTGTCTGAAATCCCAGCCAATGTAACGGCAATCATTTCTTATTGCGCTCACTGTCAGATTCACCACAATTTTTTTGGTCATCCGATATACGGGAAGCGTCATCTTGCCTGCGCTCATATTCTCCCTCAAAAGTCTGCCCGTTCTGCCCATAACCGCCATGATGATTACCGGAACCATAAAAAGTATTCGGGCGATAAACCTTAATATGAGGCAATAACTTCGCTGTCAGAAGTTTCTGTACGGGAGACAATAACAACAGTAATCCGAGAAAGTCGGTGAAGAAACCGGGCAATATCAGCAAGAATCCAGCGATGACCAGAGAAACACTCTTAACAGCTTCTTCCGCAGGACTCTCACCGGCTGCGAGTTTTTGCTGCATAGAGAGGAAATTCTTAATACCTTGATTACGCACAAGGGATACACCAAGACAAGACGTCAGGATAACCAATAACAGAGTCAGCAAGACTCCAACTTCAGAGGCAATCCGAACAAACAGGACAGACTCGATGTAAACCAGAAGGCATATAAGGATAAGCGGGAGCCAACGCACGTGGTTCTCCTTTCATTATTATTGGGGGTTCACACTATTCGATCATTCACACTCTGTGTGACACCTAATATCGGGTTAGATCACATAATATGGTGTTAGATAACCTATGTGGGGATAATCGTGGCCGTTTTCAACACGTCAAACTCTCAACTTTTTCCTCCCGTAATCGTGACCTTAGTCACACATATGTTATTTCATCAATAAAATAGCACTATAAAGTGATCCAGGTTCAAGGCATTTCTTACAAATCCACATATGATCGCGCCAGCAATTTCATGATAAGTGTCTAATATCAGGGAAATTGTTATTGGCAACATTATTTTTCAACAAACACGTAATAGAACAGTCAAAAAACGTATCCAATTTTAAGAAGGTTCTCATGTCAAACAACATTCGTATCGAAGAAGACCTGTTAGGTAAACGAGAAGTTCCTGCTGAAGCCTACTACGGTATTCACACTCTACGTGCGATTGAAAACTTTTATATCAGTGACCGTACCATCAACAATGTGCCTGAGTTCATCCGAGGCATGGTGATGGTGAAGAAAGCTGCGGCACTGGCAAATAAAGAACTCCATACTATTTCTGGAAAAGTGGCAGATATTATCGTCAAAGCATGTGATGAAGTTCTCATTAAAGGCAAATGTATGGATCAATTCCCTGTTGATGTTTTTCAGGGCGGCGCCGGTACTTCACTGAACATGAACACGAATGAGGTGCTGGCAAATATTGGCCTGGAGTTGATGGGACATCAAAAAGGTGAATATGAGTACCTGAACCCAAATGATCACCTAAACAAAAGCCAATCAACCAATGATGCTTACCCTACCGGCTTCCGAATTGCTGTTTATAACGCACTGATGCACTTAATTGATTCCATTGAATTGCTGAAAGAGGGTTTTGACAAAAAAGGCGTTGAATTCGATGACATCCTGAAAATGGGCCGTACCCAGTTGCAAGACGCGGTTCCCATGACTCTGGGCCAAGAATTCCGTGCTTTTTCTGTGCTGTTGAAAGAAGAGATCAAAAACATCACTCGCACGGCAGAGCTGCTGCTAGAAGTAAACCTTGGCGCGACTGCTATCGGTACTGGCTTGAATACTGCACCAGGTTACCAAAAGCTGGTCGTTGAAAAATTGGCCGAAGTCACAGGATTGCCTTGCCAACCAGCAGAAGATTTGATAGAAGCCACCTCTGACTGTGGCGCTTACGTCATGGTTCACAGTGCGTTGAAGCGTCTGGCTGTTAAGATGTCCAAGATTTGCAACGACTTGCGTCTGCTCTCTTCCGGCCCTCGTGCTGGCCTGAATGAAATTAACCTGCCAGAATTGCAGGCGGGTTCTTCTATCATGCCAGCGAAAGTTAACCCTGTGGTGCCAGAAGTTGTTAACCAAGTTTGCTTCAAAGTCATCGGTAATGATACCTGTGTCACTATGGCAGCAGAAGCAGGCCAATTACAGCTTAACGTCATGGAACCGGCAATTGGTCAGGCTATGTTTGAATCTATGTCTATCCTGAACAACGCCTGCCGTAATTTGGTGGAAAAATGCGTCAACGGCATTACTGCCAATAGAGATGTTTGCGAAAACTTCGTATTCAACTCCATCGGGATCGTGACTTATCTGAACCCCTTTATTGGTCACCACAATGGCGATATCGTGGGTAAGATCTGTGCTGAAACAGGCAAAAGTGTCCGTGAAGTTGTGCTTGAGCGCGGTTTACTGACCGAAGCTGAATTAGATGATATTTTCTCCGTTGAGAACCTAAAACATCCAACTTATAAAGCAAAACGTTTTGATGACTAATTAAATGATTATAATAACGAGTTCGTCTTAATTATTAAGGCACGCTATTCCAACCGGATGCGTGCCTTTTTAATTTTCTGCAAACACAAATTATTAACCATAGATTTTCATAATACTAAATAAATGAAGGAGTATTTAACATGTTAGCCGTAGAATTGGTCATTGTTCTGCTGGCCATTTTTTTGGGGGCACGATTAGGGGGAATAGGTATTGGTTTTGCTGGTGGGATTGGTGTTCTCGTCCTTGCCGCCATCGGTGTTAAACCAGGCAGTATTCCATTTGACGTTATTTCAATTATCATGGCCGTCATTGCTGCGATATCAGCCATGCAAGTGGCGGGAGGACTAGATTATCTCGTTCAGCAAACTGAAAAATTACTGCGCAAGAATCCCAAATACATCACAGTTCTTGCACCTATTGTCACTTATTTTCTGACGCTATTTGCAGGTACGGGGAACATCTCACTGGCAACATTACCTGTTATTACAGAAGTTGCCAAAGAGCAAGGCATAAAACCATGCCGTCCACTCTCTACTGCCGTTGTCGCTGCTCAAATCGGGATCACTGCTTCACCTATTTCTGCGGCGGTTGTTTACATGGCATCGATTATGGAAGGTCAAGGCATCAGCTATATCCACCTGTTAATGGTATTACTGCCTTCAACATTTTGTGCCATCATCCTTATGTCATTCATTATTTCATGGCTGTTTGATGCCAAATTGTCGAATGATCCTGTTTACCAAAAACGTCTTGAAGATGGCTTGATAGAAATGCGTGGCGCCAGCCAGATTCAAATCAAACCCAAAGCAAAATGCTCTGTTCTGTTGTTCCTGCTCGGTGTTGTCGGTGTTGTCATTTATGCGATTATTAATAGCCCAAGTGTCGGCCTGGTTGAAAAACCGCTAATGAACACCACCAATGCGATTTTGATCATCATGCTCAGTATCGCTACGCTCACCACCATTATTTGTTCCGTCGATACTGATGCCATCCTGAACTCAAGCACTTTCAAAGCAGGTATGAGCGCATGTATCTGTATCTTAGGAGTTGCATGGTTAGGCGATACATTTGTTCAAGCGAACATAGACTGGATCAAAGAAACCGCGGGTAGTTTGATTCATGCCCAACCCTGGTTACTGGCAGTCATCTTCTTCTTCTGTTCAGCATTACTCTATTCACAAGCAGCAACAGCCAAGGCATTAATGCCAATGGCTCTGGCTCTGAATGTCACGCCATTAACGGCGATCGCTTCTTTCTCCGCAGTGTCTGGTTTGTTTATCCTGCCAACTTATCCGACACTGGTTGCAGCCGTACAGATGGATGATACTGGAACCACCCGTATAGGACGTTTTGTTTTCAACCATCCATTCTTTATTCCGGGTACTCTTGCCGTTGTATTAGCGGTCACATTCGGTTTTCTGTTTGGTGGTATTATCCTGTAGCTTCACAATTTCGATTATTTGATATTATTATTTCAGGGGCGTGCCAGCCCCTGAAATCTTCCTGACACATCTTTTCCTGTAAAAAACTCTGCATTGTCTTAATATTAGGAATCAAACCCACGATACAGGCAGGCTAAAGACTATCTTATGATGAAACGTATTATTATGTTGCTTCTACTGTTCAGCAGTATCGCTTTGTCGCCTAACAACGCTAGCGCACTGTTTGAACAACCAGGGAAAAGCCTCTACCTTCCTGCTGATCAGGCATTCATGTTTGATTTTCAGCAACAAGGAAACAAACTCACGCTGAACTGGGATATTAAACCTGGTTATTACCTTTATCGAAAACAATTCAATATCATTCCCAATCAAGAAGTATCATTGGGTGAAATTTCATACGCCAAAGGCGTCGATCATGAAGATGAGTTTTTTGGTAAGACAGAAGTCTATTTTCAATCAGCACGGATTGATGTTCCCATTCTGTCTGCCACCAACAACGGCTCTCTCCAGGTTACATATCAAGGATGTGCAGAAGCAGGTTATTGTTATCCGCCTGAAACCTTAAGCGTACCATTGCAAGCCGTTACTACTTCTACCCTATCAGGCAATAAAACCGCGGCATCCACCAACATAACAACAAATAAAGAAGACTCCTTACAAACACCTCCGCAACAGAGAGATATACCATCCGAGTCCCACGATGTGCCATTTTCGCCACTCTGGGCGTTATTAATTGGCATTGGTATTGCTTTTACTCCCTGCATACTGCCCATGTATCCGCTGATTTCCAGCATTATTTTGGGCCAACAACGTCCTGAAAGCCTGAAACGGATTTTTTGGCTCGCCATGAGTTACGTTCAGGGAATGGCGCTCACTTACACAATACTTGGCTTAATCGTCGCGGCGGCTGGCTTGCAATTTCAGGCTGCCCTGCAAAATCCTTACATTCTCGTAGGGCTGTCAGTGCTGTTTATTTTGCTCGCCTTATCAATGTTTGGGCTATATACATTACAACTTCCTTCTTCTCTTCAAACTCGCCTCGTGGATTGGAGCAACCAGCAACAAAGCGGCTCTTACATTGGCGTATTTGTGATGGGAGCCTTAGCCGGTTTAATCGCGTCTCCCTGCACTACAGCACCACTCAGTGCCATTTTGCTTTATATCGCCCAAAGCGGTAATACATTAGTCGGCGGCTTAACGTTGTACCTCTACGCATTGGGAATGGGCTTACCGCTTATCGCCGTCACACTATTTGGTCACAAACTCCTGCCACGCAGCGGCCCGTGGATGCAATACGTTAAAGAAGCCTTCGGATTTATCATATTGGCCTTGCCAGTTTTCCTGCTGGAACGTGTACTGGGTGACACATGGGGCATAAGATTATGGAGCCTATTGGCTGTTTCTTTCCTTGGTTGGGCATTCGCATTAACCTTAAACAGCAAAAACGGCTGGGTACGGACCTTACAAGTTATCTTACTCGCTTTGGCACTCATTGCTTCACGTCCTTTACAAGATTGGGTATGGGGAAGTCCTGCGGCAGAACAACAAAAAGTTACTTTACAGTTTCAACAAGTCTCTGACTGGCAAGAGTTAAGTCAAATTCTGGCGGAAAATCATTCTCGACCGATTATGTTGGATCTCTATGCTGACTGGTGTGTCGCCTGCAAGGAGTTTGAAAAATATACTTTCAGTGATCCAAAAGTGCAGGCACAATTAAGTCAATTCCTCTTGTTACAGGCAGATGTCACGGATAACACCCCAAAACAAAAAGAACTGTTGCAAAAACTGCAAGTGCTGGGACTCCCCACTATCTTATTTTTCGATAAAGGAACAGAGCTAACCGATGAGCGAATCAATGGATTCATGGATGCTCAGCGTTTTAACCAGCATGTACAGCAATTACAACATCGACAACAAAAATAATCTGGAAGGAGAGCCACCGTGCAACGTGAATATGTGCTTAGCCATGTCTTGAACTTATTAGAGCAACATGGCCTGTCAGCGACACTGGAGACGCTTTTAGCCTCTATCGATATTGATATCAACCATATAAAACATTTTTGGCCTGATCGTGAAGCCTTACTCTACGACTGCCTGCGCCATCACAGCCAGCAAATTGAAATCTGGCAGCGCCAAACTCTATTGGATGAAGGCCTAAGCCCTGAGCAAAAATTACTGGCACGCTACGACGCTCTCAAAGAAAAAGTACAAGAACAACGTTATCCAGGCTGCCTGTTTATTGCTGCTTGCAGCGCATTTCCTGACGCCAACCATCCAATCCACCAATTAGCAGAATTACAAAAACAGAACTCTTTCCATTACACGGAAGAATTATTACAACAACTTGATATTGACGACAGCAAGCAAGTCGCTCAACAGATGGAACTTATCCTTGAGGGGTGTCTGAGTAGGCTATTAGTGAAAAGAGACTTTGAAGATGTGATCACTGCGAAAATTCTGGCTCAAGATATTCTAACCATCGCAAAATGCCGAAAAAATGGGGCGTTAAGTTAATAAAAAACGGTATTAGCTGAATAACCACACTGAATTGGTATAAAAATAAGGCAAACAATCAATTTTTATCGTTTTTTTGCAGAAAGTGTTTGACGGATTGGGCTGAATACGGTTTAATGCGCCCCGTTAGCCCGGATAGCTCAGTCGGTAGAGCAGGGGATTGAAAATCCCCGTGTCGGTGGTTCGATTCCGCCTCCGGGCACCACTTCAACTTCCAGTGAAGTCCAGCCCAGTCAAACAATTCCTGCTAAATCCAGCAAAATCAACATCCATTCTTATTTTTACGTCTAGTTTCGTCTGTTGCAATCAAGATGCAGCGAAGGGCATAATTCGGGGCACCTACCATTCGATTACCCAAACACTGGTAGGATATTTCTGCCAGTGCGCTTGCTATCACCCTTTCAATGGTGATTCAGGTGGGGGAGGCTTCGGCCTCGCCGGTGGGTACTCCGGTCTGCTAACCCTGTCTGAATCGCCACCATCAATATTAATTAATGGAAAGGGGTAGCAGGAATGAATAATAACAATGTTCAAAACGACTGGCATCAGGCCGATATCATCGCCGCATTGCGCAAACGCGGGACAACCTTAGCAGCGGTTTCTCATGAGGCAGGACTCAGTTCATCAACACTCGCATGGCAGAAAGTTGGCTTTGATTCTGAGTTAACCGGACATTATGCTTCTGGAGCGTCAGCCATGATGAAAATACGACGACCAATTCTGTATGCAGCTTCTTGATACGCATTTGTCTCTTTTAATTCAGGATGAAGCAGTAATTCTGAAGTGATGACAGGGGCACCACAATAATCAAAAATGCCATGATCAACCTGTGTTCTCATAGCTTCCCAAAAACCATGTTTTAAATAAGTCTCTCTACCAGCCGCTCCAATAGCAACCAAATGTACCGGAAGATGCTGGAGTTTTTTTTCGAGTCTTCCATCAGGATGTTCGTTATAAGCCCAACCATGACAAAACACACGATCGATCCACCCCTTAAGTAAAGCAGGCATTGTCCACCAATAGACGGGATAGACCAAGACAAGCGCATCAGCCAGCGCAATTCGTGACTGCTCAGCAATGACATCAGCTGGAGGTAAACTTTCTCTGTAAAAAGCCGCAATATCCGATTCAGTAAAGCTTGGATCAAATCCTTCTTTTGCAAGATCGGCAATCTCGGCACTATTTTCGGAGTTTGACTGCGTGATTCCATCGGCAATATATTGAGCCACATGACCACTGAGAGAGTCAGAGATAGGGTGTGAGATAACGATAAGTGCGTGCACCAAATGCCTCCTTCTTGATTATGAGAAAAGACAAGCGTAATCTATATACCAAAAGTAGGTTACCATCAGTAAGTTACCTTTGGTATATAAATATGTCAAGCAACAAAGCCTATCCAAAACTGGCTAATTCGCAAACACGTGTTCGCCTCACAAGAGAAGAACGCTATCAGCAGCTAATCGCCATTGCCTGGCAGATCATTAGGGACGAAGGAACAGAGGCGCTAACTCTGGGCAGGCTGGCTAAAAAAGCGAGTGTGACAAAACCGGTTGTTTATGACCATTTTGGTACACGTTCTGGTCTATTGGCAGCACTGTACATTGCATTTGATAGCAACCAAACTGAGATCATGGACATTGCTATTCAACAAAGTGAACCCACTTTGGAAAAAAAAGCCGCGGTTATTGCATCCACTTACATCAATTGTGTGCTTGTTCAGGGGCGTGAAATACCCAGTGTTATTGCCGCCTTAGCCGGCTCACCTGAACTCGAAAAGATCAAACGCGAATATGCACGGCTTTTCGTAGAAAAATGCAGAATAACACTGATGCCATACACCAAAGGCGGAAAAATTACCGCAGCACGTCTCTGGGCAATGCTGGGAGCGGCTGAAGCTTTATCTTATGCAGCCGCTAACGGAGATATTACTGCAACTGAGGCAGAAACCGAACTTTTTTCAGTCATTATTGCGATGGTTGAAAGAAGTCTTTAATGACCAGACTGACGCGCCGCGATGCGGCTTGTCTGCCATCGTCCAGCGCCGACTCTCATAGATACTTTTTAAACATCGAGGTGGTGATCACGACCACCATCCCCAAAAGTAATGCTGCCGGCAACAATATTACCGCCAGATACACTACATCCGGCCAGGATAAATACAACTTGTAGTGATGTGATGGACGTCCCCTTTTTCAGCAGCAAATAGTGCCATCTTTTTTTCCGATGCACTGAATTTCGGGAGAACATCTCATGAATACGATTAAAGTCATTGGCATTGACCTCGCCAAAAACGTTTTTCAAGTCTGTGTCTGGATGGAGGACGGTTCTGTCGCCTCGAACCGAAAAATTTCACGGCAAAAATTGCTTGATACTGTGCGCACTTTTTCGTCAGGAACCCTCATTGCTATGGAGGCCTGTGCAACTTCTCACTATTGGGGCAGAACCCTTCAGGCGATGGGATTTATCATCAGACTTGTGCCGACCCGGTATCCATTTTGTTCCGGTCAAGACGGTGGAACAGCAAGATATCAAGGCACTGCGCAGTGCCCGACACTCATGGTGGAACAACGTACCGCACTCGCCAACCAGATTCGGGCTTTCCTCGCTGAGGAGGGGGTGATCGTTCCTGCTGGTATTCAGAAACTGCAACAGTACCTGCCTGAGATTCTATATAGTGTCGTCATAAATAAATTCATGTAATAATAACTCTATATTACATGAATGGATGACTTAACCATGAGCACACCCGTACACCGCCGTCACGATATTTCCGATCATATTTGGAGTTTGCTTGAACCTCACCTACCGGGGCGTAAGGGGGCCTGGGGGCGTGTTGCTTATGATAATCGATTATTTATTAATGCCGTGTTCTGGATTTTACGGACAGGCGCACCCTAGCGAGATTTACCGCCCGATTATGGCGACTGGAAAAATACGCATCGCCGTTTTTGTCGGTGGCGGGACAAAGGCGTATGGGAAGGACTGCTTGAAGAACTCATCTTTGAACCCGATTTCGAATGGCTGATGATTGATGCCAGCCATATTAAGGTTCATCCCCATGCCGCAGGGGCGGCTGGAGGCAATCAGGATATGGGGCGCACAAAAGGGGGCTCAATACAAAGATACATCTGGCCGTGGATGCGCATGGTATGCCGATCAGAGCGCTTATTACAAGCGGTCCCACAGCGGATTGCTCACAAGCTGCGGCCTTGATTGACGGAATAGATGCAGAACATTTATTAGCGGATCGGGGTTATGACAGTAATACCGTGGTTGAACAAGCAAAAAAACAAGGCATGGCAGCGCAAATTCCCGACCGAAAAAATCGCAAAGTAAAACGAGAATATGATCGGGACCTCTATCGACTCAGGCATTTAGTTGAAAATGCGTTTCTTCATCTTAAACGCTGGCGGGGTATAGCGACCCGTTATGCCAAAAATAGTGCCTCATTTCTTGCTGCTGTTCAGATCCGCTGTCTTGTTCTTTGGTTAAATATCTTATGACGACATTATCTAGAAGAGGAGGGCCATGAGCTGTCCTCTGTACTACGACGTTTGCTTCATACTTTGGGGGAAGACCTACGGAATCTGAACATTCGCATATGAAATAGCGGCACTTTCTCGTCAGCAAAGTGGTTATCACCCTCTGCTCACGATCCCCGGCGTCGGTCCTCTTATTGCAGCCGCCTTCGTGAGTGAAGTCAGTGCGCCCCAATTTGCCAATGGCCGGCAACTTTCTGCCTGGTGTGGCCTGGTTCCCCGACAACACAGTTCAGGTGGAAAAAACCGGCTGTCTTCCCTGAGCAAAAATGGAACCCGTCATCTCCGAACGTTAATTATCCACGGTGCTCGTGCCGTGATGCGCTGTGTCCAAAATCGTGATGATTGTCTGGGAGAATGGTTGAGAAAACTGATTGCCCGATGCGGGTTTATGAAAGCCACGATCGCTTTAGCCAACAAACTGGCCCGGATTATCTGGCGTGTTCTGCGGGATGAAGTGGATTTTAATATGCAAAAATCTTTTACTATTAATTAATTGAGCAACAAAAATAGACGCATTATCGCGTTTGCAAACACTGATGAGAAAACGGCTACCGTCCCTGTAATAGCCTGTTCTTATACAAGGTAGTGATATACCGATGTAGTGAGAAGGAAGCAGGGTGCGGATGACATCATGGCGCGGATAATTTTTCCATTATGACGCCGGATATAGGGTCGCAAACCGTATAACTTAGTGCTTGCACAACTGGGGCGTCCATATATGGTATAAGGATTTCGGACACGTCAAAAGCCTGCTAATATTATTAACATGACAATGAGGTGTAACGATGAAATTGAAACCCACCAAACGCCACTATTCCGCTGAATTTAAGCTGAAAGCGGTTCAACAGGTTGTTCTCCATCAGCAGCGGGTTGTTAAGGTCGCCAGTTCACTGAAGATTGATGCCAGCCCCCTGGGAAAATGGGTTCGCCAATACCAGATACCAGGCCGAAATGCAGGGAGTTACGCCTGTGAGCAAGGCACTGACGCTCGAACAACGCCAGATACAGGCATTAGAAAAACAGGTGAAACGCCTGGAAATGGAAAAAGAAATTCTCAAACAGGCGACCGTGCTGATGAACGGGATGCGCAGTGGTGCTATGCGTTGATCACACGGCTGAGTTCCCGATGGCCGATCACGGCATTATGCCAGGGGCCTGAGGTGTCACGCAGTGCCTATTATGACTGGCGACAACGTTCCATCGACACGGAACGTTTGCAGTTACGCATTCGGGTGCGTGAACGGTATAACCAAAGCTGTGGAGCGATAGGCAGTCGCACATTGAGTCATTTATTGCCCCATGAGGGCAGGCCGGTTGGACGCTGGAAGGCCAGACGATTGATGCAGGAATGTGGTCTCAAAAGTTGTCAACCGGGGGCTCACCGTTATCGTCCGGCCGGTGAAGGCCATCCCGCTTCGCCGAATCTCTTGCGGCAACAGTTTGCCCCACTATGCCC
Source organism: Xenorhabdus griffiniae (assembly GCF_015163655.1). Classification (GTDB taxonomy): domain Bacteria; phylum Pseudomonadota; class Gammaproteobacteria; order Enterobacterales; family Enterobacteriaceae; genus Xenorhabdus; species Xenorhabdus griffiniae. Next base: position 9,341 of record NZ_JADEUF010000015.1, on the reverse strand, counting down.
AAATACCTCTTGGTGCGGAGACATCACGTATATTCGTACAACAGAGGGATGGTGCTATCTGACCGTGGTAATAGATTTATTTTCCCGCTGGGTTGTGAGATATCCATTCATGATGTCGTCCGCCAGGAAATGCTCACCATTTATCGAGAAGGCGACTACCGCATCATCGTTGGCGATCGCAAGGCCGATTTTGCCAACTCCGCTACAAGAGGCCTGCTTGATGAGGGGCTGCACTGTTTTCGCAACAATAATCTGGTTTCGGAATGTTTTATTTAGCAGGGGCAGCATGTCTACATTCTCCCCAATCTGGGCGAGTAAACACGTTGTCGGCATTACTTATCCAGCGCGGTCTTAAAGCGAGATCATTTGCCAGTGTGATTGAAGTTGAAAAAAACCACGGTCGCGGAGGTTAAACAGGCGTTATCCAACGCACTTCAAGAAGGTTTGCCATTAGAATCCTGTTTGCCGTAAGCATCGCTGAAAAGTGCCTCGAAAAATATGATGAGTTCTTACCAGAGGCATTGCTGACACAGGAGTATGGATTACGCGCTTTTGATGTTGAACAAGTGACAGAGTGGTTGCGGGAATATTTATATTAAGGGGTAGAAAAATGAGAAAAAGTTGGACTATTGAGGAAGATTGTAAGCTGTTAACCTTAGTGCGCCAGCACTTTTCCACACTGGCCAGGCATGAACGGCTGAATGCCACGATGCCATTTAGCCAGCAACTCCACACTGCATTTGCCTCACCTGACCGCGATGCCCCAGCGCTGTTATTTCGCCTAAAAGATGCCGGTATTCTGGGCTTTGCCGGGCAAACTGGCGTTGGCCCAGAAAAACAACCCTTCCGCTGCCTGATAAACAATGATTTGGTGCTCTATGATTACAGCCTCACCTTTCCAACGCTCAGGAAAGCATTGCATCCAGATACCGTTGCAGCAGCGCTAAACCACTTTACTGTTAGCAATCCGCACGAGCCGCTATCCGATACTATAAGTGAAATCGCGACTGATTTGCACCTTGCCCCAATGCAAGTGGAAAAGGTTCTGATCGAAAGCGGCCAAATAACCATCAATAGTTACCGTAAATATGAACGTACTGGAGAGAAAACTATCGATAATAATCTGAAAGACCTTATATCCAGCCAAACTCCTGACGCAAAGCTGATTGAAGATATTAACACTTGTCGCGCCCGGGCTTCCCAACTTTATCACGTGCATGAACGTGATGGCGCTGAGGTCATCTTCAGTTCCGACGGCACGGGATTCGGCAAAAGCTATGGTGTGATTCAGGGGTATGTCGAATATCTGGAGCGCTTTGCTAAAACCCAGAAGCCAGGTTATCTGTTTCCCGAAGGTGGCTTTACCAACCTGCTGTTCATATCGCCGCAAAAATCACAAATCGACCTGGACAGCAGCCAGAAAAACAGAATTCAGGCAGTTGGAGGAGAGTTCATTTGCGTTCTTGCCCGTAAGGATATTGCCGACCTCGACTTTATGGATTGGGCATCCGGTCTAAAAAACCGCGACCGCTATATTCAGTGGTACGAAGGGGCGAAAGGCAGCGCCCTTATCAAGGTTGCTATGCGTTCGCTCAATTATCTTGTCTCACAAGTCGATCGTTGTGAAGAGCAACTGGAAAAGCTGGCGACATACAGTTCCCAGGATACCAACTACGACAGGGAAATGCTCGAAGAGCAGCTAAAAAACTGCCGCCACAGCATCCGCAATACGATTGAGTCAGCCTGTAAATCACTATTTGGTTCGGATAGTGAAAAAACTTCCATTAAAGAATACATTCATCGCGGACTTCTTGCTCGTAGAAAGCGAGAGCTTAACGCTATGCAGGGAAAACCTTCGTCAAAAATGAGCGTACACGAAGTCTACTTCGAGCTTATCAAGCAGGTGTTACCTTTCGAAGTTTGCCAGTACCGCCCGTCTGTGCTGTTAATGACCACTAACAAGTTCGACACATCAACTTATCGCCTGGCACCTCGCCAACGAGGTGAAGGCGTGCGTTTTGAGTCTGTGGGTTTTGACTTGTTGGTTGGCGGCAAGCTGAAGCCAGAAGATCCGCAGATCAGCACCGTTGCGGCTACTGGTCATGCTAGGCAAGTAGCCTATCTTCGCGACGAACACTTCAGACGCAATCCAGGCTGCCCTTTCCGCCGAAATAATATCCGCTTTACAGTGATAATTGATGAACTTCATGAAGCCTACACTCGCCTTGAAGAAACATGCCATGTAAAACTGGTTAAACAGGAAAACAACCTGGCGCACGTTATCTCAGTAACAGGACGTATTCACAACGCGGTATGTAGTCTGGAGCACCGAAACAAGCCCAAAGAAGCTCAAACCACCTTTGAGCAAGAAATGGTCAAATTCATCGCCACCCTGCGCGAGTTACTGGAAGAAAAATGCGAACTTTCATCCGGTGTGACGCTGGGAGCGATACTGGAAATGTTTCGGGACCAGTTAGGAGCATTTGAAGTCAACGGCGACGCCGCCGAACGTATTATCTCAATTACCCGCAACGTCTTCAGCTTCAACGCTAAAATGTACGTCAATGAAGAGGGGCTTAAACGAATTCGTATGCGCAACAGCGAAGGAGACATAACGCGTACCGAGCTGTATTACGAAGTCGAAAATGATACCAGTGATACTAACCCCACCTTACACGATCTGTTCCAGTTGGTATCCGTCATCCTTGTCGCATGCGCCCAAATCACCAACCGCCACTTTAAGCGCTGGGTGAAAAATGGCGGCCAGGATAATTCCAGCAGTCAGAACACGCCGTTAGGTCAGTTTGTTGACGCAGCCAATAATGTAGCTGGTGTTGTACGCCATATCTTTGATCGCACCACCGATGAAAATTTGTTGATTGATCACTTCTACACTTATCTGCAACCTAAAACCGTGTTCACGATGACACCGGTAGCCGAACTAAATTACGTCAATGCGGGGGCAGAGCGCACAATAATTCTGGCGTTCGAGATGGATCTGGTACAAGAGTTGCCCGAAGCCATGCTACTGCGTTTGCTCACTGGCACTCACAATAAAGTAGTAGGACTTAGTGCAACCAGCGGTTTTAGCCACACCAAAAACGGTAACTTCAGTCGTCACTTCCTGGAACGCTATAGCCACGACCTTGGCTACCGGGTTGTTGAACGCGAAATGGCAGATATCGATATGCTCAAGGAACTGCGCAAACTACGGGCCCGTATTCGCGACGTCAAGTTCAAGGTGTTTGATGATGAGTTACCGGCATTGACCGATATCCACCAAAACTGCGAGATCTTCCGTAAGGTGTATAACGACTTTTTTAAAGCACTGAAGGAACCGCTGGAAAACACTCTGAAAAATCCCTATAAGCAGCGTCAGTACCACCGAGAACTGGAAGCTTTATTGCTTGCTGCCTACGAGGGTAGAAACAGCCTGATTCTGTCACTTTCAGGAGGTTTTAAGCGAGCCTTTATTCGTGCCTGGAGCACTCATCGTACAGCGTGGCGTCAGCTGTACGGGATGAAATCCCAGTGCGATGAAAAAACGGATAACAGTAAGAAGCATGACCAGATCCTGACCTTTACTCCCTTTCCAGAACGTCACACTATCCGTCTGGTGTTCTTCGACTCACCGTTGGCTAATATCGAAGATATTAAGAGTCAAACCTATATTGATGACAGCAACACCGTGCTGGTATTTATGAGTACCTATAACAGCGCGGGCACCGGTCTCAACTACTTCGTTAAGTACCACGACGGCAATATTAATGATACGAATGCGCCGCGTCTGGATGTCGATTTTCAACGCTTAGTGTTAATCAATTCATCGTATTATAGCGAGGTGAAGGGCAATGGCGCAAATTTCAATACATTGCCTAACTATGTTACCGTTCTTAAACATTACGCCGATGATGATATTGCCGTCCACAAGCTGGCAGATTTCAGCGTTAATTTCGCCCAAGGTGAAAATTATCGCCTGTTGATGGCCGAACATGATATGAGTCTGTTCAAAGTCGCCGTACAAGCCGTAGGTCGAGTCGAGCGCCGCGACACTCTATTGAAAACAGAAATCTTTTTACCCCGCGACGTGTTCCGTAATGTTGCATTTCAGTTCGCCGCTCTCAGTGAAGATAGCGGCAACGAGGTGGTATCAGAAAGCATGTCCTTGCTTAACCACCGCCTCATGGAGGAATGCGAAAAACTTATTCAGAGTCAATCATTTAGTGATAAAGGACAGCGACATACTTTTGAGCAGGCTGTCATAGCAAATGGTCGTCGCATAGATACTGTTCACAAGCGAGTCCTGAAAACTGGCTGGATAAATCAGGTACGCGCAGGTAATCTCGAATATCTCGAATTATGTAATTTGTTCCGCGCGCCTGAATCCTTTACTAATCCAGAGCGCTGGCTGGCAAAACTTCAAGCCAATCCTCTGTATGCTGCCAATCGGCAAATGCAGTCTATCCACAACGTCCTGTTTATTCATCGCCAGCAGGACAATCAAACCATCTTACTTTGTCACAAGCGCGGGCCGGATGGACTTGCCCACAGCGATTACTCCGCCCTGTCGGACTTCGTTGGAGGTGCCAGGGAATACCGACCAGAGCTAACCATCTTCCCGCAGTATAGAAACGATGTCTATTCCGGCAATCTGGTCGGTGAGTTGATTCGTGAATGCGCAAGGCTCCAGGAAACAGCATTCGAAAAATGGGTGCCCAACCCCATGCTAGTTCCGTTGCTCAAAGGTAACGTCGGAGAATATCTTTTTGATAAGGTACTGAAAAATTATGGTGTTGCCCCACTCTCCGACCAGCAAGTATTTGAGCGCCTTGAACCGTTGGTATATGAGTTCTTTGACCGCTTTATTGAAGTGGGTGATGACCTGATATGTGTCGATGTCAAGCGCTGGGCGACTCATCTGGACGATTTGACGCGGGCAGAGGAAGCGCTTGAGAAAAGTAGCAATAAGATTCGCCAGATCCGAAATATCGCTAGCCAAAAGGCTGATACAGAGGGGCAGAAACAGCTACAGGCCGCGTTAGCTGGTCGTTACGAGTGCATTCGGTTTGTTTATCTGAATGTCGCCTACAGCCAGAATCCCAATAATTTGATGTGGCAGGATAACGCTGATCACACGATCCACTACCTCAATCTGTTTCAAACTGACTATCAGTATTATCAACCCAAAAATCGAGAGAGTGGACGTCCTCTGGAAAAATCGAAACTAGGCACCACTCTGGACATTAATCCGATGTTACAAGCCCTTCTAGGTATAGAAAAGTTGCCGACTAAAGGAAAATTTTCATGATCCCTAATCTGAATAAACTGACAGATACCCCGATTGCCCGCACCAATTTGATCAAGCTTGAAGAAGATCAGTTGACAACAGTTCAACGTTTATTAGCCCCAATATCTAATTTATATACGATAGACTTTATGGTTCAACGCTTCATTAAAGAAAGAAAAGAAAAATCCGCTGATTACTATGCACGTATTCATCAGGAGGTTAAATCTTGTGTGCGGCAGAAGCTTGGGCTAGAGGCCAATCAGGACGTAAAATATGAGCTACATCGCTTACCCAATTACCAGCATGTCTTTTTTTTCTTAGCTCCTGCATCTGCACTAAACAGTTCGGCTTATCTCTCGCTGACAGAACGCATTAAAAAGCTTTGCCAGCAACTCATCGCCGAAAACCACGACTTGTCTCGCCTGATTCAGGGCTTGTTCAGCTTGCATCTGAAAATGGTGATGCTGGAACAAGCCCGTGAGCGTTTTTCAGTATCGCCAACCTATTTTAATTCGACGCTCTATCTCAATGCTCGCCTGAGTCAGCCCATCACGCAGAAAAGCGGCACCGGCGTGATGGAGGCATTCGAACTCGGCGTTTATGCTTCGGAACATAAAGAGCTCGCATTTACCTTGCACAAACAAAAATTCCTGGTTGAGCCAGCTGATGAATTGTACCTCTCTCTGGATGATACCAGCGTGTGGTTTAATATCGATAATCGTCGGCTCAAAGCCAAGCGCAAACTCGATGCTCGAGATAGCAAACTGGACTTTTTCCGTGAACGCAGCGGCTATGGTGAATGCCAGGCCTACACCTATAATGTGGTAATGAATGCAGCCTGCGAGCGCCTTACAGAGCTGGAAATTTCACACTACCCCATCCCGTTTCAGGCCACCCACGAAGTCAATCAGTTCATTACCGACCTCGATCGAAATCTGGCTAACACTTTGTTGGTGGTTAACAACGGCGTCGAATTCAGCGCCACGCAAGAAGCTTATTTCTTTGACGCGTTAGCCTCCCAATTTCTTGGATATCAACTATGGCCGCTAGAATCGCTTAAACATTCTCAGCAAACCGGTTTTTCTGAGTTGCCGGCCAATACTTCCATTCTGGTACTCAACACAGTAGATGAAGAACGGAGCAACAGCATCCGTCAGCAAGATGATGAATCTGCTGAGTACAGTGATTTTTATGCTGTATTTGATGCTGCCCGGAAACAACCTGAACTCGACTGGGATACCTACACCCAGCTTAAACTAGCTCGCTTGCAAGGATGGTTACATCAGAGGCCTCTGCCCGTAGTCTTGCAAGGTATGAACATTGATTGCAAATTACTGGATGCAATCGACCTTATTAATGAACTGTCAGTAAATAATCCTAACCAATACAAAGCTGATCTTGCAAAGCCTCGTAGCCGCCTCAAATCGGCAGTTAACTTGCTAAGTAGCAAGATTCGTCGGACAAAAACCGAGCTGTGGTTCAAAGAGAGCTTACTCAATGAACACCACATCTCACTACCAGACCTGACGGATGGCCACTATACTGCCTATGCGGTACGTAATACGAAAAACAATTTCCCCTTGCTTGGGCATGTTGAACTGAAAGTAGAAGGCGGCCATCTTAAGGTGGTAAATACAGGTATCACTGAAGGTAAACTAGACTGGCTATCGGTTGAACATCCCCCACTGGAACGATTAAAAAAAGTATTCGACAAAAGCTTTTATCTTTACGACCACGCTGCAGATGTTCTACTTACCACCTACAACAGCGTGCGCGTGCCGCGCCTGATTGGTCCAGCTCAACTTAATGTCGTCGATTTGTACGCTTATCAGGAGCGAGAAAAAGAGCTGGCGGAACGTAAAGGGGATAATTTTGATAAGTACACCATTACTCGCTCGGCAAAATCTGATCAAAACATATTGCCTTATCTGATATCACCAGGCCGTTCGAAGCACGACCCGCTGACCAAATCGCAAAAAATGAAGCATCACCATACCTACCTGCAGCCACATGAGAATGGAGTATTTATCCTGGTGAGCGACGCTCAACCTACAAATCCTTCAATTGCGCGGCCTAAGCTAGTGGAAAATCTACTGATATGGGATGCCCAGGGCAATGCCGTGGATGTATTTAACCACCCGTTAGCTGGCGTTTACCTCAATAGCTTTACCCTGGATATGCTCAAGAGCGGCGAGAGCAGTAAGAGTTCGATTTTTGCAAAGCTTGCCCGGTTGGTGCTGGAAAATTAGAGGAAAGTGGAGCGGAACGGTGACTGCCAGAACAGATCTGAGCCGATACAAAACCGAGAAAAGCTATCTTACCGTTCGACTATGCAAAAGCAAATAACCCCATGCAGCAACAAATAATTACAACGACTGAGCAGCATTCGTAATCTTTACCACTACATTAGGCAACTATATCGAATTGCTAGTAACCATTAAAACAAGGAATCCGGAGTTACCGGATTCCTTGTTTCAACGCAGTTGTTTATTTGTAAGCATATACATTTATGTTTCACGCACTTTTTGAGATTTCCGATTTTCGGTCATCAACCTGACCTGCTCCTAATAAACTTTACTTTCCATTTAAGCTTCGCTCCTCTTGAAAAAAGGAGCGTGAGAGTTGGAGACAGTACAATCCCACTAGATTGTTCATTAGTTCAATTAATGCACGATTTCCTGCGACCAACTGTTTTCCATTAGCATTCGGAATGACATACCACCAGATGCTCTTCCAAAGTGGGTTCTCCCGCATCCACTGCTGTTTTAACGTGTTCGGTCAACAGTTCAAACAAGCGACGTTTGTACTCAGTGTCATCATTCCCTTTCAAATGCTCGCCCTTGGTCTCCAACACTGAGTTACGGTACCCTCTATAGAGGCAGCTTTCCTTGCATGATAGAGTCATAGGGCATTATCTGAACATTCATCATGATCAATAAATTGAGGGCATGATCAATTTTTATTATATAAATTCTATTGTTCTAACTGTGATTATTTATCATGAAAAATCGAATTCAATTTGACCGTTGACGATTTCCCATTTGAAATGAAAGAGTGTTATTATAATATTAATTAAAACAAAATTTAGAATGTTATTCTATTTATCATATACACATTAAACTTCAAGTTGCAATTTACAACACTCTATGAAACCTGATTTATTCCCGCTTCGCGGGAATAAATCACACGCATCTTGAAGTTAGATTGGTATATGTTTTATTTTTGTTGAGTGACTATTTATTTTTTTATGATCATTTGGCTCTAACATAAATGCGCAATATTCCGATGAATGTAAGCTGGAAGCAATTCAGCAGGTTAATTGCTTCCATTATGAAAAGTACTAATCTGGATAAATCAGTTTCCATGACACACTTTGGTATGGATATACCAGTGCACTATGTTTTGCGCAAGAAAAGCAAACAGGACATTTGCAGCAATCTGAATATTGATACCACCATCAAGTGGATGCCGAAACTGACAAGGGAGGGGTTAGTTAAAAATGACTTTCCTGACGAGAGCTTTTCCAACTCGCCGTGTTATCAGGTTAATGTATTAGCCCAATAACACAGAGAAAACGAGCATAACACGTTAATGTGATTTTAATCCGTTGTGATCCGTGAAATTTAAATGACGCAATTAATTGATTTTATTTAACAGTAGATATCAATCACAATTTTCCTGATGTATTTTTATCCGCGGTTGTATTTATAAATAGTTCTATTATATTCTGCTCCGTAATGTACCCAAAATATGCAATAGTAATTTTATTACTAAATTATTTTCACCAATATTAACTAAGGATTGATTCACCCAAATATTATGGAGCGTACAAATGAGCAGGGTAATGGATAAAATCGGTCACGTATTCAATTTGTTGTTTCTCATGTATACTCCTCACTTTTTCAGGAAATCAGATGGCAACGGTAGAAGTGAAATGTCGATTTTGTCAACAAACCGAATCGGTAAGAAAACATGGCACGGGTCAAGGTGAACGTCAGCGTTATCGTTGCCTGTCTTGTCGCCGTACTTTTCAGCTTGAATATGCTTATCGTGC
>NZ_JADEUF010000149.1 GCF_015163655.1 Xenorhabdus griffiniae | reverse complement strand
CCATATGGTTAAATAAAAACGAATTTATTTCCAATGAAAAAAAGTTATCACATTATAATAATATTATTAACATTGCAAATAAATTATTTTGATGTAAAAACAGAGTGAATTATATTTAATATAGACTCAAAATAAAAATTTTCACCAAATAAAATATAAGAAATCAGATTTTTTGACTAAAAACAGATAATTAATGAACTCACATAGTGAAATTGATGGAGTTTTAACCTGTGTCGAAATGTATCTCTAAAAAGATTATACAAACTTACTAATTTATATCTGTTTTATCGATATTATATCTTCGGCTTTAGTTTTGGGTTTCAGCTATTTTCTTTATTTAAAAAGGAAAGATGACATAGCTCGCTTCCATTTATGAATGTAGATTTCTATATTTGGAACTATATTTTATAATATTAATGTAATTTATTTATTATATTGATAATATCATAATGTGATAACTTTTTTTCATTGGAAAGTTTAATTTTTTTATTTAACGATATGTGGAAAATAGCTTCATGGGTGGTTTTTTCAATAACGTTTTCTTTTGGTTATATTTGACAATGCATTTTAGTAGGCTGAAATAATTATTTTATTACATAAGGAAATAGAAATGAATAAAAACAAAGAAATATTCGAAAAACAAGGTGCATCCCCAAATAATCAACCACCTCAACCTGCGGCTGCAAAAGATGATTATCAAGTTACTCTATCATTAGAAAGTGGCACTAATGTTTTTATCGGCCAAGAGATTTATCTTAAAGTTACTATAAAATCAACTACAAATGATGTTTCCTCCCTTAATAATATCGGTTCAGTAATAATAAAAGATCCAACAGGTAAAAAATCCATTAGCTACAAGATATATGAAAGTTATTCTGCTGTAATTCCTCAAAATAAAGCTGATAGTTATGGCGAGGCCATATTAGCATTAACCATTCACAAACCTAATGATAATAATCAACTTAATCTTTCAATTTCTGTTCAGGATAAACATAAAAGACCTATCCCCGGGTTTAACGACAGGCCGGTTAAATATACTGTAATAAATAATATTCTAGCAGATTCGGTTGTTTTAAAAACCAAAAATGAGTTTATAGCAACACCGACCACGGTTAATTCAATCAGTGATCCAAACAGCATTTATAACCTATACTCTGGTATTATTAGCGATAATAATATTAATCCAATCGGTAATATTCAGGTGGTTATTGCAGCCCAAAGACATAATCAATTGTCACCTTCTGCTGGATTGGTAAAAATAACCCACGATCGTGCTACAGGCGCTAATGAACCCATTGATATTATGACGCTTCCCGACGGGCGAGATTTCTTTGTACTAACAAGCGATCCACAGGGGGAAATCAGTTTTCGTGCCTATCCAACAGCAGGTGCGGAAGGAAGAGTGGATTTTGTGGCTAAAATCCAAAATTTAACCATGGATGATTATACGGCAGCGATGTGTATATACCCAGCCTATTCCCAAAATCATCCTTTAGATAATCCTTTTATCAATGAAATGGAAGAGGGAGGGACACTTAAAAAGCTGCCTGGACAAACAGATTTTACTGTGAGTGTTAACTCCTATGATGGGTATATGACACCCGGTTCAAAAGATGTTATCGCATTTTTTACTTTATATGATGGAATAATGACTAAAGATGATGACACAACACCAAAAACCCTATTATCCCCAACATATAGGATTAATAATAAGGTAGAAAGAATAGAAGATAGGATATTTTCTTTCCCGTACGATCAATTAGAACCTAATAAACCTGGTGGAATATATTATGCTGTGATATCTGAACAAAATGAGATTATGTACTCTGACGCTTTATATATGAACTATGTTAATCATGATGATTCTCCTGAGCCGGATAAAGATAGATTTTTTGATAAACCTCAAATATATTCTACTTATATTCCGAGAGATTCTATTAATCCTAGTAGTGGCGATGGTAGAGTTAATGAATCATCTTATGTTACTTTTGATATGATAAGCGTAGGACTTGATTTTGGTGATGGTACCGATAATAAAGCAAAAGCGGGATTATATGTTGCAGTGCAAGTTTTAGGTAATGGAATTACAGGAAATTTACCATCTCCTAATCACACAGGACAAGTCAGAGTAACTATAGAATCTTACACAGGCGATGTGAAACAAAAGTCATATACTCTGGATCTAACTGATAGTAATTTAAAAACAGATAATAATAGTAAGTCTAAGTTCCAAGTAGTCACTATTCCATTCTGTTTTCTTAAAGATATCAAACCAATAGGAGAGGACCAACCAACAAGATTATATATTGATTATATAATCAAAGATAATACAACAAATAAACAATTAGCAAGTAAAGTTTGGAATGGTTACATTTCCACCTACTCTACAATAATAGGTGCTGATGATGATTACTATGGATGTTCCTAATAAAACGTTGTGTAAAACCTGCTTCTTTTAAGCTGAAAATCTGATATCTTTCTGATTCGGTCAGTTGTTTATAGGCCATAGTGCACTTTCCTTTGGCGAGAAAGGTGCCTACTATAGCAACTGATCGCCTTTTTCAGAATCGGTTAATAATTAAAAAATATAAATAAGCCATTAATATCAACTAGTAGGGTTTATATACACACAATAAATATCCCTGTCCATATTGATCTTGGGGGCTCTTGTCAGTGCGAAGGTCAAATAAATACTTCGTAGAACCATTATAACTTGGCACAATCACTGAAACTTTTCCAGCAGAATCAAACTGATCAAGTATTCCCCAATCAAAGCTACGGGGAAATTCCTTCGTTAAAGAATCATCTTCATCAACCAAGTCCATATTAGTAATATTTTTAATTCCATTAATTGAAGCACCACCAGTACAGTCTGCGTCAGAATCAGTTCCAATCAAATCGATATTAGCAGAACTGACAAAAAATCTTTTTATATCAAAATGATAATTATATCTATACTTGGCATAATTGGGTTTTTCAACTGTCATTTCCAAAGTCGTTTTTCCTGATGAAAAATCAAAATGTATTACGCCTTTATTATTAGGATCTTGCTCACCAAGGTCACTAATCTGACCACCTGTAATCTCAACTGTATCGTTACTTTGGGAAATTGGCTTTCCTGTCAACTTATCTACTAATTGTCCTTTTAGCCCCTGGAAAGTATTATGAGGTCTATTTTGTTCTTTATATAAATTCCCGCCAGGTTTTTTGTCACTGTATACATGGAGCCACGCTTCTTTCTGAGTAACAGGCTCGAAAACAACCGCATCCGCTTTTTTGGAAAAAGTTTTTTCTCCATCTGGAACTGATAAGATTACTATCAAACCATTACTCACCTGATTATTCGTAATATTTCCAATACCAACATTACTGGTCAAAATGGCTGTAATTTGACCATTCTGTACGATGTTATTACTCTTAATTTCCCACTCCGGATTATTATTATACATTTCGGCTTTAAAGTTTGTCTCCCATTTAGCATCTATCTGATATCCATCATGTGGTATTTGTATCTGATTTCCCTTCTTCTGAATAATCGTTGCCGTATAGGTATAAGAATTCTTACCATCTCCCAAGAGAGGATTGTTGGAATTAAAACCATCAACCTTAAGGTGTGTTATTTCAAAAAACTCCGATGGCTTTTTAAAATCCACAGGAGCAGCACATTGTTCTGTTTCAGAGATCTCAACAGATTTTTCATCAACAGCAGCAAGACACACGATGGCACCTGTCACTACCGGATTTTTCTCACTGCTAAGCAGTTGAACTTTTAATGTGCCATCAGATTGAGCAGTCACTTCTCCCTTCTCTGATAGCCAGGTATTTTGTGGAGTACCACCCGCCTGCGATTTTAACCGCCACTTAAACTTAATATCTTGCCCGGTATAAGGTGTTTTACCATCAGCACCAACCACATGCGCAGTATAGTGATAAGCGTGTTGCGGATCTTTATCTCCATCCGCCGGAACGGTGCCGGTTTTTTCGGTAACGGTGGGTTTCTGAATAGTTGGCCATTTGAATTCCACATCCACCGACGCCGCTGTTTCAACGCCTTCGACGGAAGCCTCTACCGTCACTGTTTGCGCCTGCGTACTGGTCAATGTTGTGGTAGCACTCCCATCACCCTGAGTTGTGCTGCTTGTTGGACTCAGTGTTACTCCTTTTTGATTGGGATTTTTTAAGGTCCAGTTAACTTGCTTATTAGGCTCCGAATTGTTACCCGTAGCATCCTTAACGTGAACGGTCAGGGTATAATTTTCACCCACCAATATTGGGCTTGGTGGTGTCGGTGTTATTGACACTTGTTCCGATTTGAAATCTACTGGCGGCTTTGCCTTAACCGGCGGTTGTTTTCCCACCGTAAGTGAAACGACAACCCCCTTGACTGCCTTAATACTGGTTAAGGTTGCCGTTAATTGTCCTTTGTCATCGGTTGTCTTATCTGATTGATCTAGCGTGAGTTCTGGCATATTGTCGGGATGTTCTATCTTCCACGTCGCATTCGAAATGTTTTTCTTGAAAACAGGGATTCCATCAATACCTACGATTATCGCCCTATAGGTATATTTTTGGTGACCATCTGCCGTGACTGTCCCTGACGAGTCGATATGAATATCCCCTTTAACCTTATAATCTTGGGTATCCGCAGTAAAGGTCACCGGAGATTGTGCCGGAACAGGCTGTTGGCCTCCAATGGACAGTGAAACCGTGACATCCTTTATTTCCACTGTACTCGCCAGGGTTGCCGTTAATTTTCCATCCCCGTCCGTTGTGACTTCACCATTTAATGGAGTCCAAATAAGCCCATCATGGTTTTTGTCCTTACTCCAATTCACATTGGCGATTTTCTGATTTCTCACTGGATGGTTATCACTATCTAATACCACAGCGCTGTAGGTATAAGTCTGGGAACCATTGGCTACCTGTGACGGTACTGCCGGTAAAACTTCAACTTTATCCACGTGGAAACTGGCAGAATGTTTATCAAAACTGACCTCCCCCACTAACTGCGGTGGTTGGCTATTCAGTTGCAGGTACACTTTGACGTCTTTATGTGGCCGGCTACTTATTAAGACCGGTTTGCGTTTGAAATGACCCTTTTCATCCAATGCCACAGCGTCTGATGTTTCCCAGTCAAGCAATTGCAATCCCGTATCTGTACCGATTTTAGGATCGGTTATCCACTGAACGTGGCTGATAGTGGTATTTTTTATCGGTGTCCCATGAGCCGTATCAAAGGTAATCACCGGATTAAATGTATAGCCATCCTTTTTATCCCCCGTCGCAGGCAATGGCCCGGCAGGAGTAAAATAAGCCCTTTCCTGTTTTTTCAGTATAAAGGGCCTGACAATCACACGCATTGCAACTGGCGCTGATTTTAGGCCATCTTCCAATTCAGCCAGGGCATAAATGGGGTAATTGTTATTCTGGTTATCGCCGGATAAATAAGTTGGCAGGGTGATTTTTATGGTGTGGCCGACGCGGGAAGAGAGTTTCCCGCCGTTTTTTTCAAAATCTTCGTTCGTTGTCCAATGAATCTGCTTAACAAAATCATTAGACGATAATTTGACGGTAATCTCGTGCTGCTCATGACTGTATCCCACAATCGTTTCCGGTAACGATAATTGGGCAATCGGCTTTTTCTGGTGTTCAAGCACAATATGATTATTTCTTTCTACCAGATCATAACGGCTGCCCGCTAATGTTCTCGCCGCTGCCACATTTTCTGGCGCCAATTGCACACTCAGGGGAACACCCAGTTTATAATTAAAATTCGCCAAAAACTGCGTTTCGCTGTGTCCACTTCCCCCTTGTTTATAATCTACACCCAGGGTAAATAGCGGAACTGGGGTATAAGTCAGCCCCAATTTAGCCAGGTTAGGATTTTTCTGTTTTGTGTCACGATTGAATAAAGTTACGTTATCGCCAAAATACTGTTCATAGGTCAGTTTGGCCCCCAGATGAGGGTAAGCAGGTAAGAAAAACTCCCCATTAATGTCATAACCGTTGGCTGGGCGTTCATAATAACCGACAAAATCCCGCGAGTCTTTCCAGTCAGTTAAACGATAATAGGTATTAGCGGAAAGTTTAATGTAGTCTCCCCCGATTTCTCCGCCCAAACCAAGGCGCTGATTTTTACCTGTCAGGTCATAATCATAAAAGGTATTCAGGCCATACATCCAGTTTTGAGAAAAATAACGCCCACCTAATCCCAGGTTCATGGTATCCCGACTATCTTTGTTGCGATAACCTAGCTGCGAAAAGAGCAACCAATCCGCTTTATTATCATAAAGTGGCAATAACAGATCGAATGAATTGTTTTTTAGTGTTCCTTTTTTATCTAATCCAAAATTAATCCTGACAGTACCAAATTGTGATAACCATTTTTGTGCACCGGAAGATACCGTGTTATTAAACTGTCCTATCGCGTAGGATTTGGCTTGCTCTGCCAGCTCAGAAGGTGAAGATGACAGGATTTTTCCTGCCATCTGGATGTTTTTAGCAATAATGCCTGGTGTATTAGAATCAGCGGTGTGATCGTTTTTTTTAATTCTATTTTTTTCACGAATATTTGAATTCAAATTTTTTTTACTTGATTCATTAACCTGAGCATTTACATTATCTTTGTTATCCGTTTTTTGCGTGTCTATTTTCTCAGATGCCAGATGACTCTCTGCAAAGGGGCTCGTTATCGTATAGGGTACTATTAACGTATAAAGAAAGAGAAAGAAGACAATACCCTTACCAATATATGATAACATATACAAACACCTTATAAGTTCTGATATTAACCCGGATTTTTAGTTACGTTCACACTTACTCATAAAATGACTCGGATCTACTCTTGATATGATATTAGTTGCATATTTTATTTTTGCATCATTAAAAATAGTTATCACATGATAACTATTTTTAATGACATAATAATTCAACACACTGATGATCTTAGCCAAATGTTTACCAAGTAAAAAAATAAACCTCGTTAAGTTAAATAGCGTTTCAAAATAATAGGAGTACTCCTTACCCCGCGCACTGCGCGGGGTAAGGAACTCCAACAT
>NZ_JADEUF010000148.1 GCF_015163655.1 Xenorhabdus griffiniae | reverse complement strand
GTTATATTTATATTATGATAATGTTTTCTTATTATTTCTTTCCCTTCCCATTGAAAAGAGCTTTCTTTGGGGTGCCATGTTAAGCCAGAGTCAGCAGGATTAATTTCCACCCAAACACTTTTCTCATTTAATGCACCTCCTGTGATGGTAATTGATGCTTGATATGGTTCGTTTATCACAGCATCAGAAAGGATTTCTGATTCTGGTAAAACTTTTGGCGTTGGATTCCCACAGCCACAAAGTAAGAAAATAAAAATTATCAGTATTTTTTTCATATTATTTAAGCGGTTTAAAAACCATTCCTCCAAAGATATGATTCTTTACATAATCTAATGATTTATTGTTTTTTATTTGAGGTTCTACTTTACCCCATGAAAACAGATTTAAATTCACATACTGGTTCGGATCTGAATCATTTTTTATAATTTCATTTTCATAATTTTTTACCACACCTTCCCAAACTATCCAATGATTTTTTCCTGATGTTTCTTCAGTGAAATCTGATAACATTCCTGCTGAAATTAAAGTAACAACATGACATCCTTTATTATAATAGTCACAAAGTGCCACTAAATCATTTATATTGCTATGTGATAATCCAACATTACTAAAAATTTTTTCATAACCAGCTCTTTCAAACCAATCAGATAACTTCCACCAATCAGTAATACCCGCTACTTGATCTGAAACTTCATCGTAGGCCATAATTATATTTTCTGAATCTCTTAAACTGGCTAATGTCAACCAATCTAATCCTGAGATTCTTTCACCTCGTGAATTATAAAAAGTTCCCTTAGGATGACGACAACCATCACCTGGCTTAATCTCTAATTGACCAATTTTAGTTCTGCCATGTTCCCATAACTCACGCGCAGCTTGCTCATAGATATCTGGTCTGTCCATTTGTAAACAATAAAAAAATGCCGCAGGTCCACATAAACTTGCCCCATTTTGATCCGGATAAGTTCTTTTTGATAACCTATCCTGAATTTGTGATTCGACTTTATTCTTCTCAAATGGATCATCAGGATGACCAATTGGATATTCTTCCGCAATAAATACCCTTTCAGGAATAGTCAATTTTAATTCAACGGTATTATCCCCATCGCTAACAGGTTTTGTTTCAATCGTGCTTTCAAAATAACAGGCATTTTCTCGTTTTTTATCCGAACAGGCTTTACCTTCTACGAATTCCCCCAGTGTATACATCTTTTTAAAGGGGGCTTGCAATGCCTGAATCGTATTTGAACCATGCTTACGGTAAAGCATGATTTGCATAATATATGTCACGGAAAGATCATCGTCTGTTTCTTCAGTGACATGCTGTTGAGTTTCATAATTGCTCTGTAATTGTGCCTGAAAAATATCGAGTAATATGTGATGGTTTCCTTTTGCGTCCTTACGATAAATGATTAAATCATACAGCAAGTTTTCGGCAGGTACATTTGATTCTATTTTTGTGTAGACGGTATAAGTCGGCATGGTACTAATCCTTTAAAATATGAAAACTCAGGTTCTTTTTGTCATCAGTGAGATGCCATTGGGTATAACCTTGTTTATCAGTTTTTCCTTCTTTTACCTGACCATCCGGCAGGCAAACACGATACTTGCGTTCGGTTAAAAGATTACCATCATCATCCACACAACGATAGCGGGCATGATGTTTAGCGGGTTTTACCGGAGTCTCTTCAACCAACGGCTTCTTAAGCGGCTTAACATTCGAGAACCCAGACAACATCGGCCTGCCTTCTTCACGCCCGGCTAATTGTGTAATGCTGTAGCCCGAAGTCCCCGCAGCAATATGCTGACATGAGATAGATTTATAATCGAGCATCACCACTTCATGGGGGATTGCGCCGTTATCATTAATGGAATGAGGGTAATTATAGGCAAGATCAACAATCGTTGCGCCTGTCAATTTAATTTCGTAAAAGAGTTCCAGTTGTCCCATCGGGCTTGTCCGGTAGTGCATAAAGCGCGCTTCCAGCAATTCGTTTCCGTCGATTGCCATCGCTAACAACGGCGAGGATTTATCAATGAGTTTAGTAAAGCTAACAGGGTGATGATGTGCACTCTGGTCACGGCTCACTGAATGGCTGACACTCAGTACTTGTATTTCGTCTTCCCTGCCTATTTGATAGCGGTTTCCAATAGATTCGGGCGTTGAACATCCCGCTGAAATTAATCCCTGTTTCTTGCCTTTTAGTGATAAGTAGATAACGTGTGACATCTTGTCTCCTGTGATCTGACTTCCGATAAATATCAAATGAATGAAACAGGGTACAACAGGAATATTTATGGATTCCAGTATGAATAAAAGTCCATCAATGAAATTGTGATTAACGTCTATTCTTAAACAAAATCAGATAATCACATCATTTAAATTTCAGGTAATACCAAATCAGCTCAATACCTTATTTTACTACCTCCCATTTATCTGGCTTTTATTTACCTACCAGAGATACCCCTATTGTTGTGCTTTAATAAATTCGGACACTTTGGTAAAAGAATAGAATGACGTTAATTAACCCCTTAATGCAGTTGGAGAATTGTTTTCTGTAGCAGCAATAGCAGAACGGTATGCCGTTAATCCATTCATACATGCCGGCACTCCTGCATAAACTGCCATCTGTATAACAACCTCAAGTAACTCTTCAGGTGTTACCCCAACATTAAGCGCCCCTCGCATGTGTAACTCCAACTGTTGCTGAGCATTACCAAGACTCACTAAAGCAGCAACAGTGAGCATTTCACGGGCCTTAAGATCAAGACCTGGGCGACCGACTACTGAACCAAATGCATAATCAGTAACCAGATAGGGTAAGTTTTCATCTAATTCTTTGAGGCGATTGATTACTTTATCGGCGAGACCTTTTTCTAACTGATTCATAATGTCCCGACCATGATTTGTCAGTTCAGTACCTTGTTTCATATAACTTTCTCCGTAAGTGTGTTACTGGTGGAAATGTTGGAAGGGATCGTAGAGATAATAAGTATGGACAGAGCGATTACAGCACCTGCGGTCACAAAGAGTGCATGAAGTGACAACGCTGAGACCATCCAGGCTCCCACTAAAGCCCCCATTCCGATTGCTCCGTTAAAAAACGAAACATAAACCGCAGATGCCGGAAACGTTTTATCGCCGGCCAGACGGAGAACCCAGGTTTGGAAGCCCACGAAAATCCCAGAAATTGCGACGCCCCATAAAGCTATCGCTATCAGGATATCTGTGCGGGATAGTGATTCTGCTCTGATACCTAAGATCAGAAGAACAACCCCGATAAGCAAAGCAGACAGTGTGACCGTAGTTTTAAGGTGTTTATCAATGACAATGCCGGTCAGGAAATTACCGCCTAAACCTGCAATACCATAAATGAATAAAATTGTAGGGATGAAATCCTTAGAAAATATGGGTTGCGCATTGAGCCAGGGTTCGATGAAAGTAAACGCAGCAAAGTGTGCTGTAATAGCAAGTAATGTGGCCGCATAAATTTTCCACTGTATGGCTGAACTCAACACACTTTTTAAGGCGTTAATACCAATTGTACTTTTAGTTGTAACTTTAGGAACAAGAAGCATGATGCCAAAGAATGCAACCACACTCAGTAGTGCCATCAACCAAAACGCTTGGCGCCAACCAAAGTGCAAACCGATATAGTTAGACAAAGGGATACCCAATACGCTGGCGGCTGAAACTCCACCAAAGACAATTGATGTTGCTGTACCCAGATACTTTATCGGAACCATTGCTACCGTTGTCGCACCTATCATCGCCCAGAAAGCACCATGGGCTACAGATCCAATGACACGGGCAACCAAGAGCACTTCAAATGAATCAATGGTTGCAGACAAGATATTTGATACAGCCAAGATGATTGTCAGCGTTAACAACAGGATCTTTTTGGGGAAATTTCCCAAAAAAACAGACGCCAAAAGCGCACTTAATGCCCCACCCCATGCGTACAGTGATACCGTCATCCCAATGCTGGACTCTGAAGTATTAAGGCCATCTGCTATCGGTGTCAGCAGGCCAACAGGAGCCAGTTCAGTCGTCACAATAGTAAACGTTGATATTGCAAGAATAAACAAAGCTAACCATGTCCTAAACGGCATTTCAGGACTTTTAATTTTTGATGTCATGAATTACAACCTTTGAATAGATGTTAAATGTTGCCCCATTCTTTCATCTTCACATAATCAAAGAGGTTTGCATTGGAGCTTACATATACTGGTTTTATGAGCGTAATTCGATAAGTTCATGAACTGTACGTCACAAAAGTATTATTTTTTAGAACACTTATTTAGCCCTTCAAATATCAAAATACTACGATGAATTTTCATGAGAATTGTTAATTTTGTAATTCATTTTTGATATCACTAAATAGGTTTTCATCATACTGATGAGTATCAGATGTTGGATTTCCTTACCTCGCACGGGGTAAGGAATACGCCTATCATTTTGAAACGCTATTTAGCCTTATTATTCGCACTCAATAATTTACAAATTATTTGCATAAAATTTAAATTGATATAATGTGAAAAAATGAGCGGATAATGTATTTGTCATTCAATATGCCACTCAATTAATGGAATGGAGAATTTGTGGACAACATTAATAATAAGCTACCCAGCATAAAACAGTTACAATGTTTTTTAGCCGTTGCTCAAGAGCTTAATTTCAGAAGAGCAGCAGAAAGGCTACATATGACACAGCCTCCCCTGACTCGTCATATCAAATGCCTTGAAGAAACTCTCGGTTGTGATCTTTTTACCCGGAATACTCATGAAGTTCATCTGACAAACAACGGACTGATACTGGTTGAAAAAGCAACACATCTCATCAATGAATTCACTCTGTTCATGCGTGAAATTAAAAATGAGGAAGTTTATTTACGTATTGGACTTACTTGTACGCTAAATTTTAACAATATATCGGATCTCCATAATAAGATTAAAGCTCTTATGACAAGAGATGAAATTGACACACCGCATCTGGTTTCTAGCCAGCTCTTACATTTTCTTGCAAAAGGTAAAATGGATATTGTTATTATAGGAGAGAAGAGTCTACATAATGAACATGATCTTAAATTTTACTGGCTCTACCGTGAACCCCTTTTGCTTGCAATGCCGTCTTCTCATCCCGCTAGTCTGAAAGAAAAAGTTTCTCTTACAGAGGTTTCAGATCTCCCCCTTTTTTGGTTTTCAAGAAATGCAAATCCCATTTTTTATGACAAATGTGAAAATTATTTTCAACAATTACCGTTCTCATTAAAGAGATGTAAGGAACCTGATGATTCACTGGTCATGCTTTCTGATATTTCAAGAGGAAAAGGAATGGCGCTTATGCCCCGTTCTATATGTATTTCTAATCAAAAAGGACTTTGTTACAGAGAATTAGATGACGTTGCTGCTCAATCTTTGAATATTGATGTCTATGCAGTCATACGTAAGAGTGAAACCAGAGAAATAGTTATTAATAGTTTAAACAGTTTACTTAATAATAAAGAGAACTAAAACAGTATTATTGAAGTGATCAATAAAAATTGATTACTTCAAATGAAGGCTGTTTATTTTTAGTCCATTTTCTCACTCTCCTTGATTCCAAAATTATCATTATTTTTCTTGCTCACACAACCAGGTTTTCTAATAGATAATCTATAAAAAGACGATTCTTACGTTGAAGTTGCACATTATTTGGAAATACAATCGATATTTCCTGCTTTGGCAGATGATATTCAGGGAAAAGCTCGACCAAAGTACCAGATGCTATATCCCCATTGATAAACCACTCTGGGAGTATGGATACGCCTAAACCAGACAAGGTTAGGGAGCGAATTGCAGAAATGTTATTTGAGGCATATTTCACTTTCCCACCGTGCCGACTGATCTTCTCAACTTCCAGCAAGTTACACCAAATGGCCGCTAATGCCATTTCTATCTCCCCTTTCAGGGCTTCATAGACCTGTTTCTGGCCTGGTGCTGGCAGCGCCTAGCGATCCAGCTTGCCATTTGGCGTCAGCGGAAACTCATCCAGACGTACAAAAACCGTTGCAGAAGAACAGCCTGCTAAAAACTCCATCAATTTGGTACGGGTAAATTTTTTACGGAGAAGGGCTTTACACGATTTGTCCTGGCAATGGATATGAAAGATATGTTTGCCGAGATCGATACCAATAAATGCGATGCTGTTCATGATGATGACCTCTTTAAAAAAATCACTCTGCTAATTTATGCCTACAAGGTGAGGGGGACTATCCCATTAAATATGCCCGTGCTCTGTATTAATATTGAGTGTTCGATGGTTTTTGTTGCCATCACATATTTTTCATAAAATTACGGTATATAGCCAGCTATTGCTGGCTTTTTAGTAAAAGTTATGTAACTAGTTCCTCTAATACAAAATAGTAAATAATCATTGTTTTTATATTTACTTATTTTTCTTTGCAAGAACATATTTTATTGCACCTCTAGTATATACACCATCAAATATAGGATATGATTTTTCATTAAAAGATAAAATTAATGGAGCCAATTTTAGTATTGCTAAATTCAACTGCAAGTTGGCAAACTGAGCACCAATGCATGTGTGTATCCCACTTCCATATGATACATGGCCTTTGAAATTTCTATTTGGGTCAAATACATTAGGCTGTTCAAAATAATCAGGATCTCTATTAGCAGCAGGGATAAGCAAATAGACAAGTTCTCCTTTATCAAAAATATCACCGTGAGAAGTTATATATTTTTGGGTTGTTAATCTTGGTATTAAATGAACTGGAGGTGTTATTCTCAGTGATTCCTGTAAAATATCATTTGGTTTGCGATTTCCAGATAAAATTTCTTTTAAGTAAGTGGGATTTCTATATAAATGATATATACAAGTTGAGAGAACTTTGTCTACAGGTTCACTAGCAGCAAGCAAGATATTAAGTACTAGAGCAACTATCTCGCTATTGGTTATTTTTTTCTTTATATCTTTTTTATTTTCATCAATGATGAATGATATAAGATCCTTGCCTGGATTGTTTTCCTTCATTTCTATTAGATTTAGAATTTTATCTTCCAATTCATAAGA
>NZ_JADEUF010000147.1 GCF_015163655.1 Xenorhabdus griffiniae | reverse complement strand
CGTCACTTTTTTCATGTCACTTTGCCAGAAAAAGCAAAAGAATTGACGACTCGACTGACTGATAATTTCCAGATTTTAAAACCATCATCTTGAAGTGAGATTGGTATATATCATTACTGGTAAATACCCTTATACCAATATACCGATTATTGGTATAAGCCAGCTTAATAATCAGACCTGTATATGTGCAGGGATAATAGATTCCTGCATGGGAGCCTGTACGCCTGATTGCATGGGTAGCTGCTTGTTACCCATTATCTAATAAAATTTACTTAAAGATATTATTATGAAATTACCTCATGATTTAACTGAAAAAGAGTTTGGGGCTCTGCAGCAAAAAGCTGAAGAGAAATATGATTCACGGATATCACGCTATATGCTTCGTCGATCGCTTGCCGTGATATCTAATTATCTGGAAAACTATAACCGAGTATTCGCTCTACGCACTGATCTTAGGTTTGCTCAGTCCCATGTGCCAGATGAGCCAGATATGCCGACATGCTTTCAGAAAGATGATGAGAAAGCCATCACTCGGGCTATAGAATCCCTTAAAAGCCAGTTACGGGAAGAACACAAGCGTTCTGGCAGGGCTGGTGAGCCTACACCACTCGGCTATATAGAAAAGCGCTTAAGTTAGCACAATCCCGCATTTCCAGATTTCAAAAAGTTATTTAGTATCTGGTGTCTTGACCAGTTAGACGATGATACCAGTGAATTCACTTCTGGGAATGCTTTAGTCAATGATTATGGCCATCAACTTCGGCTTTTGGCACAGAGCGAACTTTCATTGACGCCATGCCAGTGTCGATGCAATCGCTCGCCTGGACGTTCAGATTATTCTGTCCAGCGCTGGCAATTCATCACCACTGGCTACGCGGGCAGCTCCACATCTGCTGGCAACCGTTTAAGGTGGGGGCACACTGTGCCTCTGAAAGTATCTATACCTCCCGGAGTTCCCCCTCCATAATGAGTAATTTGTGCCATGATTTTTTATACCCCTTGAAATCGAAAACGGGATTTATTTTTTTGAACGCGCTGACCGCCGTGAATTCAGCAATTTTGTCTGTTTTCCTCTCAGTGCAAAAAAAAATCATTTTGAGTATGTAAAATCATCCTTGATTTAAAACTATCAGTAGTAGGAACGATTAACTCAGTTGCCAGGGCGTCTTATCGCACAGCATTTGTATCAAAAGTTCAGAAGATCACTTGGGCGGCCAACATTAGTTCCTGCTAAAGCCTCAATCTTGGATTGAGCATAGGCAATAGGAGATGCTCCACTTAAAACGAGCCACGATACAATCTCGGGATTCGCTATCGAAGTGAACTGGGCAAAATTATCGATGTTTTCTTTGGCTAGTAATACGCGTTTGAGGTGTTTCTTGAGTTTATCTGGTTTGCCCTTTATGTCATCACCTTGATATTCAGATAGTTGCGAGGCAACTTCTGAGTAATTACGAGCAAGTGAGAGGTCCTTACATTCGATAACGAGAATTTGATTGCGGTCTGAGCGCCAGGCAAGAAGATCAATATCCCCCGGATCACCGGGTAGATTCCTGCGAAGAATTTCAGGGAAGCCTATGCCACGTCGAACTGTCCAGCCTGTTTCACGAAGTTCTCTCTCCAAAGTTTTTTCGAATGTGTGTCCTTCCCGCGCTCCACCTAACCAAGTGTCTCTCATGCCCTCTGTGCGAAAGAAGTCACGCTTAAATTGCCCAGTGTATGCACCATCGAAAACGTATTTAAGGGACAGGTTCAAGAGTCCTGGTGCGATAACAATTAGTGGATCGTGACTCTCTTCAATCTGTAACAAGGGACGTACAGCAACTGAAAGGCGTCGGCCAAACCTCCAGGGATATATATCAGAAAGGTCAAATCCATCGGGCACCACATCCCATTTCGGACGCGCGCTGAGGATAAACTGGTTGAGGAACGCATCAATAATTTCATCTGCGAGCCCAGCCGATTTAGCAGCATCCGCTAATTGGCTTCTTCTCATCTCGAAGATCGCTGATTCTTGCTCTATTCCGATGGACTCAAGGAACTGGATAAATCGCATTCCATCATCGAGAGTAAAGCCCATTTCTGCTTTCCAGAATGCAAGGAAAATATCGGTTTCGTCCTCGGTCGTTTCAGCCGCAACACTATCTTGTTTGTTATTCTCATCATCCCCTCCGGCAGTTTTCACATAGTGTTGCTCGAATTGTGCCGCTTGTTCCTCAAACCGTTCGTTAGTAACTTTTGAAAGCATCGGTTCAAGCACCATTTTGCCGAGTTCATCGCGAAAGAGGAGATCACCTAAGGGGGAGATGCGAATATCAGCAGGCAAAGCACCGAAACGTACGGCATCTGACATACCACCTATGCGAAAAAGCAGTGATGCCCGTGCAAGAAGTTTGCTGAGTGCCATATCAGAAGGTTCAATTCCGCCGCTTGTCGGGCACACACAGATGGCCAGTTCAATGATTAGCCGGGAAGTTAACGCTGCGCCCGCATAACGACTCATTTCTTGAGCTATCATCTCTTCGACAGCCTCTTCTCCTGCATGCAAGCCAAGGACCGCTGCTGCAGTACTACGCCAGTACGCCTCTTCACAACGTGCCTTTACAACGTTTTCAAGTAATCGCATTACTGTCTGTTTACGGTCAAATCTTGAAAGTTCGCTTTGTAAGTCTTGGATCAGCACATCAACCACATCATTAAGGAGCTTTCCAACTGCCTTTTTACCCTGATATCGTGATGGTGCATCTGCCGAAACAGCACGCCATGCTAGCTCAATTCGGGCTGCGGCTGAGTCGATATCTTCAATAGCTAAAAGGCGTTTAGTTAGTGAACGGCCTAAATACTGGTTGAAGTCATATGCCTGCATTATGTGGAAGCTGCGCGCTCTGTCATTGGGCACCGCTATCTGCTCAACAGCGACTCCTTTGTCCACTGGCTCTTTCATCCGAAGAAGTGTGGCAAACGCCGTACCGAGTGCGCGCACCAGAGCTCGTTCTGCACGGTTATCCGGTAGACGAAAACCTGCAAGATACCCATCTTGAAGAACCACGCGAATCGCCCCATGCTCATGGATTCGTTCAAGTCGCCAAAATGTATTCATATCATCAGGAAATTTCTCACCATCAAATCGGTCGATATTGTCGTTACCATCAAAATGCAGATACACCTTTAATGATTTTTTTATTGGTTGTTTACTCAAGACCTCCAGTGCCTCGCCAATCCGCCCAATCCATGTTCGAACCATTTTGGCAAGCTCAACGAGGAGCATCCAATCTTCCATTTCTGGGGCTTCGAGCGTTACCCAAAGATTACCCTGCCCCTCATATACACAGGTCAGCCGTTGCGCTTCAAGATCATCAATTGATGCGTAGCACTTGCTCTCACGCTCGGTGGGAAAGAAATCTTCTGCCGAAGGCCTCATCACTCGATGCCATTTACCATTGTTGTCACTAATGCGATGCCGGTCATATCCTGTGTCTGCCGCTATTCGTATATCACGGAGTAAATTCGTGGGAATCATTAACATTAGCGGGTGTTCCGGCGTGATACGGTCATCTGGTAACTGGCCATGAGGAACCATATGGCCATCATTGGCGCGTATCCACCCAAGAAGATTGAGAGTTCCGCTCATATTGATGAACCGAACACCAGCTTGCCTGATCGTTTCGACTGCGTCTTGCACACGCCAGAAGGCAATTGGTGACATATCGGGTAATGCCCCGAACCGGACAAAGTCCGCACCAGACATCCATTCAAATTGCCAACCATCTGGCAGTTGGGGAGGCACACCCACAAGACCCGCCCCCCACCCACATTCTACGCGCACGACTATGCCACGCTGAAAGCCGGGTTGTTTGGCGAGGTCAACTGTAATTTGTTCAACAGAGTTATCTAGAAATTGCGTGGTCTCCTCATCAAGCTGTAGCAAGTTGTTGAAACTGGTATCGGCGTATTGCTGTATGGAAGGCAAGACGAACTGAAGTACCATCAAATGACCAGCATCCACGACGGAGGTTACCATCGTTGTTCGGCTCATTTTGTACTTCTGCCATGTCAGTCTTCTTAACCTTCTGCCATTGCCGAAGACTGGCATCTCGGAGAAGGTACGGCTATAGACGTTAGCTAACGCTTTGTCTAGCTCGCTCAATTCTTCTGTGCGCTTTGCAAATGTTATCACTGCCTGGCGAATTGCAATGGTCATGGCGGTAGGAAGTACAACCACAATACCATCGCGTGTGCGGAGCAATGGCCGTTGTTCAAGCATTCCCTCCCCAGGGACCTGATTTCCAAGCGTGCTTATATGAGAGGGTTCAAGAATGAAAGGTGCTAAGTCAGCGAGTTTGATCCCCTCAGCTCGAAGAGAACGCTCGGACAACGTTACCCTTGAACAGAGCGTTTTCTCATCAAGACCAGCGGTGTCAAGAGAGTCAGGGAATTCGTCTGCGCCTTCCTGAAAACGATGAAGGCCAGAGCGAGCACAAATGGCATCTGAGAGACGGAGAATTGCCTGTATAGCGAGTTTCAGCGAGCGATAGCGGTGCGTATCCGGCATGTCGGATACAATTTCGACCATTAATTGTGTATAAAAACCTGCTGCCTCCCAAACCCCCTCTAGCACACGGTAATCACCTTTTTTATTATCAACAAGGGCGACGAAGACGTCCTCAGCAGGATCTTCTCCAACGATACTACTCGACTCCCCAATAGCTACATACCAGCGTTTCACGTCATCGATATTTGCTATCTGCTGACCTTTGCAGTGAATTAGTGCAAGGCTCGCCAGGAGTTCGAAGCGCAAACACTGAGATTGGTGTGCCGGGAGAGTAAGAAGGCTGGCGAGTAAAGCTACTGTGCTGTCACGCTCAAAATTGACAAACTCAGTGACAACCAATGCGTTGCTCTTTGCTATGTCATCAAATGAGCATTCAAGCGTTATTCCATCAGCCTGCTCGTCCATTTCTTCAAACAAGGTAAGTACATCCATATGAGAGAGATGCTCGTTCACGGGAACTCCTGGCTAAACGTTTTTCAACTTGGATTGAGGACTAATAGCGGAGATGATAACTTTAAGTCAATGTAAAACAGAAGTTTTTCTGATTTTAGTCTCTTTTCCCATACCTTTTTAAGATGACTATTATCCATAAGCAGCATTTTGAAATTTTTTCCGACTCTTGTTGGTTTTAGTTCGTATTTTTAATTCAACCAAACAGCCCCCTTCAAAGCAGTACAGGACAATGCCAAGGGTAATGTGCTGATCTGCTCCCTTACCGTCGATACAGTGCGGATTTACTAACGTCCGCTCCTGGCACAAACCAGACTGTCAGATTCGATTGCGATCTATCTACGATTCCTCCAGGACAGGTTTGAACCAATGCAACTTTGCTGGGAGAACACCAGTTCAGCTCAAAATTCAGTCCACAAGTTTTAACCCCGTTTTCCCAGTTTCAACAATGCTCCCGCTGTCGGCCTTGCTAACAAAATTAGCCCACCATTGCATCATAGGACGACGTTGCTCAAGGTAATCACTGCGGTTATAAGCGCGACGTACCTCATTTTTGTCTACATGAGCCAGTGCTGCTTCAATGACATCAGGCGGAAATCCTTCCTCATTGAGTGCCGTACTGGCGATAGAACGTAAACCGTGTGATACGAGAACGCCTCCTAAGCTAGCACGCTTAAGGGCTGCATTCACTGTCTGGCTGTTCATCGGCTGGGCAGGCTTAATGCGGCTGGGAAAGATAAATTCTCGGCCACCATTGGGTGACTTCATCATTTCCAGAATAGAGAGAGCCTCATCGGAGAGTGGAACCGTATGGTCCCGGTTCATCTTCATTCGAGCTGCAGGAATTTTCCATTCTCTGGCATCAAAATCGATCTCATCCCATCGAGCCTCAGCAGCTTCGGCAGGGCGAGTGATGGTGAGAAGTTGCCACATGAACAAGCACCGCGTAGACAGACTGATGCTAGCCGTACGCATAGTTTGCATTAATTGTGGAAGTTGATCCGGGCGGATACTAGGCATGTTTTTCTTCTGCGGTTTCTCGAAAGCTTTTCCGATGTTTACACTAGGAACAGCATCAATCAGGCCTGTGTTCTGCGCATAAATCATGACTTCGTTAATACGCTGACAAAGGCGGCGAACAGTCTCTAATGCACCTCTGGCCTGAACCGGCTGCACTGCTTTAACCAGAGTATGAGCCTTAATCTCAGTGACACTGATATCACCGATTGCTGGAAAAACATCTCTTTCAAGCGAGCGCCAGATATCGTCGGCATAGTCCTCCGTCACGCTGGCTTTCTTCACATTCCACCAACGTTCGGCAACTAACAGGAAAGTGTTAGTTTTGGCCTCTTGAGAATTCCTCACCTGTTCCTTCTGATGTTCCTGAGGATCAATGTCTTTTGCCAATAAAACTCGAGATTCAGCTCTGAGTTTACGCGCATCAGAAAGCGAGACGGCAGGATAGGCTCCGAAGCTTTGTTTGGTTCGCTGCTTGGTCAGAGGCCGATAGTAACGGAACTGCCAGAGCTTACTACCGCTGGATTTGATTAGCAGAGTAAGCCCGTCGCCGTCATACAGCTGATAATCGGCATCTTTAGGTTTGGCGGCTTTGATTTCCGTATCGGTTAACGGCTTGGTTTTTCTTGCCATGGGGAGTCTCCATGCGTTTAGGCCCAACGAAAACAATAGAGCTTTTCGTTGGGCCTATCAATGGGCCTAAAAGGTTCGGATTTAATTAGTTCTCTTCGGACTTCGCGGGACAAATTGAGGGCACAAAAAAGCCCGCAGGGCTTGCGCCGTGCGGGCTCTTAGGACTTCATCGGATGACTCTGGTAATCACCGGCTGGCGGAATTTGAACTGGTTATATAACTGGTTAATAAATAAGGTATTTATTATTTTTGTATTGGTTTGTTACTACCAAACTTACTACCAAAAATATTTGTGAGTGCTTTTTAACCGAGGAGGGGGTAGCGATGTATGTTCATATTTATAATACAGTATTTTTATGTGTCCCGCTGTCCCTGTGTCCCTGTGTCCCTGTGTCCCTTACTTATTTATATAATTATAAAAATATTATAT
>NZ_JADEUF010000146.1 GCF_015163655.1 Xenorhabdus griffiniae | reverse complement strand
GTGACTGCCGTATCTGTAATCCATGTTGCACCTCCAGTACAACACAGTATTGCAGCTAAAGCTGACCGACTAAAGTCGGTGGTTTTAACCTTTCATATGGAAGAATAAAAATTTAAATCAATACTTCCGTTTAAAATAATAACAAATGTTTTTATTTGATTTTGCAGTGTAATAATAAAAATAAACTTAATAAATTATAGGGAATAAAATAAGGCCCTGACTAAATAGACAGGGCCTTATTAACAATGAAACTTAAACTATCTATTTCCAAGTCACTGTTCTTTGACTAAATGGTAACTTGCGATAGAGATAGATTAAACCTTATTCTGACGCCACCATTCCGCCAGCATAATACCTGTTGCAACAGAAACATTCAGACTTTCTACCCTTCCCGTTCCACCAATAGAAAGACGAATGTCACCATCTTCCCAAATGCTGTCACTTAGTCCATCACTTTCCTGCCCTAATACCAAGACCATTTTTTCTGGCAATGTTGCTTGCGCCAGTGTTGTGCTGCCTTTATGACTTGATGTCGTCACAATTGTGTAGCCTTGGTTACGGAATTGATTTAGCGTAGTCGTGAACCCATCCGCATCAATGCCTTTGATGTGCTCAGCGCCGCCTTCTGCTGTACGAACAGCGGCACCTGATTCCAACAGCGCTGTATCCTGCAATATGACCCCCTGTACGCCAAAATGCGCACAACTACGCATAATTGCGCCAAGATTATGTGGATTACCTACATTTTCCAATGCCAAGACACAATCTTTTGCGGGCGCCTGCTGCAAATAGGTTTCCACATCCAAACCATTACGTTTCTTAATCAGGAAACATACACCACCGTGGTGCTCTGTACCTGATGCCTTGGATAGCTCTTCGTCGTCAACGACATGGTAAGCTTTGCGATTTGCCGCCATCCATTTCAAGGCATCGCGAAAACGCGGCGTGACCGATTGAACAAACCAAGCCCGAACAATCGCATCAGGACGGTGCTGGAACATTGCCTGGCAAGCATTTTCCCCATAGATGCGAGTTTCTTCCAAACGCTGACGACGAAGCTGTTCAGGATCAATGTTGCTTTTGCCGCTAATGCCCTGGTGCTCTGGACTAAGAGATTCATCCTCTGGACGGGAGATTGTTCTCCACGGAGAACGATCGCCTGAGCGCACTGGGCGTTCATTACCACGACGGCGGTCACCCTGATCACGCCCTTTACCAAACGGCCGGTTATCACTCTTACGGCTGTCACTGTTTTTACGACGATCGCCGCCTTTACGGTTATCGTTATTGTCCTCATTATTGCGGACATACATTACTTTGACTTTGCCGTTCTTACCACTATAGGAATCGTTCATTTATTTCTCCAACTGCGTTATGGCGCGAAGATTACCCGATGTACGCGTCCGAAGCTACCTCCGGTAACGACAATCCATTAAAATATCCGCTAATTTTTTACTGGTTTTATCCACGAACATGTTTGAGTTCTTAAATGAGAAATAACAACGCCGTTTATCAGCTTCGCCAACACCGCCTTGCCCGCTCTACCCGCCCTTTTCTGGCAAGGGGGTGCCGAGTGCAGCGTTGCCTGCATTGTTTATTACCCCAAAATAAATGTCTATGTGAAATGATTTCACCTGCAAATGCGGAAAGCCGCTTCTGTCTCATCATGTTCGATACGGAGCCGATGAAGCCCAGTAATACGGGAAAGTTGATTGCAGATATTCTGCCTGATACATGCGCTTTTCTCTGGTCTAGAACCGAGCCTGATCAACAACTGCTCGAAATCGTGCGTGATCCAACCCGACAACCTTATCTGATCTTTCCAGACAGTTATGCTACGCCTCCTCGTACGGTGTATCAGCAGATCCCCGCCAACCAAAAACCACCGCTGTTCATTATATTGGATGGTACTTGGCCTGAAGCAAGAAAAATGTTTCGCAAAAGCCCATATTTAGATGATATTCCCCTATTGTCTATTAATAATATTGCCAAAATGGACTATTTACTTCGGGTGCCTTCCAGAACAGAACAACATTGTACCGCCGAAGTTGCGGCTGCGGCATTAGAATTAGCCGGGGATATTAAAGCGTCACAATCATTATTGAATCATTTCAATCACTTTCGTGAACAATATCTGGCCGGAAAATCCAATCATCTGTAGGTATAACTCACAGTAATGCTTGACAATCCGCGCTAAAGTCACTGATGGTGGCTAAAGTTATTCATGGTAATTGTTATTGTTTATTGATGTGATAGCTGATAAGGAACCCCAGAAATGAGCCAGCGCGGACTTGAAGCATTATTACGCCCTAAATCTATCGCCGTTATTGGTGCTTCTGAAAAACCAGAAAAAGCCAGTTCAGTGTTGATGAGAAATTTGTTAATGGGTGGGTTTACAGGACCTATTCTCCCCGTAACACCACACAAATCCGCCGTTCTGGGTGTGTTAGCCTATCCTGCTATCGATAAATTACCATTAACGCCTGATCTGGCTGTGATCTGTACTCATCACAGTCGTAATTTGTCTTTACTAGAACAACTGGCCCAACACGGATGCAAAACTGTCATTATTTTATCCTCTCCGCCATCACAATTTACTGAATTGAAATTGTGCAGCCAAAAACATCATCTTCGAATTCTGGGGCCAAATAGCCTTGGTATCTTAGCCCCCTGGAGTGGGCTAAATGCCAGTTTTTCCCCGATCCCTATTCTTAAAGGTAAACTCGCCTTTATTTCACAATCAGCAGCAATATCCAACACAATTCTGGACTGGGCTAACCATCGCAATATTGGTTTTTCGTATTTTATTGCCTTGGGCGACAGTGTTGATATTGATATTGATGACCTGCTCGACTTTTTAGCAAGAGACAGTAAAACCAGTGCCATTTTGTTGCATCTCGAACATATCAGCGATGCTCGCCGTTTTCTTTCTGCTTCCCGAAGCGCTTCACGCAATAAACCAATTCTGGTCGTGAAAAGCAGTCGTACCCGGCAAGTCCAGAAGTTGCTGGGAGAACAACAAAATTTTGATGCGGCTTATGATGCAGCAATTCAACGAGCCGGATTACTGCGTGTACAGGATACACACGAAATGTTCTCCGCAGTGGAAACATTGAGTTTTATGCGGCCATTACGCGGAGAACGTTTATTAATCGTTAGTAATGGAGCAGCACCAGCGGCAATGGCACTGGATGAGCTATTCAGGAGAACCGGCAAACTCGCTATATTAAGTGAGGAAACGATCAATGGGTTGTCTGGCACACTTCCAGACACGTTGCTTTTACGTAATCCATTGGATATCGGTGATGATTCTTCTACCGAACGATATGTTTCTGCACTCAGGTTACTTTTGGATAGTCATGATTATGATGCCTTACTGTTAATCCACTCACCCAGTGCCATATCCCACAGCCAAACTACAGCAGTTCAGGTTATACAAACCATTAAAGAACATCCTCGTGGGAAATGGCTCACTATTTTTACTAATTGGTGCGGAGAATACTCTTCATTGGAAGCACGACGTCTGTTCAGTGAGGCTGGTATTCCAACTTATCGGACACCAGAAGGTGCCATTACCGCCTTTATGTATATGGTGGAATATCAGCGAAACCAAAAACAGCTAAAAGAAACACCATCTTTACCCATTGGCATCACATCGAATACGGCCCGAGCCCATGAGTGTATACAAAAGGCACTTGATAACGGGAATATTCGATTGGATACCCATGAAGTACAACCTATTCTTGATGCTTACGGTTTAAATACTTTACCAACTTGGATCGCTCATACCAGTGATGATGCGGTCGATATTGCAGAAAAAATTGGCTATCCCGTAGCATTAAAACTCCGCTCCCCTGATATCCTACATAAATCAGAGGTTCAGGGAGTGATGCTTTATTTACGCAATGCTGATGAAGTTAAAACCGCAACACAAGCGATTATTGAACGTGTTAAACAAAACTTCCCGCAAGCCAGTATCCATGGATTATTAGTACAAAGCATGGCTAATCGAGCCGGCACACAAG
This sequence comes from Xenorhabdus griffiniae, assembly GCF_015163655.1. GTDB lineage: Bacteria > Pseudomonadota > Gammaproteobacteria > Enterobacterales > Enterobacteriaceae > Xenorhabdus > Xenorhabdus griffiniae. Next base: position 3,069 of record NZ_JADEUF010000146.1, on the reverse strand, counting down.
AGCTGAGAATTGCTATTGAGCAAGATGAGATATTTGGTCCCTTAATCATGCTAGGCGAGGGAGATATCGATTGGGTGCATGAAACACAGGCGGCTGTCGCTCTTCCTCCCCTTAATATGGCACTGGCACGCTATCTGGTTATTCAGGCAATTAAGAGTGGCAAAATAAAATCTGGTGGTTCACTTTTGCCGCTGGATATTCCTGCTCTCAGCCAGTTATTGGTCAGAGTATCGAATCTTCTGATCGATTGCCCTCAAATTACTCGTATGAATATCCATCCACTGCTTGCATCAGGTAATGAGCTCACGCTATTGGATGTGACAATGGAGTTAATGCCAGTAACAGGCGATCCCCGCAAGAGACTGGCTATCCGGCCTTATCCTAATGAACTGGAAGAAACTATCTATATCAAAGAGGATGTTGAATGTTTGCTACGGCCAATCCTGCCGGAAGATGAACCTTTGCTGAAAGAATTTATCGGCCAGGTAACAAAGGAAGATCTTTATTATCGCTATTTCAGTGAAATTAACGAGTTTACTCATGATGATCTTGCAAACATGACTCAAATTGACTACGACCGAGAAATGGCATTCGTAGCGATCCGCCATCCAGCAACAACACCTGAAATTATTGGTGTCGCCCGTGCCATGGCTGATCCCGATAATATCGAGGCTGAATTTGCGATATTAGTCCGATCAGATCTGAAGGGAATTACGTTAGGCTATCAACTTATGACTAAACTGATTAACTATACAAGAGAACATGGTATTCAAGCACTAACAGCTATTACCATGCCTGAAAACCGTAACATGATCCAACTTGCGAAAAAACTTGGATTTACCATTGATATACAGTTAGAAGACGGCATTGTTAATCTTATGTTGAAACTCTAAGTAAAAAATAAATTCAACATACATCTCGTAATGAACACTAAAAAAATGCTGACTCCGTGATAGATCGCACAGTCTTAAAGCAATCAGCTCAAGAGAGTTAATTCATACTCACAATGGACCAAACTAATGGTATCATCGCCGGATCATTTTGATTCATACACCTTATGATGGTATTAACACCATTTAGACTAAGAGAAAAACGCACTGTGATGTTGTCCAAATTTAAACAAGCAAAACACCAACAACACCTTGCACAACTGCCTAAGCTACCACAATCAGTTGCTGATATTGCGACACTTTATGAATCTAAAGTGTTTCGCAGCACCTTATTGGAACGTATAGCAAAGGCCCAAAAGCATATTTATATCGCCGCGTTATATTTAGAAAACGATGATGCAGGACAAGATATTTTGACTGCATTATATGCCGCTAAACAGACACGCCCTGAGTTAGATATAAAAATCCTGGTTGATTGGCATCGTGCTCAACGAGGCCGTATTGGTGCAGAAGCTGTGGCAACAAATGCAGACTGGTATTGTTCCATGGCTGAAAGCTACCCTGATGTCAATATTTCTATCTTGGGTGTTCCAGTGAATACACGTGAAGCACTGGGGGTTTTGCATCTGAAAGGCTTTATCTTTGATGATACGGTTATTTACAGTGGAGCAAGTATTAATGATGTCTATCTGCACCGCCATGAAAAATACCGTTACGATCGTTATCATTTGCTGCATAATGCAAAACTTGCCTCGATCATGAAGCAATTTATTGACGATAGTATTATTAGCGCTGGAGCCGTAAAAAATTTAGCCTGCCACAATCGCCCTCGTAGCCTTGAAATTAAAAATTTGATCCGTCAATTTCGTGCTTCATTGAGGAATAGCGAGTATCACATTGAAAATCAAGCATCCAATGCAGAATTGGCGGTAACTCCCCTTGTGGGATTAGGCAAGAAAAATCTGCTGAATAAAACAATTTGTCATCTCATGTCTTGCACTGAAAACAAGTTGATTATTTGTACACCATATTTCAATTTACCAGCAGTGTTAGTACGAGCAATATCTCGCCTACTCCGCCAAGGAAAGCAAGTTGAGATCATCATTGGAGATAAAACAGCGAACGATTTTTATATTCCACCCGAAGAACCATTTAAAATCATTGGTGCATTGCCTTATCTGTATGAAATTAACTTGCGCCGATTCACCAGTCGGCTGCAAAAGTTTATCGATAGCCAGCAATTAACTATCCGATTATGGAAAGATCAAGATAATACTTATCACTTAAAAGGGATCTGGGTTGATAATAAGTGGCAATTAATTACGGGTAATAACCTGAATCCTCGCGCATGGGGATTGGATCTGGAAAATGCTATTCTTATTCATGATCCCCACCAAGAGATGCAAGAGCAACGTGCAATGGAGTTGGATTGCATCCGTACCCATACAAAAATTATCCACAATTATCAGGAACTGGAAAGTATCCAGCTCTATCCTGTTAAGGTACGCAAACTGATACGACGCTTGCGCCGTATTCGGGTAGACCGATTAATCAGCAGGATATTGTAAAATAGATAAATAATTATCGTTTTTTTGAATCCCCTCTCGCTATTGGCAGAGGGGATTTTTGTACCTTATTTATCAAACAGCTATGATTTAAAAAAATAAATCATAGCGTAAATTACGATGAGAAAAAACATCATCACTCTGATACGAAATATATTAATAATTTCTCCTATCCTATTGAATACTTCTTGTTCCAATATTCGTCAGGCAAATGACAACTGGACAGGAAAAGATAAAGCGCAACATTTCTTATTTTCTGCAATTGTCGCTGCTGCGGGTAATGCTTATGGTGATCGTCAGCATTGGGGTCATCGTGAAAGTGCACAATTTGGTATATTGTTATCCGTTAGTATTGGTGCAGCAAAAGAACTTTATGATAGCCGCCCATCAGGAACAGGCTGGAGTTGGCATGATATTGCTTATGATATAGCTGGAGCGATAGCAGGTTATAGTTTATATCAATCGGTGAAGTAATTTTTTAATCTTCTATTTCTAAAGCACCTAAACGCAAAAAAGCCATCCGGTGACGGATGGCTTCTCTGGCTAATTGATGTCTGGCAGTGCCCTACTCTCACATGGGGAGACCCCACACTACCATCGGCGCTACGGCGTTT
>NZ_JADEUF010000145.1 GCF_015163655.1 Xenorhabdus griffiniae | reverse complement strand
GTATCGCAACACGTTATGAAAAGACAGCGCGGAACGACCTGTCCATGGTGAAATTAGGCTGCATTCGGCTCTTTTACCGGAGATTATATAATTAAGGGACACAACCTAATAGTGGCTTGTTCGTCAATTTGGATAAATGAGAGTGTCTTTGATGAGTGTTCGGTTACCAGTGATTCGTAAGCGATAAATTCATGGCCGGCAGGGGATATAGGAATCGCTAAATTATTTTCATCAACAATAATTATCTTAATTGGATTATTGAAAGAGACATTATTTAATAGCGAAAGATAATTTTTGTCGATAAATAATATCTTGGGATGCAATTTTTCAAAAACAAAATTTAATGTGGCTGCATCTGTTCGGGTACTCAAGGCATTAAGAATACCACCGGATAAAGGAACAGCAAAATGTAACTCAAGCAATTCATGGATATTGGGTAAAATAGCCGAGACTACGCTCCCTTTATCCACCCCCATTTGTTGGAGAGAGATAGCAATCCTTTCACAGCGATTGGCATATTGGTGCCAGGTCCAATGTTGTTTGCCATCAATAATGGCAATATCACTACCATTGCTTAATATAGCCCTTTTAAGAAATAAAATCGGTGATAATGCCGTACCGGTATATTCACGTAAGAATGAATTATTGAGAGTCATACTCTTCACTCCATCTCATTATCGTTAATAAAATGTTGCGTATTTTAAAAATAATCTCTGGCAGAAGAATAAGCAATGTCGGAAAAATTTAAGGAGGGTATTTTATTTCAATTTTTCATGTAAATAATGCGGCTTTATTTTATGTTTTTTAATATGCAGCTTTCATTAATTAAACCTGATAAAGTTACGGTTTAAAAATAAATTGAATAATTCTATTTTATACCAATCTAACTTCAAGATGCGTGTGATATCTCCCCGCGAAGCGGGGGAGATATCAGGTTTCATATAATGTTGTTAATTGTAATGCGTATAGATAATAAAAAAACGCTCACTACTAAATATAAAAGGAAAAGCTATGTTCAATTTAGCGGGAAAAATTGCTTTCATTTCAGGCGGCACCAAAGGTATTGGCACGGGCATTGCCAAAGTATTGAAGCAAGCGGGGGCTGTTACCATTATTGCCGGCACTGATGAACTGAGAGGAAAAGCCATTGCCAAAGAGCTAGAAGTTGATTTCATTCCCCTTGATGTGACTGATCAAGCAGCATGTAAAAACGTGATTGCCCAGATTGTTGAAAAGTACGGTAGGCTCGATATTCTTTGTTCCAATGCAGGTATTTTTCCACAACATTATCTGAAAGATATGACAGCGGCGGATTGGGATTTAGTGCACACGGTCAACCTTAAAGGGACATTTTTCCTGGTACAGGCGGCATTGAATGTCATGGAAAAGCAGCGTTACGGACGTGTTGTTATTACGTCATCAATAACGGGGGAAATAACAGGCATTCAGGGTTACAGCCACTATGGTGCCAGTAAGGCAGGGCAACTCGGGTTTATGCGCAGTGCCGCGTTGGAATACGCGGGACAAGGCATCACCATTAATGCAGTTATGCCAGGTATGATCATGACGGAAGGTTTAAAGTCATTTGGTGATGAATTCCTCAGTTATGCGAAAGAGATCACGCCAATGCGGGCTTTGGGTTCGCCAGAAGATATTGGCTATGCTGCCTGTTTCCTGGCTTCCGATGAAGCGAAATATATTACCGGACAAACGATAGTCGTTGATGGTGGGCAGGTTTTACCAGAAGTACCGGAGGCTTGATCCTTTTACAAAGATTGTCGTAAGACAGTAGAAGAAGGTAAAATGTCTACCCAGTAAACACAAGGAAGGGGATTTGTTCTCTTCCTGATTTTTTATTGTCTGAATCAGGTAAGAAATATTATGTCACTGAATTATGAGCGTAAACCTCTTCCATTGCCAAATGGGAACAAGAAAGTGCTGCTGCACTCATGTTGTGCCCCATGTTCTGGGGAAGTGATGGAAGCAATGTTGGCTTCAGGAATTGATTTCACAATATTTTTCTATAACCCGAATATTCATCCCCTGAAAGAATACGAGTTGCGCAAAGATGAAAATATCCGTTTTGCGCAGGAGATGGGTATTCCTTTTATCGACGCCGATTACGACCGTGATAATTGGTTTGAACGCGCGAAAGGAATGGAAAATGAACCTGAGCGCGGTATTCGTTGTACAATGTGTTTTGATATGCGTTTCGAACGAACGGCGCTTTATGCCCATGAACATGGTTTTCCAGTGATTACCAGCTCACTCGGTATTTCACGCTGGAAAAATATGCAACAAATCAATGAATGTGGCGTTCGTGCCGCTTCCCGTTATCCTGACTTAATGTATTGGGAATATAACTGGCGCAAAGGGGGCGGATCTGCCCGTATGATAGAAATCAGTAAACGAGAAGAGTTCTATCAGCAGGAATATTGTGGCTGTATTTACTCGCTGCGGGATACTAATCGTCATCGCCTGACTACCGGCCGTGAAAGAATTAAATTAGGTACGGTCTTCTATAGTGCGGATAGCAAGAAAAAAGAATAAAAAAGCCTGCGCGGAAGCAGGCCAAAGATACGGCAAGTATAAAAATCCCTGGTGGTGACTTAGAGCTTAGTCGGATTAGCTCTAAACAGTGATGAGTCACCATGACTATATGTGATATGAGATACCGCCGTCCAATGGATTGCACAGATCAATAAGAGGAGATTGATCGATAAAAACGATCATAATATCTTCGCTTAATTGTGGTTGCGGCTTTTCAGTTTGATCTAAACGAGTTTATATGAAACTGGAAAGCCTTGATTTATGGAATATCACACTAACGATTAGTTATTAAATGAATCACTAATCTTTGCCGTATCTGGAGCGATTGGGGGTACAACCAAAACGTCGGCGATAGCTTTGAGTGAAATAGGACTGACTAGAAAAACCCGATTCCAGTGAAATATCGGCGATACTCATTTCGCTATTGAGTAATAATTGATGTGCATAAAGAATGCGTTGTTCACTAATCCAGGCTTTGGGTGAAGTACCATAGACACTGTTAAAAAGCTCCTTAAAAGAAGTTAACCCCATACCAAATTCACGTGCGAAGTCATTTAATTTCCATTCTTTGAGATAGTGAGCTTCCATAAATGTTTGCAGGCGTTCTACCGGACGGTTGCTTAATTTCCGTAGAATAGACATTAGCAGTGTTCCCTGTTTACCCAAGGAAAGCAGCAACAATAACTCTTCAACTCTTAGTTGAACCAAAGCAGGAGGGGAATCATGCGCCAGTAAGTTCGCCAGCCCGCGAATGCTTTCTGTTAACAAGGGAAACTGGTTAAAAGGAATCAACCTATAAGCAGGAAATTCTTGTCGCTCTAACTGACTTAATAATGATCCGAAACGTTGTAAAAAACTACGTAAAAACTCCATGTGTAAGGGTAACCATAATAGCTGGCAACTTTCTGTATTGGTTTTAGCTGCATAACTTCCAGGGTGGGTAAAAAGGATTTCATTCGATTTAATGTGATAAGTGTTTATACAATCTTTCCACACCATTTCGCCATCAAGTAAAATATATAGCCCTCTTTGTTTATGCTCCAGGATATTGAAATCCGGCATAGTTAATTGGAACGTACAAATATTCTTTTGGTTTAAGCCCGTCGTCCTTTTCATCTAATACTCCTAATTTTCCGTATCGTGAGTAATCATTTTTTGATGAGTGCATGAAGTGTTTTTTATTATTAAATAACCGCTGGTATTATATAACTAAATAAATATTTGTGTTAGGTTTAAGTGTAATTTTTTGTGATTAAAAATGATTTGTCTGTTTTTTTACCTTATTTTGATCAATATCTGCATGGTCAGTTTTAATATGTTGTTAATGTTAAAATAATTTTTATTTATTTATAAGGTTTTTTTATTGAGTTATTTATTTTTAATGTTTTTAGTCGTGGAGAATATCAATGGCGAGATGAATTTCGCTATAAGTTTTTTTTATTCATTTAAATGTTTGTGTAGTAATAATATATACCAATCTAACTTCAAGATGCGTGTTATATTTTCCCGCGTAGCGGAGAGATATAAACAATCACATTGATTTGCAAGCTGCAACTTGAAGTTAGATTGGTATAGTAGATAAAATCGTAGGTTGATTCATCATTCATATGAATAATGAAATATAAAATTAACATTAAAAAATATCAATTCTTGGGGAGCTGTAAGAATGTAAACCATAGCAGATTAACCCATTTAGTTCTGATTGCAGATTTATATACGTATTAAACTTCAAGTTGCAATTGACAACACGATATGAAACTTGATATCTCCCGCGAAGCGGGGAGATATCAGACGCATCTTGAAGTTGGATTGGTATAGATGAAATAACCATAAATCAAATAGTTATTGGGGATGATGTGTTTTCAGGTTTTAACCATGATGTATTTAAATTGTTAAATAATTGTTTTTTTGTGGTTTGTGATATGAAATAAGAAATAAAATTTATATTGCCGGCTTTTCTTACTTCATAAATGTGAGAAAATTCAACGATAAATCAGAGGATTAAACTCAAATAGAAACTTTATCCGTGTAATAACGCTATAAATCCCTCTGTTATAGCTTCGTAGATTGTTTTTTATACTTGTACAATGGTAGGATGTGCTCCCACAGCCTGTTTTTGTTACCTGCTAAGGCATATGTATAGATATATTTTGCTGATGGAATATAAGAAAAAACCACAAAAACGAGAACAATATGACAATGTATCGTTTTTCAGATAACGCTTTTTTATACAGTGTATGGCTCCTTTGGGGAATTGCATTGGGACTGTATCTGTATGGTGCGCATTTTAGTTGCGCCATGACAGCAATTTTATCTTTTTTAGCCTTAGTGTTTTACTTTATGAAAATGAAATTGAGAATAAACGCTATGTTTGGAAAAAAAACAACCGAGGCAGCAACTGCCAGTTCTTCGACATCCACTATGGGTATCAAGCCTGAAGAGAAAAAATTACCTGAAGCTGAGATCCGCCCTAATACTATTATTGCAAAAAACTCAATCTTCAAAGGGGATGTCGAAATGGAAGGCGATATCCAGATCTGGGGTAAAGTTGTTGGCAATATTCGCGTAAAAGGTGGTGCCATTCGGATTATGCATGCCGGCAAAGTAGAAGGTGAGCTGAATGCACCTGAAATTATCATTGATGGTCATGTTGAAGGCACATGCTGTGCGGAAACGTTAGATATCCTTGAACATGGCGAGTTACGAGGCATTAGTCGTTGTGGCAGTATGTCAATTCGACGCGGTGGATTGTTTTTTGGCCAATCCGAACAGGTTGATAATAAGAAAAAACCAGAAATGGAACGAGTTATTTCCATTAGAGAAAATCAAGGTGATAAGCCAAAAGCGAAAAGTAACGCTTGATAATCAATAGCCAAGGAGGCGTTGTGGTTGTCGAATTAGAAACAGAAAGATTGCGGCTCCGTGCCTGGAAAGCCGAAGACAGAGAGCCTTTCTTTCGCTTAAGTAGTAATCCCGACGTAATGGAATTTTTTCCTGACATACTGACTAAGACGCAAAGCGATACTTTTATTGATAATTGTATTCGCAAGTTTGAAATGCAGGGTGGCTGGGGATTATGGGCGGTTGAATTAAAACAAAATGGTGAGTTTATCGGCTCTGTAGGACTGAATGTCCCGAACATCAAATTTCCATTCTCACCTTTTGTTGAAATCGGCTGGCGTCTGGACAAACCATTTTGGAGGCAAGGCTATACGTGTGAAGCCGCTCGCAGAATTTTTGACTTTGCATTTACGGAAATCGGATTGGAAGAGGTTGTCGCTTTTACCACGATTTCTAATTACCGCTCAGAAAATGTCATGAAAAAATTGGGTATGGTTAGAGATGAAAAAACATTTCTCCACCCAGGGTTAGAAAAAAACCATCCATTAAGGGAGCATGTCCTGTATCGGCTTCGGCGTTCAGATTTTGTATGAAAATGGTTGAACGCCATCAAGGTTATCCTAACGGATAGAGATAACCTTGATGGAAGCGATTTTATGTCAGATTATTACTGCCTGGATATGACCAGAGCGACGCGGCCAATAAATTTGATATCGCTGATTGCACAATCAAAAGTAACGTCGCTATCGCTGACCCGAATCTTGCTGATTGGGATTTTGGCAATCTTTTTGATACTGTGCATACCTTCAATATCCACCAGCCATAAACCATCTTGAATATTGTCTTCCTGCGTATCTAGCAGATACCATGAGGCACCATCATCAACAATCAGTGGATTTTTGAGTTCCTTGGAAATCAACTCGCTGTCCAGAATTACAGGGCTAACTTCGTTGAGTTTACCGCCCGATAATTTTACACGAGAGATGGATGGGGCAATGATATCTTCCAACCGTTCCGCTTTTTTGTTGCTTTCTCCATCTGGAAACATTTCTCCCTGACCCGTGCTCAGCCACAGCAGTGAAGCGCCAGTTTCGAGATTGCACTGGATGATCCAATCCGCAGGGAAACTATCACGAAGGTAGCGGTTTGCCATCGTGCTTTTGGAAACGCCCAAATGGTCACTTAGGGCCTGACGTGATTTAAATCCATATGCGCGGACAAGACGTTCAATAGCAGGTCTTCCCCCACTATCGGCCCCCATTTTGATCTCAATATTGGTATTTTTCATTGACAGTACAGATAAGAGCTATTAGTATCCCGCCTAAGTTCTCGATGTGAGATCTTTGGTGGGCCCAGATTGGTTAAGATGAAAACCATTGAGAGATATTGCATCATGAACGCCCAAATTTCAATCTTTATGCCTGATATCGAAGTATTTCGGAAATGCCATTGAGGATAGGTGGATAGTTTGAAATGAAGAGAATGTTGGAAATCGCGGGGGATTTTGAGGAGCGGTTTGTAGAAAAATGTTGAGGGAAAATATGGCGAATACAGAGAAAGAAAAGTTTGCCCAGATTAACCTCGGCCAGCGGCTGGAAGGACTGAATTACCTGTCGAGGATTAGGGCGACATATTGGGGTGACAATGAAAAGGAGTTAAATCGGTTTTTTGCCGATATGCGCGATAAAAGAGACGATTACTATGAAGAAAATAAACGAGCGTTATCTGCCATTTTCTATTTGGCGAATATCCCGCGCTCCCGCCACGACAGTGAATACAACCATTTTACTCAAGAGGAAAAGCGGGCGCTGATCAAAGCGATGAATCATATCAAGGTCGTTGTCAGCCAATTTCCCAAGTACCTGACATTGCCTAATTAACTACCGCTTTCTAGATGGTGTCGTCATGAGGTAAATTGTGCGATAATATTTCTTCTTCCATCAAAAGAGCTGATTAACCATGAGTATACCTGCACACCGCCGTCACGATATTTCAGATCATATTTGGGCTCTGCTTGAACCTCATCTACCTG
>NZ_JADEUF010000144.1 GCF_015163655.1 Xenorhabdus griffiniae | reverse complement strand
ATTTAGAATGGCAAGATCTTAACGTGTTAATGAGAAAAGTACCTAAAAAAATTAGGGACTGACTTTTATTTAATCTAAATAACCCTATGGAAATTGTGAGATCTAGCCCTGGGTAAACAGAGGCAAAATAATACGGGAGTATGGTAGATAGTTGAACTAAATAAAATAATTTAAAAACAACAAAATAACTAATTTTATCGAATCCTGTAGGTGCTTAAATGGCGCATACCGCTCGCTGCACTAGCCTGAGACGTGTAACCGGGCGCAGCGTTGCGCTACAGTGGTATCGACGGCAACATTCGCCCGGAAAACTCCGGCAAAACGTGTTGCTCCAGCCACGTACGCAGCATGGCTCCCTGCGTAGCATCCTTACGTTCAATCGACAAAACGCCAAGCTCTATAATAATTAAATAGGCGGTAATAATTTAGTTTAATTATTATATGTATGGTTATAATTTAGGAAAATATTCTTAAATTTCTCAATGGCGGTTTCCTGTTTATCGAAATTTATAAAATATGAGGATTGCCATTTTTGTGTTTGGAGTGCTTGTCTTGACGTAGGGAATACCCATGTGGGATAAACTCGAATAGCTCTTTTACCCGTTTTAGTTTGACTTGAAAATATACCTTGTTTTATCAAAACATGTGAGTCAAACAGAAAAATACCTTTTTGATGCTCTGAAAAAGTCGCTATTAGACAAAAATCAATGTCATCATTTTTTTCAAAAGGCATTATTTCTGAATCTGGAGTTGGCCTTTTCCAAAGAGTCACAAATTGCCCTTGTTTATTAGGTGTTGTTTTAGCTTGACGAAAAATTATCGATTTGCCAGCTAGTTGAAACCGCATGGCTCCGTAATCATGGCTTTCTGTTTCTAGATAGGGAGTGGACGTTAATGGGAATGCAGAAGGGAGTAGAAGATACTTTTTTATTTTGATAAAGGCATTAGGTAAATTATTTATATTTTGTTTTAATGATACCAATTTGTATTTCCTCTTTCTTGATTCTAATTATCATTTTATTGTCAATGCAATAGTTCCCTGTCCCAAAGGCTAGGGAACTGTATATTGGAGAGGATAAACTCCCTTAATTAAGGTAAAGCGTTAACGCCATGCCAGGTTTTATCTCTTTGATTTTTATGCTCTTATTCCAGCTAATTAAATCATTAAGATTTACACCATGACGTTTCGCGATACTGAAAAATGAATCCCCTTTGCGCACTTGATAGGTGACGGGGCCGCTACTATCGATTTTCAGCACTTGGCCGAGCTTAAGCAGATCAGCTGTTTTTAAGCTGTTTAGCCTTTGCAATTCTCGGTGAGTAGTCTTGAAACGCTTTGCAATCGCGGACAATGTATCTCCGGCGCGAACAGTATAGTGACTTTGTTGCTGTACCTTGTAGGTATTGTTTTTAACCGCCAGACGGATGTCACTCAAGACGTTTTTATTGGCCAAAGACGCCTTAAATTGGTTAACGTTCTTCCTGGGGAGCATAATGTAGTGCGGTCCATGAGGAGACGTCATACCTTGTTTATAGCCAGGGTTATATGCCCTGATTGATGTCAATGATAGCCCGGATAGTTCAGCCGCTTGCGACAACATAATCTGTTGCCCCACTTCAACCTTTGCCAGAGCGTGTTGGCTGTTAGGCTTAGGAAGTTTGAAACCAAACTGTTCGTTATGGCGAATGATGTTACTCAATGCCAATATCTTGGGTACATAGTGCATTGTTTCCCGTGGCAGTGACAATGACCAGAAGTCTGTTGGTTTCCCTTGTGCTTTATTGTCTTTGATGGCACGTATAACCCTGCCTTCGCCACTGTTGTAAGCAGCAATGGTCAAAAGCCAATCTCCATTGAATCGCGTGTTGAGGTATTCAAGCATATCAAGAGCGACGGTGGTTGATGCCGCAATGTCACGACGGGCATCGTACCATTTATCTTGTTTCAGGCCATAATGACGGCCAGTACTTGGGATAATCTGCCATAATCCTGCCGCCTTGGCGTAGGAAGTAGCATGGGGATCAAAAGCACTCTCCACTATGGGCAGCAATACCAGCTCCATTGGCATATGTCGATTATCAAGCTGCTCAACTATCCAGTAAATGTATGGTTCTGCACGCAATATTACATTTTGGATATGGCCCTTGTGCTTCAAATAGTAACTTTGTTGTTCGCTCACCCTGCTATTAGCAGGAATTTCCATCTTCAACTCATCGCGAATATGTCCCCACAAATCTTGTTGGGCTGTCGGACTCACTTTCCAGTTTGCAGGATCATCTGATGCTGCAATACCGTTTACTTTCTGATTCGTTGAAGACATCTTCTGTGCTTGTTGCTGGGAAGGCGCCTTTGTTTGCAGGCCCGATTGACACCCAGCAAGAAGAACAGAGGTGAACAAGATCGTTTTTGTCTTCATGTTCTTTTCTAATGCTTGCCTAAAAGGTGAGCAATGATACTGGCCTATTACGTAGAAGACAACCCAATAAAATTAAAATCGATCTTTATAGGCCCTTAATTGCTGAAAAATAGAAGAAAGTGGCATGGAATTAGGTTTGATACCGATATTTTTTTGTAAATCAATATCGTGGCAATTTAAGAAAACATTGATTTTTTTCTCTGTTTGTAAATCTGTTGGGACTGTTGCCTGGTTATTTTCACGTAATTTAAGCATTTTTTGATAATAATCGTGAATAATCTGATTGTCAGGTAATACTGCTTTTGCAAATTTCATATTTGCTACCGTGTATTCGTGAGCACAGCAGATCAATGTATCATCGGATAATGATGAAATTTTCTCCAGAGAGGAAAACATTTGTTCGGCTGTACCTTCAAATAGTCGTCCACAACCCCCAGAAAACAAAGTATCTCCACAAAACAGATAGGGAGCCTGATAGAATGCAATATGGCCAAGTGTATGTCCTGGCAGCGCTATGACTCGGAAAGAAAAATTTCCTATTTCAACGGTGTTATCTTCATAGACAATATGAGTTGTTCCTTTGTTTTGTGTCTCTTCAGGGCCGTATACGGGTAACTTAGGATATTGTTTGCGTAGTCCAGGAACCCCGCCAACATGATCATAATGGTGGTGTGTCAGCAGTATCGCAGCGGGAGTAAGTTGATTTGCTGCTAATATATCAATCACAGGTTGTGATTCAGCAGGATCGATAATGGCGCAATGCTTGTTTTCATCACAAAGTAACCAAATGTAGTTATCTGAAAGGGCTGGTATCCTGATAAGCTCCATTATATGCCTCATTTTCATTGTAGGTTTATAAGTAGGTTGAAAGGAAGATGACATGCGATCAGCACGTTTAATCAAGCAAATAACCCTCCCTACTTCTTGGGTCGAGTTACCGTGGGGAGAATATTACCGTGTCGCTCTGGAACGTCAATTGGAACCATGGTGGCCCAAAATTTTTGGTTTTCATTTAGTGAAAATTGGTAACTTAAGTGCCGAAATTGATACTCGTTCCTGTTTGGTCAGCCATCAAGTCAATATAGGATTACAAGGGCAAAATATGGATGTCATTGCTGATCCCAATTATCTCCCTTTTGCAACTAAATCTGTTGATGCCTGCTTGTTGGCACATATGTTGACTTATAGTATTGATCCACATTGGCTTTTGAGAGAAGTTGATAGGATTATGATAGACGATGGTTGGTTGATCATCAGTGGTTTTAATCCAATGAGTATATTAGGTTTCAGGGAAATGATTGCTCCGGTATATCGTCGGCAATCTTGCAAAGCTCAAATGTTTACAATGCTGCGCCAATTGGATTGGCTGCGTCTTCTTAATTATGAAGTTATCCATCACGCCAACTTCCATGTTTTACCGTGGCAAAATGGAAAGCGTTTTGATAACTCCTGTATGTCAATATTGGGTTGTCTGAATGTGATTATCGCCCGCAAACGGACGATACCGTTGACATTAAACCCCATGCGGGCAAGATTGATGAAACCAAGATTCAGTAATGCACTGGGAGCGGCGAAAAATATTCACCGACGCTCATGAGTTGGTGGGTTAATTTTCGCTTTCGATATAGCCATTATCCGCTTGAGTGGGGTTATTAGCGGCTGTGCGAGCCAGCTCATCACACCGTTCATTCTCCCGATGTCCAGCGTGGCCTTTTACCCAGCGCCAATCAATGTCATGCTGCGAGATAGCCTTATCGAGCCGCTGCCAGAGATCGACATTGACGACGGGAGATTTATCCGCTTTTTTCCAGCCGCGTTTTTTCCAATTATGGATCCATTGGGTGATCCCTTGACGTACATACTGGCTGTCCGTCGTTAAGATCACGGCACAGGGACGTTTGAGAGCTTCTAATCCTATTATGGCTGCCATTAATTCCATACGGTTATTGGTTGTGCGAAAATAACCGCCACTCAAGGTTTTTTCTTGCTGTTGGTAGCGGAGTAAAACGCCATATCCGCCAGGACCAGGATTACCGAGGCAAGAACCATCGGTGAAAATTTCTACCTGTTTGTTCATTTTTGGTAGACTCTTCCTATATTGTCTTTAATCAAAAATCTAAGTCTGACACAAAAAAACATGATGAGCACTGCTATTACTCGCCAAATAGTCCTCGATACTGAAACAACCGGTATGAACAAACTAGGGGTTCACTATGAAGGACACAACATCATTGAAATTGGTGCCGTGGAGGTTATCAACCGTCGTCTGACTGGACGCCATTTTCATATTTATATCAAGCCAGAACGTTTAGTTGATCCAGAAGCGTTTGAAGTTCACGGTATTAGTGATGAATTTTTGCAGGATAAACCGAAATTTGCTGATATCGCTGATGAATTTATTGAGTTTATCCGTGGTGCTGAGTTGATTATTCATAACGCAACGTTTGATATCGGCTTTATGGATTATGAATTCAGTAAACTGAATCGTAATATTCCACCGACTGCTGAGTTTTGTACTATTACAGATACTTTGGCATTGGCAAGGAAACTTTTCCCCGGCAAACGTAATAATCTCGATGCGTTATGTGATCGTTACCATATCGATAACTCAAAACGTACCCTCCATGGGGCGTTGCTCGATGCCGAGATTCTGGCGGATGTTTATCTGTCAATGACGGGTGGTCAGACATCATTGGCTTTTTCGATGGAAGGGGAAACGTCAGGCAGTACGCAAGTTGCAGAAATCCAGAAGATTACTCGCCCACAGTCAGGTCTGAAAATTGTTTATGCTTCCGATGAAGAATTAATTCAGCATGAATCTCGTTTGGATTTGGTGGAAAAGAAGGGGGGAAGCTGTCTTTGGCGTATAAAACCTGAACAGATACATTGAGGAACAGCAGCAAAATAGGGGTAAATGCATAATTGCGGCGAAATACTGTGCAAATAAACTATTTTGTTATAAAAAGCGATTGACGGATTTTATCGTAGCCCGTATTATCCACCCCGTTCTCAACCAGAACGCCATGCGGTGCGGTAGTTCAGTTGGTTAGAATACCGGCCTGTCACGCCGGGGGTCGCGGGTTCGAGTCCCGTCCGCACCGCCAGAATTTATAAGCCCTGAGTTTTTGACTCAGGGCTTTTATTTTTTGCGAAAAAATTTCTATTAAAACGAATCAATCTTCCAATCTTGAAGCATGAGTCATTAATTCTTGCTGCTGTCGAAATATCACCGTTCACACATTGACTAAAATATAATCGTACAATATATTGTACAAATGATTTGGTCGATTGGTGTACATTATCATCAATAAATTGAATGGGGCAGTCATAATGAAAGTTTTAACCTATAGTGAAGCCAGGCAGCATCTTTCCGAAACGATGATCAGCGTAGTTAACGATTGTAGCCCTGCAATTATTACGCGAAAAAATGGGGAAAGCTGTGTGTTGATGTCTTTGTCTGATTATGAATCATTGCAGGAAACGGCCTATTTGATGCGTTCTCCAAATAATGCGAGTCGGTTAATGGATTCAATTGCAGAATTACGCTCAGGAAAGGGGCAGGCTAAGGAATTGGATCTGGATTGATGAAAATTACCTTTTCCGGTAGTTCCTGGGAGGATTATCTTTACTGGCAGCAAACAGATAAGATAATACTGAAGCGTATTAATCAGCTTATCAAAGATATATGTCGTCATCCTTTCGAAGGGATTGGTAAGCCAGAGCCATTAAAACATAATTTGGCAGGATTTTGGTCAAGGCGTATTACTGAGGAACATCGTTTGGTATATACGATTGAAGAAGATCAAATCATGATTGCAGCCTGTCGATACCATTATTGATAGATGCCCTGAGTTTTTGACTCAGGGCTTTTTGTTTTTTTACAGAACATCTTCAATCCACTTATAAAAATACGTTGTCCCTGAAAATTCTCCGTTGGAATCGATGACAAAATTGGGGATCTGCCCGACTTCAATAAAACCACATTTTCGGTACAGTGTAGACGCTGGATCGTGAATGCGTGTGTCCAATACCAGTAAATGACGTTGATATTGTTTCGCCAGGCGCTCAAGTTCATTCATCAACTTTCTACCAAGCCCACGCTGGCGGTAAGCGGTATGTACCATCAGTTTTTCTACATCGGCACGGTGCAATCCATTCTTTTTCTTGCAGAGGGAAGTTGCACTGAACCTGCGATATTTTCACCTTCCAACGCGACAAGGAGCACTCGATGACTTGATATAAGATCTGCTTCAACATCTTGCCAATATTGCTCTGCTTCGTTTTCTTCCAATGGCGCAATAAAGCCGATAGAGGCATTACTTTCGACACAGTTATGGAGTGAATGAATCAGCTCATCTCGCCGTGTATTGATGGAATCTAGTTGCATAATAGTGAATGTCGGTACTGGACTGAATGTGAGGTTAGACTTAAGCATGTGTAGTTAAGTATGAAATAATAATTCATGATTAACATTTAAATAAATCTAAAATTATAAGAAATAGCCAAGATCATCAAAGAATAGATATCAATATTCCTTTGCTTCATGGCTATTTCATAAGCATGAACCGCAGAGGCAACTGCTATGATAATTCACCGATGGAACGGGTACTCCGGAGTTTGAAAAGTGAATGGCTCCCGCCGGAAGGCTATCGTGTAAAACCTTACAGGTTAATTGAGCGCTTACGTCCATCCAGACACAGACTTGAAAAACGTTTTTGGCGAGGTCAATGCCAACGACTTTGATCGTATTCATGAGATGTTCTCCCGAAATTCAATGCATCGAAAAGTCGGAAAGAAAGATGACACTGTTTGCCGCTGAAAAAGGGGACGTCCATCACATCACTACATGCTCTCCCTTTCAGGCTACGGGAGTTTTGGTTTCGGTGATCCTTGCAGGCAATGGGATCGTTGATGGTTACAGTTAAATACTGTATCTATTGAATGAGTCAAGGTCAAATACTTATTGTGAAACTCAGTGAGCAATCAAAATTTATATGTGGGGTGGATAAAATCCAACAAGAATTAGATTTAGTGTAAGAAAAAGTTTCCTGCGTTTTATCACTCTCTGCGATAAAGATTTTCAAGGTCAGTACGTGTATTCAAAGTTAAAAATCTGGGTCGTGACATCAATTTATTGAATCATGTATAGTATGCCTATTTGGAGAACATTCAGATGGCAAAGATTGATGTGACCTGTCCCTCTTGTTGTGCAGTTAAAGGGATCC
>NZ_JADEUF010000143.1 GCF_015163655.1 Xenorhabdus griffiniae | reverse complement strand
ATAAGCATGACTCAGTCCTCTCTTTTGCTTTTTTGTTTGTGGAAAATCAAAATTCGCAAAAATTGGACTGAGTTTCTTCGACACTCCTACCATTTTGAAAAGTTATTTAACTACAGAAAGAAAAACTAATTTTCAGCTTTTCTCAAAAAACTTTTCTATAAACCTTCTTGATAAAAATATTGTATTACTAACTTATCAATCTTACGAAATGGATCTAACTGGCAACCTTTTCAATCAAGCACTTCGTTCATCAATTTAGCAATTATCTTCAACTGGTAAATGGCAGCTTAGATTCCATCGAGGTACGATCATACCTGTTTAAGAGAAAAAATGGCCCAATATTTGGGCCATCCAGATTAATTAGCAGGATTCTTTTGCTTAATGAGCAAGGCGGATTTTACGCTTTTTCACAATCTGAAACCCGATCATTAAAATAATAAACCAGATTGGTGTGGCTAATAACGCCTGGCGAGTATCTGGCTGCAAAGAAAGCAATACCAAAACAAAAGCAAAGAAAACCAAGCATACCCAAGACATAACAATACCAAATGGCATTTTATACACCGAAGCCTGGTGTAATTCTGGGCGACGCTTTCTATAAACCAGATAGGAACACAAGATCATGCTCCAAATAAACATAAACAGGATCGCAGAAACGGTTGTCACTAGAGTAAAAACCCGCATCACATCGGGGATAAAATAGATCAAAATGACTCCAAATGAGAGACACAGACAAGTAAAGACCAACCCTGATGCCGGAACCGAACGGCGGGAAAGACGGCTAAACTGCTTTGGTGCATCTCCTTCTTTCGCCAGACCGAACAACATCCGGCTAGTGGAGAAAACCCCACTATTTGCCGAAGATGCCGCAGAAGTTAAAACCACAAAGTTAACGATGCTGGCAGCAGCGGGTAATCCAATCAAAACGAACAATTCCACAAAAGGACTTTTATCCGCGCTAACAGCTCGCCACGGTGTGACTGACATAATGACAATCAAAGCCAATACATAAAACGTGATAATACGGATAGGAATAGCATTGATCGCTTTTGGTAAAGATTTCATTGGGTTTTTAGTTTCCGCTGCAGCAGTTCCCACTAACTCAATACCAACAAAAGCAAATATCGCGATCTGGAACCCTGCAAAAAATCCGCTTAACCCCATAGGAAACATACCACCATCATTCCAGACATTAGAAAGTGCTGCAACATGTCCTGCTGGTGATTTAAAATTGATGCCAACCAAAATGCCTCCTGTCACAATCAAGGCAATAATGGCAATAATTTTGATCATGGCAAACCAAAACTCCAGTTCACCAAACAGCCTAACTGTCGCGAGATTCAGAGTTAGCAATACCAGAACACACAAAAGCGAACTTCCCCATTCTGGAAAACCAGGTACCCAATATCCAACATAAGCAGTGATGGCAACAATATCGGCTATACCAGTAATTACCCAGCAGAACCAATAAGTCCAGCCGACAAAAAAGCCGGCCCACGGCCCTAGTAAATCTGCGGAGAAATCGCTAAACGACTTATAGTGCAAATTAGAAAGCAATAGCTCTCCCATTGCCCGCATAACAAAAAACAGCATAAAGCCTATGATCATATAAACAAAAATAATCGATGGCCCAGCAAGAGAGATAGTTTTGCCTGATCCCATAAACAGACCAGTACCGATGGCACCACCAATTGCAATTAACTGTATATGTCGGTTGGTAAGACTTCGCTGCAAGTGCGAACTTCCAGTTTCAGTAGTGTGAGTGGGTTGTATTTTTTCTTCCATAGTTGTATCCAATTTATTCTCACAGCATGGCCTTAATACCCTCAAGCTGTGTTTAATAGAACATTTTGACATAGACAACCGCGCTATTAACAGAAGGATTTCACATGAAAAACAGAATGGTTATAATTAAACCGATTCGTTAAGCGTTTACTGTGCGTATTTCATTCAATTAGTAAAAAATGGATATAGTCCATTGACGCCAAGTTGACATTGGAGAATAATTAATCTTGATGGGTCGTTAGCTCAGTTGGTAGAGCCGTTGACTCTTAATCAATTGGTCGGGAGTTCGAGCCTCCCACGACCCACCAATTAAATCAATAGGTTATAGAGTTAATTATTTCCAGCAGCTTTCTTGAGTGTCATATTCGTGTCATGCACGCATAAAATACTGTCAATATTTTTCGCGTGCTCTTGCAAATGCACTGGGGATAAATGAGCATATCGTTTAACCATTTCTATGCTCTCCCATCCCCCCATTTCTTGCAATGCTGATAGTGGGACACCAGATTGAATCAGCCAACTAGCCCACGTGTGGCGCAGGTCATGGAATCGAAATCCTTCTATTCCCGCCCGTTTCATGGCAGACTTGAATGATTTATTGGCATCAACCCTCATTGGCACCATATCAGTAACCCCCTTTAACTTTCGCTCTCTGACAAAAACATACTTTGTATGCCTGCCTATCTGTTCCCGAATAACCTGACAGGCAATGTCATTGAGCGAAACTCCAATAGCTCGATAGTTTTTAGATTGGTCTGGGTTTACCCAGGCCACTCTTCTTACTAAATCAACCTGTGACCATTCCAACTCTAAAATATTGGACCTTCTAAGTCCTGTAGCTAGAGCGAAAATAATCACTGGTTTTAGATAATCAACAGCATTATCTATCAGAGCTTGCGCTTGTTCACGAGTTAGCCATTTTATCCTTGGTTGTCTCGGTGGCAGTGCTTTTATGTACGGGGCGGCCTTTAACCATCCCCATTCATTTGCTGCTATCCGCAACAGAGATCTGATAAATGCCAAATGAGCATATTTAGATGACTGAGATGGATATCCTTTTGATGCGTTTCGGTTCCTCATCCGCGAAACTATATCCTGACACTCATTATTGGTAATGGTACTCAGAACTCTTCCTTTAAAGTGCTGCAACCAAAACCTAATCTTCCCTTTATCTTTGTCTATTGTGCGCTTATGCTGTTTTTCCTTTAACCAGCGCAGGCAAGCCTCATCAAAGTAATACTCAGGATCTTCACCTAGCCTCTCAACTTTCCATGAGTCCGATTTCAACTTATCATGCAGTTCTTGAGCTAATTTCTTATCTGAGGTGCCAAGGCTTTGTCTAATTCGCTTTCCGCTCGGCGTAACGAAGTCACAGTGCCATACTCCGTATCGTAATTTGATCGACATGTAAAACTCCTTTTTGATTTACCATGACAATCAGCATTCACGCTGACATTTTTATGTAGGTTGTGGATATATGCAACACATGATGATCGCAAAATCTCATATGGCCCCTCACCTTCCCTCCCTCTACGTCTCGCAGGTAATTCACCATCTTTTATTAATTTCCTGACGCGCCTAACTGAGCATTTCAGGAAATTAGCAGCCTGTTCGGTTAGAAATAATTCATCGTGAACATCCATCCTTCATCTCCTTCTGAATCATCCGCACATAGTGCACCAGCACTGATTTAGCGCTGAATTTCATGTGGTTGAGTGGTTTAAATTTGGGGGTGTATTTATCGAGGATTGCGGTAACTGCGGTGTCATCGTATTTGGGTAGGCGCCTCAGTTCCTCCAGGCATTCCCTTGCTACCTTCCTCCTTGCGTTCTCGAATTCGCTAGTCATCGGTGATGAATTTAGCCTCACTAATAAATTCGACATTATTTATCGGCGACTCATTCCCCCATGTATCCCAGCCGTCCATTGACTCGCGGGCGAATAACTCAATGCGTGGTACATCGCCGTATAATCGCTCCAACCTGTAATGAACCTCTCGCGGTTTCTGTGAATGTTCACCCAGACACGAATAAATCACCTGTTTCACACTGGCGCTTTGCCGGGGTAGTCCATTGCCCCGAACAGCGATCAACATGTCTTCTGAGTTACTGCGGGTATAATTGCCTCCGTTCATTCGTGTTTCAGTATTCAGTAGTTCCATAAAATCCCAGCTATCGAACAGCTTTTCTTCCTGAATGGCTTTATCTATGCGTTCCATCGCTAACTTGTTGAGTTTTACCCATGTGAACAGCTTCATAGTCTTGACGGTGAATCCCCATGCTGCGGCTAATTCCATCGCCTCAGCCGCAAAATTCCCCGTGTACCACATACAGAGTACGGAGTTTTCAGCGGCTATTTGCTCTATGGGAATTCGAGCGAGGGAATAAAAATCGGTGGTGGTGTAGTGATTATTGGCGGCTCCGTTGCTGGCTGCGTTATTATATTGCCAGGGGGGATCAGCTAATATCAGGTCGTATTTTCGTTCCATTGCGCCTATCCCGCTCATAATCCTCCCCACACTCCCGACTACAGAATGCACCATGTATTGCTGGTTCTGCCTCACACCATCGACACATTCCGTTGATACTGGTTAATGCTGGTGGTTGGTTCTGTAGAGCATGAGATATATTCAGCTCATTTAAATCATTCGCTGCGTCGATAATATCCATGTTATTTCTCGTTATTTGTTTGGATGGGGATAGAGACAAACTGCAAACATTGTTTTGTCCTTATCAAAATCATCTATGCTTTTACATATTTTTCCATCCACTAAATTGTAATATGCCAAAGGTTTCATATTTTCATATTCAGCGAGTTTCTTTGCCAACTCAATCACATCATTGTTCATTTCCGGCCCCTTAATTTTAAATCCCTGCCTTTCCAGCATTTCCCAAATATCATTAATCGTTTCATTGTGAGCAATCATTTCCAGACTTGCTTTCCACCCAGCTTGAAACACCTCCCAGTAATTTTGGGCTGACATATTGAAATATGTTCCGTCTCCATCTTTCTCTAACGCATTTTCAAAATAACGGAACTTAGTTAATAGCAGTTTTTCAAACGCTGCTCTGCATAAATCTGAATTAGTCATTCAATCCTCCGAAACTCAATAACCCAAACCCACGGGTTAGCGGCCCAGCTTTCTTTGTCGTAGATTGACCACCATGTTTGCGCAAACCATGAGCGAGAAAAATCAGGAAATCCGAACTGCTGTGATACTGCATCTATTGAGGTGTGACTGGGTGGACCACCTTCTGCAATGGCGTCTTTCCGGCTTATGTCCTGCAACCGCTCAACCCGAACATCCGTTATTTCCAGCCTGCCCTTGATATTGCCGTCTTTGTCGGTGAAATTAGTGATGTCACCAAACTCACCATACGGGCAACCAACATCTATAAATCCAGCTTGCCATGCTCCATTAACTACTTCTGCAAGAGTAAATCCTTCTGCTATCGCGCCCATTTGACTTAGTTTTTGTTCATCCAATTGAGGCTGTGGTTTAATCGGCCTCCGCGTCTGCGTCTTAGTTCCTGCCAAAATAGCGTCTATCATCTCACCGTTAAATTTGAGCTGCTTCATTTAAACCTCCTACATATATTCGCTGCCCGTTCGCACATATCAGTGTCGAACCAGCCGAAATGGCATTGGCTGGGACTAATTTCTAGCTGTTTTGCTAACCAATGATAGGCCTCCGTGCGCGTCAATCTCCCTGATCTCCATATCTGTTCGAAATATTGTTTGCAGCTATTCCGTGCCGCGCGAGTTTCTTTATTTGCTAATGTCCCTAGTGGAATATCCGTAAATGGGTGCATCCCCACATAGGCTCGGCATGTAGTGCATATATACAACCATGGCCAATTTCCATAACTCCGGCCATATACATCTTCATGACTGACTATTGCCACATTCCCATTGCAGTAACGACATTCGGTAGGTGCAGGTAGCGGATCTTTGACTTTCCTGATTGCTTTTATGCTTGGATTCCATGGCGTTTTTTCCACAATCATCCTCCCGCCGCATAGCAGCGTAGTGATAGGGTTGGGGTTACAGGGTCCTATCTGGATTGCCGAGCACGGTGACTCGGTGTTGAAAATCGGTGGTAGGTGGTGCTGGTTGTGCTGGTTTTTTCTTGACTTTACTCACATACTTACCTTGATTCTCATTGGCGCATATTCGTCTACACACAACGCATCTGCGATTTTTTGTGTAGCGCAGCGTGTGTCCATTCGGACAGGGTTTACCGTAGAAATATTTACTCGGTTCCGCGGTCATGAGTTTCATTCTCCATGCCGTTTAGTTCATCTTTTCTAATTTGATAAACATCAGTAGCTTTATCTAGCGCATCCTGCTCGCGTGCTAGCTTCTTGGCGCTGTAGGTATAGAACTTATTTAATTCTTCAATGCTTTTCGCGTTATTTGCAGCCTCAGTGAAATCACACAGCAACTCATCAGGCGTGCGTTTGTCACCTTTTGGCTCATCCTTTACTGGCTTGTTGTTGATTAATTGATTGAGAGATTGCTTTGTTGTGACTGGGGTTACATCGCGCATAGCACGAGGCTCTGACTCAAACTCATCAGGCGTATAAACACCTAGGATCACTTCAGGGCAATAAAGGCGCGCCCAGTATTTCACGGCTAGATAAGCAATTTGCTGTTTAGGTGCCGTTTTCCACAGCGGGGAGTTTCGTGTCGTAATATCGATAAGATAAACAGGCTCTCCCCATGTAATTTCAGACTCACCATTAAGGATTGCACCCACTTCAACGAACAACCCGCTTTCGTCTGATTTATTCTTGGTTCCTGTGATTTTCTCCCAATCCCCGCCATACCGATAATGAAAGCGTCCGCGAACAGCCTTTGAGCTTGTAACCACTGCGTTTACTAACTGCGCCTCGTAACCCAATACCCCATTAACGAGATGTGTTTTTTGTGCTACTGCATATGGATTCATTCGCCATTGCGCGGCTTGTAACGCTACTGCCAGACAATCGGCTGGCTTGCCTGCTAGATGTTTCGGAACGGTTGCAATCCCTTGAGACATAACCTCAGCGAATGCCTGTAGCTTTTGCAGCCCCGTAGGGCTAAAAATTGCCGCCGATGTATCGGCTTCATGTTCATTTTCGAACGTAGTAATTGCTTGTGACATATTAGTTTCTCCGTTTGGCCCAATCAGGGCGCGAAATAGGTTCTATACCGCCCCAATCATCGTTGATGCGGCACTCATGGAAGGTGTGTAAATTCTGTTTAAATAGCTCGAACCCAACATCAACATCGTCTGAATCCAGTTCAAAAACGTGCACTGGATAACGGGCACAATCAATCCTTTCACTAACTGCAATAAATAGGAAAAGCGGCGATTCTCCGAAGTGACGCAAATAACCTTCCTGATACATTGCGTTTTGTACGTGATACCTTAGCTCTTCGATATGACGCGGAAATCTTTCCATGTCCGCGACTTTTTTAACATCGACAATGACAGGCTGATTTAATAAAAATTTATCTGGCCTTATCCGGCATAACTCATCCGTGTCTGGGTCTGACCAATAAATGGATGCTTCGCTATATCCGTCAGCTTCTAAAAAGTATCTGGCTGCATGATGGGCCATGACACTATCTCTCATTAATTTCAGCTTCCTATGCTGCTCGTAATCCATGACGGTTTTTCCTGTATCCTCACAATCCTTTAAGAAGTCCTTTTCAGTCTGCTTTCCCTTGTCAGTCCTTCTGTTGAATTCCGGCGCCTCAATGAACCGATTGATAAACTCATCAGGCTCTAATAGCAGGCAGTGCAATGCTGTTCCCATATCCAGCGCTTTTAACTTTTCCGTGTCGATTGGGGCATTTTTCTTCCATCTATAAAATGCAGGACTCTTTGCAATATCATCCAACTGCGACTTACTCACCCCTTCACCGTGGTGATAATCCTCGTTGGAAATGTCATAATAGATACCGGGTTTCATGTAGTTCTTCCTCCACTGCTCGACACACATCAAATAGCCATTCGTTGTATTTTTCGATTAATTCATC